>NZ_JBFRHD010000002.1:0-330190 GCF_052115685.1 Cupriavidus sp. 2KB_3
ACGTTGTTCTTCATGGTCTGGCGGTCCATCGACTGCACACCGAAGGCCATCTGCGGCTGGTGGTCGATGATGATCAGCTGGCTGTTGCGCGGGGTCAGGACTTGCAGCTTGGCGTTGTTGGCGTTCGACATGGTGGTTTCTCCGGTAAATAAAGGTTGTTTCGTTCAGTTTTATTGCTTTTCGCTGTTCGCCGTTGCTTTGTTGTGGCGCTGCGATGGGATGAACTATACGGGGCGATAAGTGCCGAAAAGCCGCCAAAGTCTCACGCAGTTATTCAAATTTTTTGAAATTAGATTTTTCCACGCCGCCGCGCTACCCCCTGGGCATGTCTACCCCACTTCCCGGGGCTCAAAGTCCGGCCATACGGGACGTTATCGACACATGTCTTTCCCTCATCCGATAAAAAAAGAAGAAACCATGGGTCGTCGTTATCTCGCCGGGCTGCTGCTGGCCGTTACCGCCCTCGCGGGTTGCGCAGTGGTGCAGAAGCCGATTCCGGCCACCAGCGCACTGTTCGAGAACAAGGAGAAGACCGTCGCGGTCGCCCTCGAGAAGCTGCCCGAGCCGAACCAGGTCATGCTGGGCGCGCAGGGCATCCTGGACTACGCCATCAACCGGGCCAACGCCAAGGCCATCGTCGACCGCCTGCAGAAGCAGGATTTCTCGAAGGTGAGCGGGCTGCCCAAGGAATTCGCCCAGGGCCTGGAATCGCGCCAGATCAAGGTTGTGATGATCGAGGAGCCGATCGATACGGAGTCCCTCGGCAAGTTTACGGAGGGCTCGGGCGATGGCGTGGCACTGCGCGACTACCGCCCGCTGGCCCGGAAGTACAAGGCGGACAAGCTGCTGCTGGTGAGCGCCGCCTCGCTGGGCACGGTCCGCAGCTACTACGGCTTCCTGCCGCTGACCCCGCCGACGGCCCTTATCTCCCTGACCGGGCAGCTGGTGGATCTCTCGACCAACAAGCTCGAATGGTATGAAAAGGTCGAGAACCGCAACGCCGCCAAGGGCGACTGGGATCAGGCGCCGGAATACGAAAACCTGATGGGCGCCGTGGACGAAGGCACCCGCGCGGCCACGTCGCAGCTGCGCGGCGCGTTCTTCGTGGACCAGCCCGCCCCGGCAGCACCGAAGGTAGCGGGCACGCCGGCGGGCGGATCGGCACAGTAATCCCTCGGGGCAGCGTCACGACTGGGGGCGCGGCCATCGCGCTTTTGCACGGTAAACTCCACCCGGGGCCTTTCTTGACACCGCGCCGGAGCTTCCGATGGTTCGCCTGCTGATGCTGCTACTAGGAGTCGATTACCTGCGTACCCGATGGAAGGGGCTGGCCTGGGCCGGCGCGGTCAGCATGGTGGTGGGCACCGTGCTGTTCGTCGATGCGCTGGACGGCAAGCTCGATTTTCCGATCGAGCCCTTCGCCTGGCTGCTCCTGATCGAAGGGCTGGCCACGCTGACCGTGGCCTCGACCGGCATGGGCGGGCAGCGGACGCTGCGCTACGTCAAGGGCGCCGCCTTCAGTGTGGCAGCGATCCTCGTGCTGGCCGGGCATCACCATGGCCACATGATCCTGTCGTTGATCTTTGGCACGCTGTTTCTTGCCGACGGCCTGCTGCAGGTGGCTTCGGCGCATGTCGTGCGCTTTCGCACCTGGCGCCTGGCAATGGCCGGCGGCCTGCTCGAAATCGCGATTGCCATCTTCTTCATCCAACCCTATCCCACTCACTACGTTGGCACGGTGCCCTACTGCGTGGGGCTCGGGTTGATCTTCGGCGGCTGGAACATGTTGCTGCTGGCGTCGCGCGTACGGCGGCTGTCCGCCGGTCCTGGCCTGCGGGACGACCCAGCGGTCATGGCGGCCGGGGCTGACCGACAGCGCCTCACGACATGGCGCGGCCCGCCTGCCGCAGACGAGCGCGCGTTGATCGTTCACGTGTGGACACCGGTGGGCTCCGCAAAGGCCAAGGCGCAGCGCCAGCCGATCATCGATCGCTACATCGCCGCCGTGGACCGCGACGGCGTCATATCCACGGGCCACGCCGCGCTGGAGGCGCCGGAGGGGATCTATATCAGCCTCTATCCGGCCGTCGAGATCGACCGTTCGCCAGACGATTTTGCCCGCCTGCTGCGCGCCACGCGCGAGAACGACGTGCCAGGATTGTTCCAGCCGGACTATCCGACCGAATCAAGCGCCTGGTGTCCGTCCACGGTGCAGGTGCGCATTCGCAACTATGATGCCGACCGCCTGCGAAGCTTCTGGCACGACTATCGCCAGAACACTACCTACAACCTGACGCACCGCAACTGCTCGAGCACCGTGGCGCACGCGCTAGACGCCGCGCTCGAGGGCGCCGCCGCGCGCGTCTGGGCGCGTCTCGATGGCTGGTGGCCGCTGTTGCGGCTGCTTCTGACGCCGGAGCTGTGGGTAGCCGCTCATCTGCGCAAGCGCGCCTCCACCATGGCGTGGACGCCTGGCCTGACGCTCGACTACGCCCGGGCCATGAGCATGCTGGCCGATCCGCGCCCCTTCGCGTGGGCGACGGTGCTGGGTGGGCTGACGGCGCGACGATCCGGGCGCCAGTCGCGCTAGGTCGCCGCTCAATGCCCCGCCCCCCGGCCCCGGCGCCGCTCGCTGCCTCGCTGCCTCGCTGTCTCACGGCAGCGAGGCAGCGAGCGGGCGCGATGGTCGCTGGCGCAGCGTTACCACTTCAAACGGACGCCGAGCTTGGCGCCAATCGCATTGCTGTCGCCAAAGTCCTGCACGCTGGTGCGCGCCAGCAGTTCGCCGTAGACGGTATAGCGATCGTCATCCCAGCTCAGCGACGCACCCACGCCAAGCCCGGCCCACAACGCCTGTTCCTTGCTGACCACGCTGATGTCGGCGACACGCGCCGACGTGCCGTGCAGGAAGTCGTAGTACAGGTTGGTGATGCCGTACACGTGCGAGCGGCGGGTCTTGCCGTTGCCGGCCGTCCACTTGGTCTCGTGATCAAGCGATACGCCCAGGCGCGAAACCAGGCTATTGCCGTTGTCACGCGAAACATTGGCGCCGTACGGGTCCGTGAACGCATCGAAGCGAACCTGCGACCACGCAAGCTGGGCCTGCGGCGTGATCGACCAGTCGCCGCCCAGCGCAAGCTGGTGGCCGGCTTCCACGCTGGTAGCCACGCCGCTGCCGCGGTTGCCGTTGGCCAGCTTGGTCGACAGCGTCGACGAGCGGAGGTCGGTGTCGTACCAGGTGACGGTAGCGCGGGCATCGACGTACGCGCCATTGTTGCCGTACCACGTCGCCGTGCCGCCAAAGCCGTAGCCGGTGGCATCGATCGAACCGTTGCCGAACATCGACGAGACATTGGAGTTGGCAATGCCGTAGTGGAAGGTCGGGCCCACCACCAGCGTGCCGGCCTGGTTTTCGACGACCGGCGCATCCACGCCGCCCTCGAACTTCCACATGCGCACGTTGTAGCTGGCACTGGTGGTGCTGGTGGACGGATCGATATGGGTGTTCGAGCCTTCCATGCGTGCCCAGGCACCGCGGCCGATGATCGGCTTGCCCGCATCCTGCTCGGCCTGCACGGCGGCGTTGGGCGACCATGAGCGATTGCCGACGCGCTGCTGGAGCGTGCCCAGCTCGTTGAAGCGCTGCAGCACGCTGGAATAGGCCTCGTACAGCGGCACGGTCGGTGCCAGCAGCGGCGTGGCAGCCGTGGCCGAGGTGCTGCCGGCAGGCGTTTCGGCCAGCGTGGAACGCAGGTACCAGTCGCCATCGGTCGGTGTCGACACACCATTCTTGACCAGGCGGTACGCGTACGGGCCGGCCACCACGGCCTGCTGGCCCTGGAAGGTGTAGTCGCCGGCCAGCGTGAAGGTAGCGTTCGACGCGCCCTGGACGTCGATGATCTTGATCCCGTCGACCGTGGCGGCGCCGGCTCCACCGACGTTTGCCGCCCGGATCTGGCTTGTGCCCGAGGTATCGCCGGTCACCACAAGGCGCCCGGTGGCCGAAGCATCGCCGCCGAACACGGTGTTCACGCGCACGGTGCCACCGTTGCCGATGTAGTTGCCGGCGATGGTCAGCACGCCCGAGCCACCGGGGGTCACCGTGCCGCTGTTCGTGACATTGCCGAAGATCGTGCCGGCGCCGGACAGCGTGCCCGCGGCGTTCACGGTCACCGGGCTCGTGATCGAGCCATCGACGGCCAGCGTGCCGAGGTTGATGGCGGTGGCGCCCGTATAGGTGTTTGCGCCGGTCAGCACCGTGGTGCCGGTGCCGTTCTGCGTCACCCCGCCGGCGCCCGAGACGATGCCGCCGTAGGTATAGCTATCCGAGCGATTGAACGCCAGCGTGGCGCCGCTGTTGACCAAGACATTGCCGGCCAGGCTGCCGCTGGTGCCGCCATTGCCGATCTGCAGCGTGCCCTGGTCGACCGTCCACGGCGCGGTGACCGAGCCCGTGCCCGTCAGCGCCCAGGTGCTGGTGCCAGTCTTCACGAAGGTGTCGAAGTAGCGGTACTGCCCGGCGACGCCAATGGTCGAGACATCGAACACGCTGTCCGTGTTGCCGCCGAGGCGGAAGGTGTCGTTGGCCACCGTGGCGTTGGCGACGACGTTGCCGACGATGTTGGAGCCGGCCTGCAGTTCGAGCACAGCCCTGCCAGTGCCGCCCGAGGCGAATTCGATGGCATTCGCGTAACCGGTACCCGCGCGGATCGTGCCCGCGTTGACGACCGTCAGCGTTCCGGTGGTGCTATTGACAACGATAGCCGCCGCGCCCGCACCGGCTTCGATCAGCCCCGTGTTAGTGACGGTAGGCGTACCCGCCGCCACGCGTATGCCGACGCCACCGGCCCCGCCACCACTCAGGTCGGCGCCCCCGCGAATAATGCCCGCGTTGACCACGCCGCCCGTGACGGTCGCAGTCAGGTTCACGGCGGTGCCGGCCTGGCCACCCGAGGCATCGCCCCCCGTGATGGTGCCAGTGGCCGCGTTGACCAATTTGGCATTGGTCGAGAGCGATACGCCTGCCGTACCGTTGGCCGAATTCGTTCCGCTGCCGCCCTTGACCGAACCGTTGTTGACGACGGATGCGTTGGGCAGTACCGAGATGGCTGCCCCGCTCTCGCTGCCCGCCACCGTCGTGTTGCCGCCGGTCACGGTGCCATTGACGATGGCCTGGCCGCCTCCGCTGATCAGCATGGCCGTGCCGCCCGCCGTGTCCGGGGCAACCGTATAGGTGCCGTTCAACGTCAGCGGTCCCGCCGCGGATGTCGCATAGTTCCCCAGCGCGCCGGTCTTCGTCAGCACAAAACCATTGGTATCGAGGGTGATAGGCTTGGTAGGCGTGCCGATTGACCAGGCGCCCCCTGGCATTGTCACGTCAGCGCTCAGGCGAATGGTGGCAGTGGCATCGCCGTCCGCATTGGCGGCCGCAATGGCCGACTGCAGCTCGGCGAAACTGGAAGCAAAATATTCGCCGGCCGACGCAGCCATCGGAAACAGCAGCGCAACAGCCAGAGTGATAGAGGACGCTTGCGGCGCGCGCACGCCGGCCCGCGGCATTCCACGACAAAAATTGGAGTTCATTGACTACCCCGTTCAAATTGTATTGTTATTGGCACAAAGTGATGCGGGGCGCATCTTAGATCACGGCGGGATGCTTTTCAGCATTGACCGCAAATGTATGTAGCGTGTCCACCACGCTGCACAAGGCCACCCTGGCGAAGCCGCCATAAAAAAACCCCGCATCGCGCGGGGTTTTTCTTTATCAGAACGGCTGACAGAAGATCAGAACGGAATATCGTCATCCATATCTTCAAACCCGTTCGACGGGCTTTGCTGCGGCCGGCGCTGGCCACCGCCCTGCGCGCCGCCACCCTGGGCGCCGCCCTGGGCACGGCCGCCGCCGTAGCCACCACCGCCACCGCCGGCGCCGCCCTGGGCTTCGCGGCTGTAGCCGCCGCCACCGCCACCGAAGCTGCCTTCCTCACCGCCGCCCGACGCGCGGCCGCCCAGCATCTGCATCTGGTCTGCGACGATTTCGGTGCTGTACTTGTCCTGGCCGGACTGGTCCTGCCACTTGCGTGTGCGGATGCGGCCCTCGATATAGACCGACGAGCCCTTCTTCAGGTACTGGCCGGCAATCTCGGCCAGCTTGCCGAAGAAGGCGATGCGGTGCCACTCGGTGGCTTCCTTGAAATCGCCAGACTGCTTGTCCTTGTAGCGATCGGTCGTCGCCAGGCGGATGTTCGTCACGGCGTCGCCGCTGGGCATGTAGCGGGTTTCCGGGTCGGCGCCCAGGTTACCGACGAGAATGACTTTGTTGACCGATGCCATGTAAATGTTCTCCAAGAACCGCGCCCCGCTTCCCTGCGGCGGCACGGCATGACTGATTTGCTTGTGGGTCGTCCGTCACAGGACGTAAACGACAACACGGTAAACGACATCACGCGCCCCCGGATATCCGGTCGGGCGCGTGTAGATGCTAACCCCGTTAAGACGAAAAAGCGTTTCGGACTGCTACGGATATGACAACAAGTGTGTCTAACCCGCCACTCCCGACGCACCCTCCTGCCCGCGGGCCGGTGGCGCCTTCATGCTCCACGCGATTATAAGCCAGAGCACCAGCACGGCCGCGCAGCCGAGGAATACCGCGCTGCGGCCTTCGTGCTTGAGCAGCCAGCCGCCCACCACGCCGCCCAGGAACAGGCCCATCGCCTGGGTGGTGTTGTAAACCCCCAGCGCCGCGCCGCGCCCGGCCGCCGCGTAGCGCGACACCAGCGACGGCTGCATGGCTTCCAGCACGTTGAATGCCACAAAGAACAACAGCAGTACACCCACTATCGGCCACAGACCCTGTACTGCCGCGAACAGCAGCTGCACCACGGTCATCAGCGCCACCGAGGCCAGCAGCACCGGGCGCACCCGGCCATAGCGCTCGGCGGCCATCATCGGCCCCAGCATCAGGACGAAGGAGACCAGCACCACGGGCAGGTAGACCTTCCAGTGCTGGTCCAGCGGCATGCCGGCATCGGCCAGCATGGCCGGCACGACCATGAACATCGCCACCTGGCTGGCGTGCAGCGCCAGCACGCCCACGTTCATGCGGATCAGGTCCGGGTTCAGCAGCACCTGCCGGAACGGCATGCGCACCGGGTGCGGCGGCGGCGGGGCCGGCACCAGGAACAGTGTCACGCCGATGGCCAGCACGCCCAGCACTGCCATCAGCCAGAAGATGCCGGACATGCCGATGCTCTTCAGCAACGGCGAGGCAATCACCAGGGACAGCGCGAAGGTCAGCCCGATGCTGCCGCCGACCATCGCCATGGCCTTGGTGCGATGGCGCTCGCGCGTCAGGTCGGCAATGCAGGCCGTGATGGCCGCCGAGATGGCGCCCATGCCCTGCATCGCCCGGCCGATGGTAATGCCGGCCAGGGTGTCCGAGAAGGCCGCGACCAGCGCGCCGGCCACGAACAGCAGCAGCCCAGCCACCATCACCGGCTTGCGCCCGATGCGGTCGGACAACCAGCCCAGCGGAATGTGGAGGAAGGCCTGCATCAGGCCGTAGATGCCCATGGCCAGGCCGATGCGCTGGGCGTCGTGCCCGTCGGGCAGGCCGCGCGCGTACTCGGCGAACACCGGCAGGATCAGGAACAGGCCCAGCATGCGCAGCGCGAAGATGCTCGCCAGCGAGAGACTGGCACGCAACTCGCTTTTCGTCATGCGGTCGCGCACGGGCGCCGTCTGGGCGGCCGGGTCGGCGAGATTGGCGGGCTGGGGAGAAGAAGGAATCGACGGCATTGCGCTCGTGAATGGAATTCTGGCTCGGTCGATGCGAAGCACCCGGATGGCGGGCCATGTGGCACCCGTCCGCATGCCGGATGGCCAACGGGCAACCCGGGAAACCGAAGTTCGGTATATTAGCAGGTTTGCTTCCCCGCGCTTTCCGGGTCACGCGGCGGCCGAACGGCCCCCTGGCGCCCCGGTCTGGGCGGCGCTTCGGGCGTTGTGCAAGGCACTTTGAACATTCCGTGAGACCGACCTGTCCGCCCCGGCGGCAGCGGCGGCCTGGCTGGGCAACTAATCGGTATATGGAAGAAATCAAGATCCGTGGGGCGCGTACCCACAACCTGAAGAACATCAACCTCGACCTGCCGCGCAACAAGCTCATCGTGATCACGGGGCTGTCGGGGTCCGGCAAGTCGTCGCTGGCGTTCGACACGCTCTATGCCGAGGGCCAGCGCCGCTACGTCGAATCGCTGTCCGCCTACGCCCGCCAGTTCCTGCAGTTGATGGAGAAGCCCGATGTCGACCTGATCGAGGGCCTCTCCCCGGCCATCTCGATCGAGCAGAAGGCCACCAGCCACAACCCGCGCTCCACCGTGGGCACGGTCACCGAGATCCACGACTACCTGCGCCTGCTGTTCGCCCGCGCCGGCACGCCCTATTGCCCGGACCACCACATCGCGCTCCAGGCGCAGAGCGTCTCCCAGATGGTGGATGCCGCGCTGGCCCTGCCCGAGGACACCAAGCTGATGATCCTGGCGCCCGTGGTGGCGGACCGCAAGGGGGAACATTCGGACTTGTTCGATACGATGCAGGCCCAGGGCTTCGTGCGCTTCCGCGTGCGCTCGGGCGGCGGCACGGCCCATGAGGCCGAGGCCAAGGTCTACGACATCGACTCGCTGCCCAAGCTCAAGAAGACCGAGAAACACAGCATCGAGGTGGTGGTGGACCGCGTGAAGGTGCGCGCCGACCTCAAGCAGCGCCTGGCCGAATCGTTCGAAACCGCGCTGCGGCTGGCCGACGGCCGCGCCATCGCGCTGGAGATGGATACCGGGCATGAGCACGTGTTCAGCTCGCGCTTTGCCTGCCCGATCTGCTCGTATTCCCTCCAGGAACTGGAGCCGCGGCTGTTCTCGTTCAACAACCCGATGGGCGCCTGCCAGAGCTGCGACGGGCTGGGCCAGATCACCTTCTTCGATCCGAAGCGCGTGGTGGCCTTCCCCAACCTCTCGCTGGCCTCGGGCGCCATCAAGGGCTGGGACCGCCGCAACCAGTTCTACTTCCAGATGCTGCAAAGCCTGGCGGCGTTCTACGACTTCGACACCGACACCGCGTTCGAGGACCTGCCCGCCAACGTCCAGCAGGTGGTGCTGCACGGCTCGGGCGAAGCGGAGATCCCGTTCACGTATATCAACGAGAAAGGCCGCACCACGGTGCGCGCCCACGTGTTCGAGGGGATCATCCCGAACCTGGAGCGCCGCTACCGCGAGACCGATTCGGCGGCGGTGCGCGAGGAACTCGCCAAGTACCAGAACAACCAGCCCTGCCCGGCCTGCGAGGGGACCCGGCTGCGCACCGAGGCGCGCCACGTGAAGGTGGGCGAAGACGATCAGGCGCGGGCCATCTACGAGGTCAACGGCTGGCCGCTGCGCGACGCGCTGACGTGGTTCCTGACCCTGAACCTGCACGGCGCCAAGCGCGAGATCGCCGACAAGATCGTCAAGGAAATCACCGCGCGGCTGAACTTCCTGAACAACGTGGGGCTGGACTACCTGTCGCTGGAGCGCAGCGCCGACACGCTATCGGGCGGCGAGGCCCAGCGTATCCGGCTGGCCTCCCAGATCGGCTCCGGGCTGACCGGCGTGATGTATGTGCTCGATGAGCCATCCATCGGCCTGCACCAGCGCGACAACGACCGCCTGATCGGCACGCTCAAGCATCTGCGCGACATCGGCAACTCGGTGCTGGTGGTGGAGCACGACGAGGACATGATCCGCGCCTGCGACTACGTGGTGGACATCGGCCCCGGCGCCGGCGTGCACGGTGGGATGATCGTGGCCGAGGGCACGCCGCCGCAGATCGAGGCGGCGCCGGGCTCCCTGACGGGCCAGTACCTGTCCGGCAAGCGCCGTATCGAGGTGCCCAAGACGCGCGCCGCCCCGGACGAGGAACGGCTGCTGCGCATCGTCAACGCCACCGGCAACAACCTCCGCAACGTGACCGCCGAGATTCCGGTGGGGCTGCTGACCTGCATCACCGGGGTGTCCGGCTCGGGCAAGTCCACGCTGATCAACGATACGCTGTACCACGCCGTGGCGCGCCACCTGTACGGCAGCACGGCCGAGCCGGCGGCGCACGACCATATCGAGGGGCTGGAGCACTTCGACAAGGTCATCAACGTCGACCAGAGCCCGATCGGCCGCACGCCGCGCTCGAACCCCGCCACGTACACCGGCCTGTTCACGCCGATCCGCGAGCTGTTCGCGGGCGTGCCGTCGGCCAAGGAGCGCGGCTACGACCCGGGCCGGTTCTCGTTCAATGTGAAGGGAGGCCGCTGCGAGTCCTGCCAGGGCGACGGTGTGATCAAGGTGGAGATGCACTTCCTGCCCGACGTCTACGTGCCGTGCGATGTCTGCCACGGCCAGCGCTACAACCGCGAGACGCTGGAAGTTCTCTACAAGGGCAAGAGCATTTCCGAGGTGCTGGACCTGACCGTGGAGCAGGCCTACGAATTCTTCAGCGCCGTGCCGGTGGTGCGGCGCAAGCTGCAGACGCTGCTCGATGTGGGGCTTGGCTATATCCGGCTGGGGCAGTCGGCCACCACGCTGTCCGGCGGGGAGGCGCAGCGGGTGAAGCTGTCGCTGGAACTGTCCAAGCGCGACACCGGCCGCACGCTCTACATCCTCGACGAGCCGACCACGGGCCTGCACTTCCATGACATCGAGCTGCTGCTCAAGGTCATCCACAAGCTGCGCGACCAGGGCAACACGGTGGTGATCATCGAACACAACCTCGACGTCATCAAGACCGCCGACTGGCTGCTCGACATGGGCCCGGAAGGTGGCGCCGGCGGCGGGCAGGTGATCGCCAAGGGCACGCCCGAGACCGTGGCCAAGAGCCGCGCCAGTTTCACCGGCAAGTACCTCGCCCCGCTGCTGAAGCGGGGCTAGTCAGGCGCTTGTCAGGGGGCCCCGGGGGCTCAATAGTTCAACGTCAGGTTGAACATCGCCACGCGCGGGTTGCCCACCGGGAGCACGTTGTTGTTGAGGCCGCCCGCGTAGTAGGCCTTGTCGAACACGTTCTTGACGTTGAACGCCGCGCGCCAGTGATTGGCGATGTAGCCAACGCCAAGGTCCGCCACCGCGTAGCCGGGCACGGTATAGCTGAAGCTGTAGCCGCGCTTGGCGCTCTCCCCGCGCATGCCCGCCCCCACGTACCAGCCGGCCAGCGCGCCGCGGAAGCGGTACTGGCTCCAGACCGAGAAGCTGTGGCGCGGCACGGCGTTGAGCGGCTGGCCGACGTTGGCTGCCGTGGTGTCCTCGGTCACCTCGCTCGCGATATAGGCATACGCGCCGGACAGGCTCAGGCCGTTGCCGAAGTCCTGCGTCACCTCCAGTTCCACCCCGCGCGAGCGCTGCTGGCCAACCGCCACGCTGAAGCCGGTGTTCACCGGATCCGAGCTGAGCACGTTGTTGCGCGTCAGCTCGAACAGCGCCAGCGTCACCAGCCCGGCCTGGCCCGGTGTATCGAACTTCACCCCTGCTTCCACCTGCCGGCCGCGCTCGGGCTCGAATGTCGCGCCGTTCACGTCGGTGCCGGCGTTCGGCAGGAACGAGGTGGCATAGCTGACGTAGGGGCGCGCCCACGGCGTCAGTTCGTACATGACCGCCGCGCTGCCGGTGAGCGCGTGGTTGTCGTTGTCGGTACGGGCGGCGGCAACGCGGTCCGTGGTGCTGGTGCGCGCGGTTTCGTAGCGCACGCCGCCGGTCACGATCCAGCGCTGGGCCACGCGGACCTGATCGCGCAGATAGAAGCCGAGCGCGTTCAGCGTGTCGGTGGCATCGGTGCCGTAGCTCGCCGGGCAGTTGATCGCCGCGCCATAGACCGGGTTGTAGACGTTCAGCGCCGCTACCCGGCAGGTCTTCTGCAGACGGTCTTCCCGGGTGCGGCGGTAGTCGATGCCGAAGGTGAGCTGGTGTTCGTGCCCGGTGAACCGGAACGTGCGCTGCGCGTTGGTGTCCACGCCGAAGGCATCGCCCGAGAAGTCCTGCTGCGTGGCGCCGCGGTTCAGCAACTGGCTGTTGACCGCCATCGTCCCGGCCGTGACGAGCGTGCCGGTCAGCGAGGAAGTCTGGTAGCGCAGGTTCTGGTTCACGGTCCAGCCGGAATCGAAGCGGTGTGTCAGCGCGTAGCCGATGCGGTTCTGCTCGCCGTCATACGGCTGCGCGCCGGGCTCGCCGATAAAGCGCGAGTTCGGCACCACCCCATTACGGTTGCTGACCAGCGTGCCGTTTACCGGCAGGCCCTGCTGGCGGACGTAGTGGCGCTCGTTGTGGCTGGCCAGGATCGTGAAGTCGGTGCGGGCGCCGAAGTCCAACGTCAGCGATGGCGCGATCCAGCGGTTGCGGTACCAGACGGAGTCAGTTGGGTCGTCGCTGTCCATCGCCAGCGCGTTGAGGCGGAACGCGGCCTTGCTGTCCTTCGCCAGCGGCGTGCCCACGTCGGCGGTCACCTGGCGGAAGCCGAAGTTGCCCACGGTCAGGCCGAGTTCGCCGAACAGTTCCGGGCGTGGGCGCTTGCTGACGATATTGACCAGCCCGCCCGGCTGCACGGCACCGAACAGCACCGAGGCCGGCCCCTTGAGCACTTCCACGCGCTCCGCGCCGAACAGCTCCTGCGCAACGCGGTTGTTGCTGTCGACGAGCAGGCCATCGGCAAAAATCGATTCCGAGGCGCGCTGGCCACGGATCACGAAGTCGTCCCAGCCGCGCCGGCCGTAGACGTTGGTCACCACGCCGGCGGAGTTCTGAAGCGCATCGGAGAGGTTCTGCGCCTGCTGGCTGTCGAGCAGGTCGCGCGTGATGACGGTGATCGACTGCGCGGCATCGGCAGCCGATTCGCCGGACTTGGTCACCCCGGCGGGGCGCCGCGTGGCAAAACCGACATCCACGGCGCCGTCACCGGCCGCGCTGACTGTGACGGAGGGCAACTCGGTCACCGGCTCGGCGGCATGGGCCGCTGGGAGTGGGAGGGAAAGGAAGGCGGCGGCGGGAACCGCGAAGACCACGAACGGAACAACGGAGCGGCGGGAAGACATCACGACCTAAGCAAATGCAGCGGAAGTGACGCATATTAAATGCGAATCGTTCGCGTTTGTAGATTTCCGTGAAATTGTTCCCTAATTGCTACATTGAATCGTCAACGCCCTACCGCGCCTGGGCCTCCGGCACGCCCGTCACACCGGCAGGCGGGTCTTCCTTCATCCGACTGCGATTCATCAGCCCGGCCTGTTCCAGCACCGGGTAGGCGGTGGCGCAGAACAGCGAGTTGAGCCGCTTCATTTCGCTGATGACGTCCAGATGGAGCGAACTGGTCTCGATGCTCTCCGTCGTCTGCACCGCCACGCGCTGCAAGTGGGTCCGCGCATACTTTCGCTCGAGTTCGCGGAAGTTGGCCTTCTCGCCCATCAGTTGCTGGGCGCTGCGGATATCCCCGTTCAGGAATACCGACAACCCCAGGCGCAGGTTCGCCACCAGCCGGCCGTGCATCTCGGTGATCTCCTGCATGCCTGCCTCGGAAAACGCCAGGTTATGGGCGATCTTCTTTTCCTTGGCATCCAGGATCACGCGTTCGATCAGGTCGCCTGCATGCTCGAGGTTGATGGTCAGCGAGATGATTTCCGTCCAGCGCTGGCCGTCGTGCTCGTCCAGCGCCTCGGTGCTGATCTGGGTCAGGTACAGCTTGATGGCCGTGTAGAGGTCGTCCACCTCGTTGTCGATGCGGCAGGTGGCGGTGGCCAGCTTGGCGTCGTTGGTGCGCAGCACGCGCAGCATGTTGTCCAGCATCTGCTCGATACGGTCGCCGATGCGCAGCACCTCGCGCGCGGCATTGGACAGCGCCAGCGTGGGCGTGGGCAGCGCGGCGGGGTCGAGGTGGCGCGGCGTGACCTGGCTGTCGCCGGTGTTGCGGCCCGGCAGGATGGCCTCGCAGATCCGCGCCAGCGGCGCCGTGGCGCCCAGCAGCAGCACGGCCAGCGCCACGTTGAACAGCAGGTGGAAATTGACGATGAGCCGCTGCGGGTCCGTGCTGACCAGCGCCAGCAGTTCCTCGGCCTGGTTCAGCAGCGGCAGCGCGATCACGCACCCGAGCAGCCGCGACAGCAGGTTACCCAGCGTCACGCGCTTGCCCGGCTGGTTGTTGCCCGAAGTGGTCAGCAGCGCCGAGATCCCGGAGCCCAGGTTGGCGCCAAGCACCAGCGCCAGCGCCACATGGATCGACACCACGCCCGCCGACGCCAGCGCGCCGCAGAACAGCACCACGGCCAGGCTCGAATAGCAGAGGATGGTCAGGAATGCGCCAATCAGCATGTCGAGCGCGGCATCGCCGGTCAGCGTGCTGAACAGCACCTTCACGCCGGCGGCCTGCACCACGGGGCGCGTGGCGATCGAGATCAGCTCCAGCGCGAGCGTGATCAGCCCAAGCCCGATCAGCACCCGGCCCACATGCCCGGGGCGGCTGCCCTTCCAGCTCAGGTGGAGGATCACGCCGACAAAGATCAGCAGCGGCGAGAGCCACGACAGGTCCATCGAGAACACCTGCACCATCAGCGCCGTGCCGACGTTGGCGCCGAGCATGATGGCGAGCGCCGGCGCCACGGCGATCAGGCCCTGGCCCACGAACGAACTGACGATGACGGCGGTGGCGTTGCTGCTCTGCACAAGCCCGGTCACGCCGAGCCCGGCCGCGAAGGCCGTGAAGCGGTTCGACACGCTGACCGACAGCACATGGCGCAGATTGGCGCCATACACGCGCAGGATGCCGACCTTGACGATGTTGGTGCCCCAGACCAGGAGCGCCACGCCAGATAGAAGATGGAGAAGTACGCCCATTGCGCGTCCTTATTCCTTCGTGACCGGTGCCGATGTCAGATATCGAGGCTCCGCCCGGTCATCATGTTGTTGTCAAGGGGGCATTATGCGCCGCGCCCCCGTACCCGGCAATGGAGGGCAAGGGACGGCAATGGACGCGAATGGCGGGAAAAACAACGGCGGGCGCGGGGGCGGGGCTCAGTGGCCCTCGAAATTGCAGACCGTGAACAGCGGCAGGCCGCTCTTGTGCAGCAGCTTCGAGCCGCCGAGTTCGGGCAGGTCAACGATCGCGGCGCCCTCCACCACCGTCGCGCCCAGGCGCTCCAGCAGCTTGCGGCCGGCCATCATGGTGCCGCCGGTGGCGATCAGGTCATCGATCAGCAGCACGCGGTCACCGGGCTTGCAGGCATCCGCGTGGATCTCCACGGTGGCGCTGCCGTACTCGAGTTCGTACTCCTCGGCCACGGTCTGGAACGGCAGCTTGCCCTTCTTGCGGATCGGCACGAAGCCCAGGTTCAGCTCGTACGCGATGATCGAGCCAAGGATGAAGCCGCGCGCGTCGATGCCGGCCACGAGGTCCAGCTGCTGGTCCATGTAGCGGTGCACGAACACGTCGATCAGCACGCGCAGGGTCTTGGGGTTCTGCAGCAGCGGGGTGATGTCGCGGAACATCACGCCGGGCTGGGGCCAGTCCGGTACGGTGCGAATGCGGTCACGCAGGTAACCGGTGACATCGCCGAGATCGGGGGACTGGATGAGGGAATCTGCCATGGGGATTTGCGTCGAAATGGAAATCGCGTGCCGCCTGCGGTAACGGGCTACCACCCGCCCCGCGCAAGGCCGCCGCACAATGGCCCGGCCGGCCTGGACCGGCTCCGGACACCCGTAACCATACAGGAGACTGCAATGGCCAAGAAAATTCTGATGCTGGTTGGCGACTTCGCCGAAGACTACGAAACCATGGTGCCCTTCCAGGCACTTCAGATGGTGGGCCACGTGGTCCACGCCGTCTGCCCGGACAAGAAGGCCGGCGACCACTGCGCCACGGCCATCCACGACTTCGAGGGCGACCAGACCTACACCGAGAAGCGCGGCCACAATTTCACGCTGAACGCGACGTTTGCCGATGTCGACCCGGCTGCCTATGACGCAATCGTCATTCCGGGCGGCCGTGCGCCCGAATACCTGCGCCTGAACGACCGCGTGCTGGAAATCGTGCGCCACTTCGCCACGGCGAACAAACCCATCGCGGCGGTCTGCCACGGCGCCCAGCTGCTGGCCGCGGCCGGCGTGCTCGAAGGCCGCACCTGCTCCGCCTACCCGGCCTGCGCGCCCGAGGTACGGCTGGCGGGCGGCAAATACGCCGATATTCCGGTCGATCAGGCCCATACCGACGGCAACCTCGTCACCGCGCCGGCGTGGCCGGCTCATCCGGCGTGGCTGGCCCAGTTCCTGACCGTGCTCGGGACCCGGATCACCCAGTAGTCACCCAGTCGACGTACAGTAGAGCCTTCCGAACGCGGCGCCCCCCCCGGCGCCGCCGTCGCAGGAGGCATGCCGATGTGCGAGATCTTCGTCCGGGCCAATCCGGATTCCTACCAGACCCAGTCCCGCTCGCTGCGGCTGCACGGCGTGGCCACCAGCATCCGCCTGGAAAACCTGTTCTGGGAAGTGCTGGAAGAACTGGCGCAGCGCGACGCGATGACGGTCAACCAGTTGCTGACCCGGCTCCATGACGAGCTGGCCGCGCATCGCGGCGAGGTCTCGCTGTCGGCCAATTTCGCGTCGTTCCTGCGCGTGTGCTGCTTGCGCTACCTGATGCTGCAGGGCGAGGGGCGGATTCCGGCCGATAGCCATGTGCCGATCCGCTCACTCGATGCCCGCGCAGTGCTGGACGGCCTGCCGCCGTCCTGGGGCGCCGAAGGCTCGCCCCTGCATTCCTGAGCCTCTCTATATATAGAGGCGCTCAGTCCTTCAGCAGCCGTTCCTCGGCAGACTCCAGCGCCTCCGGCGTACCGCGCAGCACCACGATATCGCCCGGTTCCAGCACGGTCTCTGGCTGCGGATCGAACGCGCGGATGCCGCGCCGGCGCACCGCCGTCACCTCCACCCCGATCCGCTCCAGCCCCAGCGCGCCCAGCCGGCGGCCCACGGCCGTGTGCTCGGCGCCGAGCGAGACCGAATGGAGCCGCACAGTGTCACGCTCGATCATGTCCTCCTCGTCGTCCCGGCCGTGGAAGTAGCCGCGCAGCAGGCTGTAGCGCGCGTCGCGGGCCTGCTGCACGCCACGCACCACCCTCCGCATCGGCACGCCCAGCAGCACCAGCGCGTGCGAGGCCAGCATCAGGCTGCCCTCGATGA
Organism: Cupriavidus sp. 2KB_3; assembly: GCF_052115685.1. Lineage (NCBI taxonomy): Bacteria > Pseudomonadati > Pseudomonadota > Betaproteobacteria > Burkholderiales > Burkholderiaceae > Cupriavidus > Cupriavidus sp. 2KB_3. Next base: position 17,232 of record NZ_JBFRHD010000002.1, read on the forward strand.
TCTCCGGCACCACCTCGGTGGCGCCGGCCTTCTGGAGCGTGTCCAGCTCGGAATCGTCCACGGTCCGCACGATCACGGGCAGCGCGGGCGCCAGCTCCTGCACGTGGTGCAGCACCCGCAGCGCCGACGGCGTGTTGGCGTAGGTCACAATCAGCGCGGCGGCGCGGTGGATACCGGCGGCGATCAGCGCCTCGCGGCGGCCGGCATCGCCATAGACCACGGTGTCGCCAGCCCCGGCGGCCTCGCGCACGCGGTCCGGGTCGAGGTCCAGCGCCACGTAGTTGATGCCCTCGCGCTCGAGCATATGCGCCAGGTTCTGCCCGCTCCGGCCAAATCCGCAGATGATCGCGTGCTTCTCGGTCTGCAGGCTCTGGGCGGCGATGCGGGTCATGTTGAGCGACTGCATCAGCCATTCGTTGGCGGCAAAACGCAGCACGATGGCGTCGCTGTACTGGATCAGGAACGGCGCCGCCAGCATCGACAGCAGCATCGAGGCCAGGATGACCTGGATCAGCACCGGATCCACCAGCCCCCCGATCCCGTCGATCTGGTTCAGCAGCACGAAGCCGAACTCGCCCGCCTGCGCCAGCCCCAGCCCGGTACGGATGGCCACGCCCTGCCGCGAGCCGAACAGCCGCGCCAGCACCGTGATCAGCACCAGCTTGAACAGGATCGGCACGAACAGCAGCCCCAGCACCAGCCAGATGTGCGCAATCACCACGCTGATGTTCAGCAGCATGCCGATGGTGACGAAGAACAGCCCCAGCAGCACGTCGCGGAACGGCTTGATGTCTTCCTCCACCTGGTGCCGGTAGGGCGTTTCCGAGATCAGCATGCCCGCCATGAACGCGCCGAGCGCCATCGACAAGCCCAGCCGCTCGGTCAGCGCGGCCATGCCGAGCGTGACCAGCAGCAGGTTCAGCATGAACAGTTCCTGCGAGCGCCGCGCCGCCACCACGTGGAACCAGCGGCTCATCAGCCGCTGCCCGACGAAGAAGATCAGGCCGAGGGCCACCACGATCTTGACCGTGGCCAAGCCCAGCGCCGCCGCCAGCTCCCCGGGGTCGCGCGAGAGCGCCGGGATGATGATCAGCAGCGGCACCACGGCCAGATCCTGGAACAGCAGCACACTGATGATGTTGCGGCCGTGCTCGGCCTCCAGCTCCATGCGCTCGGAAAGCATCTTGGAGACGATGGCCGTCGAGGACATGGCCAGCGCCCCGCCCAGCGCCACCGAGGCCTGCCAGGACAGGCCGGTCCACGCCGAGAGCGCCCAGCCGGCCGCCACCACGAACCCCATCGTCAGCACCACCTGGGAGCCGCCAAGCCCGAATACGAGCCGTTTCATCGAGCGGAGCTTGCCCAGGTTGAACTCGAGCCCGATCGAGAACATCAGGAAGACCACGCCGAATTCGGCCAGATACTTGGTCTGGGCGGAATCGCTGGCCAGCGCGAGCGCGTGGGGACCGATCAGGATGCCAACCGCCAGATAGCCCAGCATGGGTGGCAGTTGCAGCATGCGGAAGGCCACCACGCCGAAAACGGCGGCGGCCAGCAGCACGAGGGTCAGTTCCAGCGGAGAATGCATTCGGCGGGCTTCGGGGAAGACTTGGGGCTTGACCTGGAACGAGCCGGCCGGGCACGCGCGCCGTCCCGGCATCGGTGCCTCGCCGGGGAAACACGGCAAGCGGCGGTCGCCGGGACCCCGCGGCCAAAAAGCCGGGCCGGTCGCCATCGCATTCGTTGGTATACTTCGTCGCCATGATAGCCAATTTCGATGCGGAACGAGCACTTAAGCTCGCCCGCCACACCCTCAAGATCGAAGCCGACGCCGTTTCCGCGCTGGCTGACCGACTGACCCCCGCGTTTACCAAGGCGGTCCAGATGATCCTGGGCTGCACCGGACGCGTGGTCGTGTCCGGCATCGGCAAGTCCGGCCACATCGGCCGCAAAGTGGCGGCCACGCTGGCGTCCACGGGCACGCCGTCGTTCTTCGTGCACCCGGCCGAGGCCAGCCACGGCGACCTGGGCATGATCACGCGCGACGACGTGCTGATCGCGTTCTCCAATTCCGGCGAGACGGCCGAGCTGCTGTCGATCGTCCCGATCGTCAAGCGCATCGGCGCCGGGCTGATCTCGGTCACCGGGAACCCGGAATCGAACCTCGCCAAGCTGTCCGACGCCCATCTGGACGGCGCCGTGGCCCAGGAGGCCTGCCCGCTGAACCTGGCCCCGACAGCCAGCACCACGGCGGCGCTGGCGCTGGGCGACGCACTGGCCGTGGCCGTGCTGGACGCGCGCGGCTTTGGCGAGGAAGACTTCGCCCGCTCGCACCCGGGCGGCGCGCTGGGCCGCAAGCTGCTGACCCACGTGCGCGATGTCATGCGCACCGGCAACGGTGTCCCCGAGGTGCGTGAAAACACCCCGCTGGCCCAGGCACTGATGGAAATCACCCGCAAGGGCATGGCCATGACGGCCGTGGTGGACCCGGACGGCCGCGCCATCGGCGTGTTCACCGACGGCGACCTGCGCCGCCTGCTGGAAACCCCGCGCGACTGGCGCACCGTGCCCATCGGCGAAGTCATGCACCGCAACCCCCACGTGGTGAACCAGGACCACCTGGCCGTGGAAGCCGTGCAGATCATGGAAGCGAACCGCATCAACCAGCTGCTGGTGGTGGATGACAACGGCAAGCTCGTGGGCGCGCTCCACATCCATGACCTGACCCGCGCCAAGGTCATCTGAACGGGGCCGGCGATGCGGGACTTCTTCGGCAGGATCTCCGGTCTGGTCATGCGGCTGCTGCCGCTGCTGCTGATGGCGATGGTGGCCGGCAGCACGTTCTGGCTGGTGCAGATCAACTCGCCCCACGAGGACGAGGCCGCGCAGAACCGCGCCAAGCGCCATGAGGCGGACTACTACATGGACCGCTTCTCGGCCACGGAGCTGGACACCACCGGCGCCACCAAGATGCGCTTCACCGGCGTGAAGATGCTCCATTTCGAGGACGACCAGACCTACGAGGTGACCACGCCGGCCATGCGTGCCTACCAGCCGGACCGCCCCCCGGTCACGGTCAACGCGGACCGGGGCGTGATGAACGCCGAGGGCTCGGTGATCGACCTGTACGGCAATGCCTTCCTGGTGCGGCAGCCCGGCGTCGATGCGGCGAAGGACCCGCGCATGACCGCCGCGTCGCAATATTTCCAGTTGCTGGTCAATGACGACATCGTCAAGACCGATAAAGCGGTACAGCTCACGCGCGGGCCGTCGGTGATGACCGCCAACGGGCTGGTCTTCAACAATGTCACACGCGAAGTACAATTGCTCGGCAACGTACGCGGCACCATCGTCATGAATCCGCCGTCGGGGCAGGCCCGGACCACGCAGTAAGCACAACAACAAGCACGCCAGGCGCCGGCAACGGATCGCCCGTCATTCTCTCAGCTGACCACCATGACCCCATCCCTGACGACGTTGTCCTGTCGCCGCATCGTGCCCGCCCTGGCGGTGGCAATCGCCGCGCTTGGCGCGACCCTGGCCCAGCCGGCGCTGGCGGAGCGTGCCGACAAGGACAAGCCGCTGGTGCTGGAGGCCAACAACGCCAGCTATGACGATGTGAAGCAGATCTACACGCTGACCGGCAACGTGGTGCTGACCAAGGGCACGATGGTGCTGAAGTCTGATGCCGCGCAGATCCGCACCGACCCCGAGGGCTACCAGTACGCGGTGGCCACGGCCAACCCGGGCCGTCAGGCGTATATCCGCCAGAAGCGCGACGGCGTGGATGAATACATCGACGGCTGGGGCGACCGCATCGAGTACGACGGCAAGCAGGAAATGTCGAAGCTGATCGGCCATGCCCGTGCGGCGCGGATCGCCGGCGCCAAGACCGTCGACGAGATCCGCGGCGCCGTGATCACCTACGACAGCCGCAACGAGTACTACACGGCCGCGGGCGGCGACAACAACACCTCCACCGGCAATCCGTCCGGCCGCGTGCGCGCCGTGCTCTCGCCGCGCGCGGACCAGGCCAGCGGCGCCGCCGCGCCGCCGCCGCTGGAACTGAAGCCGGCGCCCGCGCCCGGCAAGCCCTGAACCCCGGACGCGCCCGCCGCGTCACGCATGCATTGACCTGATGAACGACTCCGCCACGCTCGCCCCGAACGCCTCCGCAGCCCCGTCGGCCGCCCGTACCGACAGCAGCACGCTGGTCGTGCGCCACCTGAAGAAGCGCTACGGATCGCGCACCGTGGTCAAGGACGTCTCGCTGGACGTGAAGAGCGGCGAGGTGGTCGGCCTGCTCGGCCCGAACGGCGCCGGCAAGACCACGTCGTTCTACATGATCGTGGGCCTGGTGGCGCTGGATGAAGGCGACATCGTGCTGGACGACCAGCACATCAGCGGCCTGCCGATCCACGAGCGCGCCCGCATGGGCCTGTCCTACCTGCCGCAGGAGGCCTCGGTCTTCCGCAAGCTCAACGTCGAGGAAAACATCCGCGCCGTGCTGGAGTTGCAGATCGAGAACGGCAAGTCGCTGCCGAAGGCGGAGATCGAACGGCGCCTCGATTCGCTGCTGGACGACCTGCAGATCGCCCACCTGCGCAACAACCCGGCGCTGTCGCTCTCCGGCGGCGAGCGCCGCCGCGTGGAAATTGCCCGGGCGCTGGCCTCCGCGCCGCGCTTCATCCTGCTCGACGAACCGTTCGCCGGCGTGGACCCCATCGCCGTGGGCGAAATCCAGCGCATCGTGAGCTTCCTGAAGGCGCGCAATATCGGCGTGCTGATTACCGACCACAACGTGCGCGAGACGCTCGGCATCTGCGACCATGCCTACATCATCAGCGAAGGCACGGTGCTGGCCGCCGGCCAGCCTGAGGAAATCATCGCCAACGAGTCCGTGCGACGCGTCTACCTGGGCGAAAACTTCCGCATGTGACCCATCGGCCGCCACGTGCGGCCGCGTTTCTTTCGGTCCACGGCGACAGCCGGGGGCGATCAGGAAGCCAGAGCGATAGGCGATAGCAATTTCCGTTCCATAGTCGGAAGGATGCGCATAGAATAGGTCGCATGAAACCGTCGCTTCAGCTTCGTCTCTCGCAACATCTGGCATTGACCCCGCAGCTGCAACAGTCGATCCGATTGTTGCAGCTCTCGACGCTTGAACTCCAGCAGGAAGTGGAACAGGCGCTCACCGAAAACCCCCTGCTCGAACGCGAGAACGACTGGATCGAAAGCCCGCTGCGGGTGTCCGCCGATGGCTCGGTCAGCCTCCAGAGCGCCCCGGCGCCGGCTTCCTCCGAGCCGCAGCCCAACGGCGACGCACGCAGCGAGGGTGCATCCGGCGGCGAGGACGACAACTACAACGACAACGGCAGCGAGGACTACGGCAGCGACTGGAGCCTCGACGACTTTGCCCGCCGCCCCCAGGGCGACGAGGACGAGAAGACGCCGATGCAGCTGCGCGACGCCGAGCCCACGCTGCGCGAGCACCTGATGGAGCAGCTGGCCCCGCTGAAGATCTCCGTGCGCGACAAGGGCCTTGCCATCTTCCTGGTCGAGTCGCTCGACGATGACGGCTACCTGAGCGCCTCGCTCGAGGAAATCTGCACCGAACTGCCCGAGGAACTCGAGTTCGAGATCGACGAAGTCCACGCGATCCTGACCCTGCTGCAGAGCTTCGACCCGCCCGGCGTGGGCGCGCGCAATGCCGCCGAGTGCCTCAGCCTGCAATTGCGGCGCCTGAAGCACCCGCATCGCGACCTGGCGCTGACCATCGTCAACCATCACCTGGAATTGCTGGCCGTGCGCGACTACACACGGCTAAAGAAAGCGCTCCAGGTGGACGAAATAGCACTGAAGGCAGCACACGAACTGATTCGCTCGCTGGCGCCGTATCCGGGGCATGCGTTCAACCGTCCCGAAGCCGACTTCGTGGTGCCCGACGTGTTCGTGCGCAAGAGCGGCAGCGGATGGATCGCGGCGCTCAATCCGGACGTCATGCCACGGCTGCGCATCAACGACATGTATGCGCAGATCCTGCGCGGCGCGAAGGGTGAGTCGGGGACGGCGGGCCTGCAGCAGAAGCTTCAGGAGGCGCGGTGGCTTATCAAGAACATCCAGCAACGATTCGACACGATCCTGCGTGTTTCTCAGGCAATTGTCGAACGTCAAAAGAACTTTTTCACGCATGGCGAAATCGCGATGCGCCCCTTGGTTTTGCGGGAAATAGCCGATACACTCGGTTTACATGAGTCGACCATTTCCCGGGTCACCACGAATAAGTACATGGCCACGCCCATGGGTACTTTCGAGTTGAAGTACTTCTTTGGGAGCCACGTCTCCACGGAGACTGGCGGCGCGGCCTCCTCCACGGCAATCCGCGCGCTGATCAAGCAACTGATAGGAGCCGAAGACCCCAGGAATCCCCTTTCCGACAGCCGGATCGCCGAACTGCTGGGCGAGCAAGGCTTCGTGGTCGCACGCCGCACGGTGGCCAAATACCGCGAAGCGCTCAAGATCCCCGCAGTGAATCTCCGCAAGACTTTGTAGCCGAGCCGCAACCGCCTGCCTGGTGCGGCTCTTTCAGAAGGAGAAGCGCTATGAACTTCAAGATCAGTGGACACCACCTCGACATCACGCCCCCGCTGCGTGAGTATGTGGAAACGAAACTGGAGCGAATTGTCAGACATTTCGATCAGGTCATCGGCGTGAGCGTGCTGCTATCGGTGGACAACCACAAGGAAAAGGACCGGCGCCAGTACGCGGAAATCAATCTGCATCTGAAGGGGAAGGACATCTTCGTCGAAGCGCATCATGAAGATCTGTATGCGGCGATCGACTGTCTGGTCGACAAGCTCGACCGCCAGGTCATCCGCTACAAGGACCGCGTACAGGGCCACGATCGCGAGGCGGTGAAGTACCAGATGGCCGCCCAGCAACTGACGCAGCAGTAGACCTGCAGGCAACCGGAAGCAGAGCGGTTGCCAACCCTGCAGAGGACTGAAAAGAAGAGCTCAAGCCGCGCAATCAGCGCGGCTTTTTTGATGGGCGCGCGCCGCCGCGGTGGCGGTGCGGGCACCTGGAATGTTTCGTTACCTTATTGCCACGCCCGAGGACGATCCGGGACACCCGGGAGCGGTCAAAATGGGAACAAGTGTTCGCAAGCCGCCCTGCTCGGTGTATGCTCCGCCATACAAATAACGACAGGACGGCCCCGGGACACCCCGGGTGGGCAAGCCGGCCGGCACGTCGTGGCACCGCCGCGACCCCGGCGCTGCATCGCAAAATCGCGGTGGAGCCCTGCTCTATAATGGCCGGACGCTCCAATGCGGGCGTCCCAGATAAGTTCTCGGTACCCTAGCTTCGCCACGTATCCGGCGGGACGGCCTTCGCGCCCCGGCCCGCTAACCTGACTTCTCGCGCATCGCCCATGAATCGTTTGGCCAAATTGCTGCCACCCGGCAACATCCATCTCGACGTCACCGTCACCAGCAAGAAGCGGGTCTTCGAGCAAGCCGGGCTCCTGTTCGAGAACAACCATGGCGTGGCCCGCGCTACCGTGACCGATAACCTGTTCGCGCGCGAATCGCTGGGTTCCACGGGCCTGGGTGCCGGCGTGGCCATTCCGCACGGCCGCATCAAGGGCCTCAAGCAGCCGCTGGCCGGCTTCATGCGCCTGGCCGAGCCGATTCCGTTCGAATCGCCGGACGGCAAGCCGGTGTCGCTGTTGATCTTCCTGCTCGTACCGGAACAGGCCACGCAACAACATCTGGAAATCCTGTCGGAAATCGCCCAGCTGCTCTCGGACCGCGAGATGCGCGAGGGCCTCGCCACGCTACCCACGTCGGAAGCGGTGCATGATCTGCTGACGCAGTGGCATCCCTGACTCCCGCCCCAACGGCCGCCTGAAACGGCCTGTCCGCCCCCGAAAGTCATACGCGCATGGAACTCACCGGCGTCACCTCGCAGTCGATCTTCGACGACAACGCAGCCGACATCAAGCTCTCGTGGGTCGCCGGCCTGGAAGGCGCCGACCGGGCCTTCGACGTGGAATTCGCCCGTGAAGCCACCTCGGCGGCGGACCTCGTCGGCCACTTGAACCTGATCCACCCGAACCGGATCCAGGTGCTCGGCAAGCCGGAAATCCTGTACTACCAGCGTCTCGACGACGAGCCTCGCAAGCGCCAGATGGGCGAGCTGATCCTGCTCGAGCCGCCGTTCCTCGTCGTGGCCGATGGCATGGAGCCGCCGCCGGACCTGGAGCTGCGCTGCACGCGCTCGTCCACGCCGCTGTTCACCACGCCGGTGTCGTCGGCGGCCGTGATCGACCACCTGCGGCTCTACCTGTCGCGCATCTCCGCCCCGCGCGTGACGATGCACGGCGTGTTCCTCGACATCCTCGGCATGGGCGTGCTGATCATGGGCGAGTCCGGGCTGGGCAAGAGCGAACTGGGCCTGGAACTGATTTCGCGCGGCCACGGCCTCGTGGCCGACGATGCCGTCGATTTCGTGCGACTCGGGCCTGACTTCATCGAGGGCCGCTGCCCGCCGCTGCTGCAGAACCTGCTGGAAGTGCGCGGCCTGGGCCTGCTCGACATCAAGACGATTTTCGGCGAGACGGCCGTGCGCCGGAAGATGAAGCTCAAGCTGGTGGTGCAGCTGGTGCGCCGCAACGACGGCGAGTTCGAACGCCTGCCGCTGGACTCCCAATATCTTGATGTCCTGGGCCTGCCGATCCACATGGTGAAAATCCAGGTGGCCGCCGGCCGCAACCTGGCCGTGCTGGTGGAGGCTGCCGTGCGCAACACGATACTGCGCCTGCGCGGCATCGACACCCTGCGCGATTTCATGGACCGCCAGCGCGCCGCCATGCAGGCGGACGTGGTCTCGCGCGGCCAGGGCCGCCTGCTCTGACGCGGGGGCGCGTCAACGCGCCCCGGCACTCCATCGTTTGTGCTGTAATGGGCATCGAGCCAATGGATCGGGCCCATTCGTAGTGTTTCCACAGCCAAGGAGAGAAGCATGAAGAAGCTGATCGCGATGTGTTTGCTGGTGACCCCGCTGCTTGCCACGGGCGCGTTTGCCCAGAGTGCCTCGGCCCCCGCCGCATCTGGCGCCAAGGCCCCCAACGCCCAACAGGACAAGATGAAGGCCTGCAACGCCCAGGCCACCGGCAAGAAAGGCGACGAGCGCAACAAGTTCATGAGCGACTGCCTCTCCAACAAGCCGGCCGCCGCCGCGGAACCCAAGACCCAGCAGGACAAGATGTCCGCCTGCAGCAAGCAGGGCAAGGGCAAGAAGGGCGATGACTACAAGAAGTTCATGAGCGAGTGCCTGTCCAAGCCTGCGGCCTGATCGTCACTTTTGTGCGCCGGGTGTCATGACGCAGCCATCACCCGGTGCTATCCTTGCAGGGCTATGCGGATCCTCCTCATCACCGGAATCTCCGGCTCCGGCAAGTCTGTCGCCCTCAATGTCCTGGAAGATGCAGGCTACTACTGCGTCGACAACCTTCCGGCACAATTCCTGCCCGAGCTGACCAGCTATCTGGCCGAGCAGGGCTACACCCACCTCGGCGTGGCCACCGACATTCGCAGCCGCGAGTCGCTGGCGCGGCTGCCGGACACCGTGCGCCAGCTCGCGGCCGCCGGCCACCAGGTGCAGGTGCTGTTCCTGACCGCCAACACCGACGCGCTGGTGCAGCGCTACTCCGAGACACGCCGCCGTCACCCGCTCTCCGGGCGCGTGGCCGAGGCACCCGCCCTGCCGGGCAGCGCCAATGCCGATGCGGCACCGCCCGACACCTCGCTGATCGAAGCCATCGAGATGGAGCGCGAGCTGCTGAGCCCGCTGGCCGAATCGGCGCACCGCATTGACACCAGCAACGTCCGCACCAACACGCTGCGCAGCTGGATCAAGGAGTTGATCCGGGGCGACAGCCAGCAACTCACGCTGCTGTTCGAATCGTTCGGCTTCAAGCATGGCGTGCCGAGTGACGCGGACATGGTCTTCGACGTGCGCTCGCTGCCCAACCCCTATTACGACCTCGCGCTGCGCCCGCTCACGGGCCGCGACGTGCCGGTGATCGACTTCCTGCAAAGCCAGCCGATGGTGCTGGCGATGGCCGAGGACATCCGCGCCTATGTGGAGAAGTGGCTGCCAAGTTTCATTGCCGATAACCGCAGCTACCTGACCGTGGCGATTGGCTGCACGGGCGGCCAGCACCGCTCGGTGTTTATCGCCGAAAGACTTGCCAACTACTTCCGGGCACATGGTAATGTGCTGGTCAGACACCGCGAGCTTGCCCCGGCAGGCTGACGCGCAACGTCCCTCCCTGGCAGTGGAACCGGAGTCGGCATCACATGTCGTCACATCCACCAGACACTGGTCATTCGACGCATCCCGCGCCTGATCTGGACGCGCTGCCGCTGTTTCCGCTCCACACGGTACTGTTTCCCGATGGCCGCCTGCCGCTGCGCGTGTTCGAGGCGCGCTATGTGGACATGGTGCGCAACTGCATGCGCGACCGTACGCCATTCGGCGTCTGCCTGATCGCGAGTGGCAACGAGGTGGCGCAGCCGGACCAGCCCACCGTGCCCGAAGACGTGGGCTGCCTGGCCGATATCGTCGATTGCAATATGGAACAACTGGGCGTGCTGCTGATCGAGGCGCGCGGCCGGCAACGCTTCCAGATCCTTTCCCACACCACGCGTGATGACGGCCTGATCGTGGCCCGGGTGGAGTTGCTGCCGCCCGACGAGATCGACTGCAAGCTCGAATTGCTCGGCGAATGCCTGTCAGCGCTGCGGCGCATCGTCAGCGCCATCCATGCCGAGCAGGCCGACAAATCGCGCCTGCCCTTCAACGAGCCGTATCTCTGGGACGACCCGAGTTGGGTCGCCAACCGGCTCTGCGAGTTGCTGCCCGTGCCGCTCAAGGCCAAGCAGATGCTGATGGCGCTGCCCGATGCCGGCATGCGCATCGAGATCGTCCACCGCTACATGCGCCAGCATCACATCGTCTGACGCCCCTCGCCATTTCCTGAGTTTTTCTAGAACAAGCCGCCGCGCGCCTGATCTTCGAGCAGCCGCCGCACCGGTGCTGGCGTGCCTAGCGCGTCGAGGTCGTCGAGCGACAACCAGCGCCGGCTGACGCCGTCGTCCGCGCCGCTGTGCAGCGCCAGCGCGCCAAGGTCCACCCGCACCGCGCGGATCAACAGGCGGAAGTGCGTGAACACATGCGTCAGCTCGCCGGCCAGCGTGGCAGACGTCGGCACGCCGAATTGCCGGGCGACCTCGCGCGCGGCGTCCTCGGCGGCGTCCGCATCGAAGGGCACCGTGTCGACGGGCATTTCGGGCAGGCTCCACAGGCCGCCCCAGATGCCACTGTCGGGTCGTAGATTGACGAGAACGTCGCGGCCATGACGGATGATCAGCATGACCGTGCTGCGCTCGGGAATCGCCGCGCGCGGCTTGGGCGTCGGCAGCGAGCCGGTCAGGCCCTCACGGCGGGCCACGCATTCGTCGGACAGCGGGCAGGCCGCCGCATTGGCCAGGCAGGCCGGCTTGCCACGCGAGCAGATCGTCGCGCCCAGGTCCATCAACCCCTGCGTGTAGGCCACCATGTCTTCGGCCTGATGCGGGCCGGCGGGCGGTAAGGCGCGCTCGGCCAGCGCCCACATCCGCGTCTCGATGGCGCGCTCGCCCGGATAGCCGTGGATGCCGAACACGCGCGCGAACACGCGCTTCACGTTGCCGTCGAGGATGGGCGAGCGCACGCCGGCGCTGAACGCGGCGATGGCCGCCGCCGTCGAGCGGCCGATGCCGGGCAGCGTGACCAGCACGGCCGGATCGGTCGGGAACACGCCGCCGTGCTCGTCCATGACCGCCTTCGCGCAGCGGTGCAGGTTGCGCGCGCGCGAGTAGTAGCCCAGGCCGGCCCAGAGCGCCATGACGGCGTCAGCCGGCGCGGCGGCCAGCGCGGCCACGGTGGGCAGCGCGGTCACAAAGCGCTGGAAGTACTCGATCACCGCCGCCACCTGGGTCTGCTGGAGCATGATCTCGGACAGCCAGATCCGGTACGGGTCGCGCGTGTTCTGCCACGGCAGGTCGTGCCGGCCATGGGTGCGCTGCCACGTCACCACGCGGGCGCCGAAGTCGTCGGGCACGGCAATGTCGGGGCTGGTTGGGAGGATGGGGGCGGCGGCTGACTTGCGGGGCATTGCGGCGATGGGGAAAAGAAAAGCGCCGCTCGAAGGCGGCGCCACATGATACCGCGATGCGGTGCCCGGTCAGGCCGCGCGCACGCCCTGCTCGACTGGCGGTTCGACGAGAACCTTGGCAAACGCCTCGATCTTGTTGCTGCGCTCGTCCAGGCCGTTGAGCACCTGTTCGAGTTCGGCGATGCGGCTCTCCAGCGTGTCGGTGGCCTCGTGGATGCGTTCGATCGAATCCACCCGGCGGCGCAGTTGCTTCTGATGCTCGCGCACCTGCGCCTCAAGCGGCGTCATCACGGACTTCAGCCAGATCTCGATATCGCGGTTCAGGTCTCGGAAATTCTCCAGAACCCGGCTCGCCATCGTTGCGAACGCGTTCTGCACCAGCTGCGGCCGCGAACGCGTGAGCATGTTCACCGTGCCGAAGTGGTTGTTCACCAGTTGCAGCGTTTCCTGCAGCTCCACCGCGTAGCGCGCCGTGACGAACTGCATCGGCGCCGGCAGCGTGAAGCCGTGCTCGGCGTTGAAACGGCGATACATGCTGTCCACCAGCTGATGCAGGCCGGCGATCTTCTGGTCGGCGTCGTGGATCAGGCCGGTCAGTTGGCCGAACAGCGCCTCCATGTCCTCGCGCAGGCCGCGCGAGAAGAAGCGCTCCTTCATCTGCTCGCGGGCGTCACGCATGGTGCGGCGCACGTCGCGCAACTGCAGGCTCTTGATGATGTCCGCGCTGTGGCGGCCGAAGACCAGGCGCAGCGCCTGGAACTTCGAGATGCTCTGCTCGAATTCCTCTTTCTCGCCCTGCACGCGCAGCAGCATGTGCTTGACCATCGCGTGGTTCTTGCCGCGCAGGCCGCGCAGCTCGAACAATTGCTCGACGATGTCCCGGCGGCGGCTTTGCAGCAGTTGCTGGGCGCCGCGCGACATGTCCTGCACCAGGCGCTGCACCTGATCGGACACGATCTCGCGCCGCTGCGGAATCAGCTGGTCGGACAGCACGTGCTCGAACTGCGGCAGGTTGCTGCGCACCAGCATCGGCTGGTCGTGGGTGACCTTGGCGACCAGGCCCTTCTGCGCCGAGACCGGATAGACGCGGCGCTCCTCGATGCCGAGGATCTGGGCCGTCGAGCGGACCTGCCGCGAAATCTCGCTGGCGATCTCCGGGGATGACTTGAGCGGGTCCCAGAGCCCGTCGATCTTGTTCAGCACGGCCAGGCAGCCCCGGCGATGGCCGGCGCCCACGTGGCTGCGCCACAGTTCGAGGTCGCTCTTGGTCACGCCGGCGTCGGCGGCCAGCACGAAGACCACCACGTGCGCATCGGGGATCAGCCGCAGCGTCAGCTCCGGCTCGGTACCGATCGCGTTCAGGCCCGGCGTGTCGAGGATGACCAGACCCTGGCGCAGCAGCGGGTGCGGGAAGTTGATCACCGCATGGCGCCAGCGCGAGATCTCGACCATGCCATCGGCATCGACCGACCACGCGGCGTCCGGGTCGTTCTCGTTATAGAGGCCAAGCGACTCGGCCACGGCCGGCGTCACGCGCGTGGTTTCCACCACGTGCTGGAACGCGGCCAGCATGCCTTCGGGCGACGACGGGTCCAGCGGCACCGTGGTCCAGTGCGAATTGGACGCGCCGGGCTCCATGAAATCGGCCGTGGAGGCGTCGTGCAGGCGCGTCTCGATCGGCAGCAGGCGAATGCACGGCTGCTCGTTCTCGTCGTAGCGCAGCTCGGTCGGACACATCGTGGTCCGGCCCGCCGACGACGGCAGGATGCGCCGGCCGTAGTCGGCAAAGAAAATGGCGTTGATCAGCTCGCTCTTGCCGCGCGAGAACTCGGCGATGAACGCCACCTTGAGGCGGTCGCTCTTGAGAACGTTCTGAATGCGCTGGACGCGGTCATCCGCGGTGGCGTCATAGAGGTCGTACTGTTGCAGCCACGACTGGAATTCGGCGAGAGACTGAAGGACCCCGGTTCTCCAGGCGCCATATTGTTCGAATTGATGGGCGAGGCTCGTCATGGAGTTGTGCGCGTTCGCTGTTTCGGCTCGGATTTATTGGTTCGAACTCGTACGACCCGCCTCGCGCAAGGCTACCCGTTGACCCTCGGACCCCGCCACGAGACGCGCGCCGGATCAATGCCACATTGGTGGGAGATTCGGCGCTTTTTGTAACTTTTTATGTCTGCGCACACGATACATGGTTTGTGTCGGATTTTGTGGAATTCGCGCCCCTTGCGCGCGCCGCCGTCACAGAGTGTTGCGCGGAGCCATCGGCAATGCCGAATGACAATGTATGGACATTGGATCGTCACGCTCGCCAAGCCGCCGAAACGCCCGTCAGTGCTGGCAATGCGGGCAGTAGAAGGTGGAGCGCTGGCCCTGCACGATCTGGCGGATCGGGGTGCCGCAAACGCGACATGGCTCGCCGGCCCGGTCGTAGACGAAACAGTCCAGCTGGAAGTAGCCGCTGCTGCCGTCACTGCCGACGAAGTCGCGCAGCGTGCTGCCGCCCCGGGCGATGGCCTCGGCCAGCGTCTCGCGCACGGCCACGGCCAGCTTGTCACAGCGGGCGGCACTGAGCCGGCCCGCCGCCGTGGTCGGCCGGATGCCGGCCCGGAACAGGCTCTCCGAACAATAGATATTGCCCACGCCCACCACAATCTCGCCGGCCAGCAGCGCGGTCTTGATCGCCACGGACCGGCCCCGCGTATGGCGATGGAGCCAGGCGCCGTCGAAGCGCGCATCGAACGGCTCGAGACCGAGCTTGCGCAGCAGCGGATGCTCGCCGAGGGTGGCCTCGGGCAGGGGGCTCCAGATGATCGCCCCGAAACGGCGGGGGTCGCGGAAGCGCAGGACCACCGGGGAGGCGCCGGGGGTGTTGTCGGGCGCAGCCAGGACCAGGTCGAGGTGATCGTGCGTGCCCGGGGGTGGTGCATCGGGATAGACCCGCAGCGTGCCGGTCATGCCGAGGTGAATCAGCAGCCAGCCGATGGCGCTGTCGTCCTCCAGGCCTTCCAGGCTTTCCAGGTCCGCTGCGCCATATCCGGTGCCGGCCGCCGGCAGGCATTCGAACAGCAGGTACTTGCCACGCCGCTCGATGCGCCCGATCACGCGCCCGGCCAGCCGCGCCTCCAGTTCCGGCTCCACCGGCCAGCGCAGGCCGCGGTGACGCACCGTCACGTCGACAATACGCCGCCCCACCACGTGCGGCAGCAGTCCGCGCCGCGTGACTTCCACTTCCGGCAATTCCGGCATCGCCCCAAAACCTCCTTCTCGTCTTCCTTTGGCCTTCCCATCCGAACCTCTTGCCCGGTTCAGCGCTCCAATCTCGCAGGAACCGGTGGCGCGCGCGGCGCGCTGTGCGGGTTCCCAAACGCAATGGCCCTTCGCGGCAAGCAGGGCATTGTAGCGGCAGGCTACAATGCCTCTCATCCATTCCTACGCCCCCGCGCGCCCGGAGCATCGATTTCATGCCGGACTTCCGTTCGTCCCTTCAGGCCATGCGCCCGGACCTCTTTCCGATGACAGCATTTCCCGCCGCGCCCGCCGGCCCCGCCAGCGGCTTGCGCCGCCATGCGCGTGCGCTGGCCGTCTCTGCCTGCCTCGCATTTGGCGCATTCGCCACCGTGGCGCACGCCGCGCCGCCCCGCCTGGCGCAGGGCGATGAGGAAGCCATCGAGGTGCCGCCGCCGGCCTCCCTGACCAAGCCCCGTGCGCCGCGCACGCCGCTGCCGAATGTGTCGCTGACGCCAGACATCCTCTACCGGGTGCTGGCGGCCGAGATCTCGCTCCAGCGTGGCCTGGTCGGCACCGCCTACCGCACCTACATGGACCTCGCGCGCCAGACGCGCGACCCGCGCCTGGCCCAGCGCGCCACGGAAATCGCGTTCAACGCGCGGATTTCGCAGCAGGCGCTGGATGCCGCCCGGCTCTGGACCGAACTGGCGCCCACCTCGCCCGCCGCGCGCCAGGTGCTCTCCACCCTGCTGGTGCTGAACGGCCGCTGGGACGAGGCCGAGCCGCTGCTGGTGCAGCAGCTGGCCAGTTCGCCCCCGGGCCAGCGCCCGGAAGCCATCCTGCAGATGCAGCAGCAGATCTCTCGCACCAGCGACCCGGCCGGCGCCGTGGCCGTGCTCCAGCGCGTGACCGCCAACGACACCAAATTCGCCGAGACGCACCTGGCCCTCGCCCGCGCCAAGGAAGCAGCCGGCGACAACGCCGGCGCGCTGGCCGAGCTGGACGAGGCGCTGCGCATCAAGCCCGACCTCGAAGCCGCCGCGCTGATGGCCGCCGAACTCCAGGCCGAAAGCGCACCGGACAAGTCCATCGCCCTGCTCAAGCGCTTCCTGGCCAAGGCGCCGGCCTCGGTCAACGGCCATATCACACTGGCCCGGCTGTACCTGCAGAAGAACGACATGGAAGCCGCGCGCGCCGAGTTCGAGGCCCTGCGCAAGGTCGCCCCGAACGACCCGCGCGTGCCGCTGGCGCTGGGCCTGACCAGCCTCCAGGCGCGCAGCTACGACGACGCCGAGCGCTACCTGCAGGAATACCTGCGCATGGCCGAGAAATCCCCGGCCGCCAATCCGGACGTCGCCTTCCAGTACCTGGCGCAGATCGCCGAGGAAAAGAAGGACTATGCGCAGGCCATCCAGTGGCTCGACCGCATCGAGGACAGCCGACTGGCGCCGGCCGCCCAGGCCAAGCGCGCGCAGCTGCTGGCGCGCATGGGCAAGCTCGACGACGCCCAGGCCGTGTTCAGCGACATGCTGGCCGATGCCGAGGACATCGCCGACCCTGGCCAGCGCGGCCAGCGCATGACCGCGATCCGCCAGGCCGAAGTCGCCACGCTGATTGACGCCAAGGCCTACGACCGCGCGCGCAAGTCACTGGAGGAACGGGTGCGCGTGGAGCCGGACAATGCCGACTGGATCTACGAACTGGCGATGCTCGACGAGCGCGAGAAGCGCTACGACAGCATGGAACGCGGCCTGCGCAAGGTCATTGCCATGCAGCCTGAGCAGAAGCAGGGCTACAACGCGCTCGGCTACTCGCTGGCCGACCGCAACGAGCGGCTGGCGGAGGCCCGCAAGCTGCTGGAGCGCGCATCCGAACTGGGCCCGGACGATCCCTACATCATGGACAGCCTGGGCTGGGTGAAGTATCGCCAGGGTGAGCTGCAACCGGCCGCCGAGTTGCTGCGCAACGCCTACTCGAAGGCGCCCGAGGCCGAAATCGGCGCGCATCTGGGCGAGGTGCTCTGGCAACTGGGCCAGCATGACGAGGCGCGCCGCACCTGGACCGAGGCCGCCAAGGCGGAGCCCGAGAACCAGACCCTGATCGACACGCTGCGCCGTTACAACCAGAACGTGCTGCTGTCCAAGTAAGCTGCCAACCGGCCCGGGCGGCCTCCCATCGGATGCAAAGCCATGCGATGGAGGGCGCCGGGCGCTGTCGTGCGCAGGCTGCCCCCCGGCGGCCATTGCCACACATCGCCACTCATCGCCATACATCCCGATTTTTCCGACCGACGACTCATGACCATGCTCCGATCCCGTCGCCTGGCCCTGTTCTGCCTTGCCGCCCCGCTCTGGGTGGCCGGCTGCGCCAGCGTGGCGCCTTCGCGCGGCTTCGACGCCAGCGAGACCGCCCGCAGCGAGCACTACTCGGGCCGCTTCGCCGCCAACTACACCCGCTATGGCCGCAACGAAGGCGTGCAGGGCAGCTTCCGCTGGGAGGAACAGGGGCGCAACGTGCGGCTGGACCTGGTCTCGCCGCTGGGCCAGACGCTGGCCGTGGTGACCTCCACGCCCTCGGGCGCCACGCTCGACCTGCCCAATGAACCGCCGCGCAACGCCCCGGAGGTGGACGCGCTGATGGAACAGGCGCTGGGCTTCTCGCTGCCCGTCTCGGGCATGCGCGACTGGCTGCACGGCCGCCCCGCACCGGGCGCGCCGGCCAATGCCACGCGCGACGTGCGCGGCCGCCTGGACACCATCACGCAAGCCGGCTGGACCGTCCGCTATGTGGACTGGCAGGAACCGCCGCAAGACGCCACCGTGGCCACCGCCCGGCCGCGCCGCATCGACATGGCGCGCGATGGCGGCCCGTCGCCGCTGACCGTGCGGCTCGTGATCGACCCGGAGGCGCGCCAATGACCGTCGAGACCTTGCTGCCGCCCCCGGATCTGCGCGACTGCCCGGCGCCGGCCAAGCTCAACCTGTTCCTGCACGTGACCGGGCGCCGTCCGGACGGCTACCACACGCTCCAGACCGTATTCCAGCTGATCGACTGGTCGGACACCCTGCACTTTCACCGCCGCGACGACGGCGTGATTGCCCGCACCACCGACATCCCCGGCGTGCCCGCCGACACCGACCTTGTCGTGCGCGCGGCGCGTGCCTTGCAGCAGGCCAGCGGCACGCAGTTCGGCGCGGACATCGCCATCGACAAGCAACTGCCGATGGGCGGCGGCATCGGCGGCGGATCTTCCGACGCAGCCACCACGCTGCTGGCCCTGAACCACCTCTGGGGCGTGCGGCTGCCGCGTGCCGAACTGATGCGGATCGGCCTCTCGCTGGGTGCCGATGTGCCGGTGTTCGTCTTCGGCCAGAACGCCTTCGCGGAAGGAGTGGGCGAGGAGTTGACCCCAGTGGATTTGCCGTCCAGCTGGTTCGTCGTCATCCACCCGCGCCAGCATGTGCCCACCGCTGCAATTTTTTCGGACGAACGCTTGACAAGGGATACGCCTATCTCCATAATTACGGACTTCGCTGCTTGCACAAACAAATTCGCTTTCGGTCGCAACGACCTGCAAGCGATAGCAACAGCGAAATTCGGCGGAGTTGCCCGAGCCCTTGAATGGCTGAGACAATACAGTCCGCATGCAAGGATGACCGGTTCCGGAGCCTGCGTGTTTGCCCGTTTCGACGATCAGCAAACTGCGCAGCAGGTTGTGGAACAGGTGCCATCGGAATGGGATGGCCGGTGTGTGAGTAGTTTGTCGCATCACCCGCTCGCAACGTTCGCATAGCAAGATTTCGTCTGGCGAGGTGCTTCAGTTTGGCGCCGCGACAGTCGATAAAGGTTGTGTAGGGGAGTCGCCAAGCTGGTCAAGGCACCGGATTTTGATTCCGGCATGCGAGGGTTCGAATCCTTCCTCCCCTGCCATTACTTCCTATAGTGTTCTGACGAACACTCGCAGAATCGGCTGCCGGCACTGGCCGGCGGCCCAAAAATCTCCCCCAGCAGCAAGACAGGTGCCCCGAATGAGCAGCGAAGGCTTGATGGTATTTACCGGCAACGCCAACCCCAAACTCGCGGAGGCTGTCGTACAGCACCTCGGCATTCCGCTGGGCAAGGCGCTGGTAGGCCGTTTTTCCGACGGCGAAGTCCAGGTCGAAATCCAGGAAAACGTTCGCGGCAAGCACGTCATCGTGCTGCAGTCCACCTGCGCGCCGACCAACGACAACCTGATGGAACTGATGGTGATGGTCGACGCACTCAAGCGCGCCTCGGCCCGCAGCATCACCGCCGCCATGCCGTACTTCGGCTATGCCCGCCAGGATCGTCGCCCGCGTTCGGCGCGTGTGGCCATCTCGGCCAAGATCGTGGCCAACATGCTCGAAGTGGCCGGTGTGGAGCGCGTCCTGACGATGGACCTGCACGCCGACCAGATCCAGGGCTTCTTCGATATTCCCGTCGACAACATCTACGCGTCGCCCGTGCTGCTTGGCGACCTGCGCGAGAAGAACTACGGCGACCTGCTCGTCGTCTCGCCCGATGTTGGCGGCGTGGTCCGCGCCCGTGCGCTGGCCAAGCAACTGAACTGCGACCTCGCGATCATCGACAAGCGTCGTCCCAAGGCCAATGTGGCCGAGGTGATGAACATCATCGGTGAAGTGGCAGGCCGCAACTGCGTGATCATGGACGACATGATCGACACCGGCGGCACCCTGTGCAAGGCTGCCCAGGTGCTCAAGGAGCGCGGCGCGCTGAAGGTTTTCGCCTACTGTACCCATCCGGTGCTGTCGGGCGGTGCCGCAGCCCGCATCGCGGCGTCCGAGCTGGACGAAGTGGTGGTGTGCGACACCATCCCGCTGTCCGACGAGGCACGCCAGTCCGGCAAGATCCGCCAGGTCTCCACCGCCCCGCTGCTGGCCGAGACCTTCACCCGGATCGTGAAGGGCGACTCGATCATGTCGCTGTTTGCCGACCACTGATGCGCGCTGGGTAGCCGCTGCATAGCGATACCTGCTAGAATTTTGGGCTTTACCGCATTGGCTGCCAGGTTTGGCGGCCAATGTGCTTCAAGCGGCATAACATTTTCGTCGTGCCGCTTCAGTCGAGGCTGTCTGGTCGCGGACAGCCCTCTTACTATTTGGAGTACACCATGAAAGTCATCGCTTTCGAGCGTAGCGTACAGGGAACGGGTGCGAGCCGCCGCCTGCGCAATTCCGGCAAGACCCCGGGCATCATCTATGGCGGCGCCGCCGAGCCCAAGATGATCGAACTGGATCACAACGCGCTGTGGCACGCCCTGAAGAAGGAAGCGTTCCACTCGTCGATCCTGGACCTGGAAGTGGGCGGTTCGTCCGAGAAGGCGCTGCTGCGCGCGTTCCAGATGCACCCGTTCAAGCCGCTGGTGCTGCACGTTGATTTCCAGCGTGTGTCGGCCACCGACAAGATCCACGTGAAGGTGCCCCTGCACTTCATGAACCAGGAGTCCGCTCCTGGCGTGAAGCTGGGCCACGGCATCGTGAACCACATCCTGAACGACCTGGAAGTGTCGTGCCTGCCGGCCGACCTGCCCGAGTTCATCGAAGTGGATCTGGGCCAGGCTGAACTGGGCCAGACCCTGCACCTGTCGGACGTGAAGCTGCCGAAGGGCGTGACCGCCATCACCCACGGTGACGACAACCCCGCCATCGCCAGCATCTCGCTGCCGGCCGGCGGTGTGTCCGAAGCTGCTGAAGGTGGCGAAGCCGCTGGCGAAACGCCGGCTGCCTAAGCCTTCTCGCGCATCGAAGAAACCGCCGGTTCGCCGGCGGTTTTTTTTCGCGCGGGATTTTCGCCAGCGTTTTGACGTATGCTGTCTCGCGCCAGACCCTCCCGACCTTCCCGATTCATCGCATGATCAAGCTCATCGTCGGCCTCGGCAATCCCGGGGCGGAATACGAGGCCACGCGGCACAACGCCGGCTTCTGGCTCGTCGACCAGCTCGCCCGCATGGGCGGCACAACGCTGCGCGTGGAGGGCCGCTTCCACGGCCTGGCCGGACGCGCCCGGCTCTGGGACCAGGACATCTGGCTGCTCAAGCCGTCCACGTTCATGAACCGCTCGGGGCTCGCCGTGGTGTCGCTGGCGCGCTTCTACAAGATCCTGCCGGA
Source organism: Cupriavidus sp. 2KB_3 (assembly GCF_052115685.1). Classification (NCBI taxonomy): domain Bacteria; kingdom Pseudomonadati; phylum Pseudomonadota; class Betaproteobacteria; order Burkholderiales; family Burkholderiaceae; genus Cupriavidus; species Cupriavidus sp. 2KB_3. Next base: position 38,835 of record NZ_JBFRHD010000002.1, read on the forward strand.
CGAGATCCTGGTCGCGCATGACGAGATGGACCTGCCCGCGGGCGCGGTCAAGCTCAAGCGCGGCGGCGGCGCGGGCGGCCACAACGGGCTCAAGGACATTGCCGCACACCTGACCACCCAGGAGTACTGGCGCCTGCGGCTAGGCGTGGGCCATCCCCGCAATGCGCCGGGCGGTGCCGGGGCGGGTCGCGAGGACGTGGTCAACTATGTGCTCAAGCCGCCACGCAAGGAAGAGCAGGAAGCCATCGACGCTGCCATCGACCGTAGCATCGGCCCGCTGGGCCTGCTGGCGCGTGGCGAGAACGAGCGCGCGATGATGGAACTGCACACCGGCAAGTGAAGGTCGATGTGCGGCCTCGCCGGCAGCAGACAATAAAAAACCCCGCAGTGCGGGGTTTTTTATTGGCCGGACAACCCGGAACGAAATGGCCTCAGTGCTGAATAATGCTCAAGCCGCATGCCGTGCCGCGGTCAGCAGCCGGTAGCGTTGCATCAGCACCTCGTGGGACTCCACACGGTTCGGGTCCTTCGGAATACAAGCCACCGGGCATACCTGCTGGCATTGCGGTTCGTCAAAGTGGCCGACGCATTCGGTGCACTTGTTGGGGTCGATCTCGTAGATCTCGGGCCCCATCGAAATCGCTTCGTTCGGGCACTCGGGCTCACAAACGTCGCAGTTGATGCAGTCGTCAGTGATCAATAGCGCCATGATATTTCCTTCCTGCGACCCGCCCGCGCCCGACTGGCCGCGTCGGCGGGTTCGAAGGCTACATTCTATTCCGCTTTGCCGATCTTCTCTTGCAGCCAGCGCTCCACCGAGGGGAAGACGAACTTGCTGACATCGCCGCCCAGTACGGCAATCTCGCGCACGAAAGTGCCCGAGATGAACTGGTACTGGTCCGAGGGGGTCAGGAACATCGTTTCCACGTCCGGCAGCAGGTAGCGGTTCATGCCGGCCATCTGGAACTCGTACTCGAAGTCCGACACCGCGCGCAGGCCGCGCACGATCACGCGCGCATTGTTCTTGCGCACGAAGTCCTTGAGCAGGCCCGAGAAGCCTTCCACGCGCACATTGGGATAGTGCCCGAGCACCTCCCGCGCAATACCGATGCGCTCCTCCAGCGAGAAGAACGGGCGCTTGTTGGGGCTGTGCGCCACGCCGACCACCAGCTCGTCGAAGATATTCGACGCGCGACGGACGAGATCCTCGTGTCCCCGGGTCATGGGATCGAATGTACCGGGATAGACCGCGACGACCATATTTCCTCCTTTGGGGTGCCCGCTGCCGGCCTTGTGGCCGATCGATGGATTCTGGCTGCGTGACGAGCGTTGAACAAACAACAGCGGCGTAGTGTAACGCCAAATGCGGCATTTGGAAGGCCACCCACAGGCTTTCTGCGGCATTGCAGCACGCCCGCAAACGCTTGCCCGGCGCGGCAACTCGTCGTACGACTACCCTGGCTCGCCCTGCCCCGGCACCTTGTGCTGGAGCAGGTGGAAGTACACCGCGCCCGCACGGGCCTGCCGCACGATCTCGAGCGAAGCTGGCACCGGCGCATCGGGCCCGATCAGCGCGTGGTCGGTCTCCACATAGACCGCCCCGCCCGGCCGCGACAGCCGCGCCGCGTGCTCGAGCGCCGGCCCGAGCCAGTCCTCGGCGAACGGCGGGTCGAGGAAAATCACGTCGAAGCTGGCCCCCGGCATCTGCGCGGCCACGGCGAAGGCATCGCCCTGGATCACCTTGACCTGCGCGGCGTCGAATCGGTACTGATTGTCGCGCAACTGGCGCGCCACGCGCGGATTGGCCTCGACCAGCGTGACGGCGGCCGCGCCACGGGATGCCGCCTCGAAGCCAAGTGCGCCGGAGCCGGCAAACAGGTCGAGGCAGGTCATCCCGGACATGTCCTGACCCAGCCAGTTGAACAGGGTTTCCCGAACGCGGTCAGGCGTAGGCCGCAGCCCTTCGGCCTCGAGGACCGGCAGCAGCGAGCGTTTCCAGCGTCCGCCGATGATGCGGACCTGCGCCGGCGCCTGGCGGGGGGAGGGAGAAGCAGATCGCCCGCGCGGTGCGGGCGACGGTCTGGTGCGCGAATTCATGCCGTGATTGTAGAGCCTGCCGCGCCCCGCCACACCCTCTGGCGGCTGCGCGGCTTCACAATCAGAATCCTCTCAACGATCGATGCAGCGCCAACTCAGGGCTGCGCCGGGCCGCCCACGATGACCGTGGCCATGGCATCCGGATGCACATGCTTCTGGAAAGCCGCCCGTACCTGCTCGCGCGTGACCTTGCCGATCTGCGCCGTCCAGGTGTCGAGGTAGTCGAGCGGCAGGCCATACCAGCCGATGTTCGCCACGTTGGTCAGCAGCTTGCGGTTGCTGTCGATGCGCAGCGGGAAGCCATTGACGAGGTTGTCCTTGGCGGCGCGCAGTTCGGCGTCGGTCGGGCCGGTCTGCACGTACTGCTTCAGGATCTCGCGCACCAGCCGCAGCGCCTCGTCGGTGTTCTCCTTCTTGGTCTGGAGCGTGATGCCGAAGGGCCCGGGCTGCTTTGCCGGCGCGAAATAGCTGTCCACGCCGTAGGTAAGCCCGCGCTTCTCGCGTACCTGGTCGGTCAGCCGCGAGCTGAACCCGCCGCCACCGAGCACGTAGTTGCCAACCAGCAGGGCGAAGTAATCGGGATCGCCGCGCGCGATGGCCGGCTGGCCCATCGCCACGCTGGCCTGTTGCGCCGGATGGGGGATGCGCTTCTCGCTGCCCGGAATCGTCATCTGCACGTCCGGCACCTTGGGCGCCGCCACGCCTTCGGGCAGCCCGCGCGTCAGGTCCTCGGCGATCTGCTCGGCCTGCTTGCGGTCGATGGCGCCGATCAGCGTCACCACGGCGCGCTTGGCGGTGTAGTTGTCGCGCCAGAACTTGAGCAGGTCGTCGCGCGAGATGGCGGCCACCGATTCCGGCGTGGCCGAGACCCCGTACGGATGGTTCGGATACACGGCCTTCGACAGCGTCTTGTCCGCAATCACGCCGGGGCGCGAGTCGCCCTCGCGGATGGCAGTGATCAGGCGCTGCTTCTCGCGCTCGACCACGGCTGCCGGATAGGTCGGCGCCTTGATCAGCTGCCCGGCCAGCCGCAGTGACTGCTCACGTTCGGGCGAGGCCGTCAGCGTGCGCAGCCCGATGCCGCCACGGTCGCCGCCGGCCGCGCCGCCAAAATCGGCGCCCGTGTCGGCAAAGGCATCGGCCACCTGGGCTTCATTGCGCGCGGGCTGGCCGTCCTGGGCGGCCGCGCCCTTGTCGAGCAGCGCGGCGGTCAGCGTGGCCAGTCCGGCCTTGCCGGGCGGGTCGTAGCGGCCGCCGGCGTCGAAATCGATATTGACATCGAGCATCGGGATCGACGGACTCGGCACGAAGAACACCTTCGCGCCGGTAGAGGCCGTCCAGTTCTCGATGGGCAGCGCAGCCTGGGCCACGGAGCCGGCCAGGAGGGCAACCGCCCCGCAGGCCACCGCGGCCAGCCGGCGCACCATCCGTGGCGAGGCAATCGTCATGACGGACAAGGACATCGTGGCTCCTCAGTGACGCAGCCCTTCGGGGGCGGCGGTTTTGGGCTTGTTGGGGTCGATTGGTTGCGGCACCAGCGTGGCCACGGTCAGGTTGTCATCATTGAAATACTTTGCCGCCACGGCTTGCACCTGGGCCGGCGTGACTTCCTTGACCTTGTCGAGCATGCGGTCGATCTGGCGCCAGGAGATGCCCGAGATCTCGGCCGTGCCGATCTCCATGCCCTGCCCGAATACCGAATCGCGCTTGTAGATCTGGCCCGCCACCACCTGCGCCTTGACGCGCTTGAGCTCTTCCTCGGACACGCCGTTCTTCGCAATGCGCTGGATCTCCTCGCGCAGGGCCTTTTCGATCTCGTCGGTGGTGTGGCCGTTGGCCGGGGTGCCGTCGAGCACGAACAGCGATTCGCCGCGATTGATGCTGTCGTAGCCCACGTTCACGTCGTCGGCCAGACGCTGCTCGCGCACCAGTTCGCGGGTCAGGCGGGCGTTGTCGTAGCCGTTCAGCACGGCGGACAGCACCTCCAGCGCGTACGGATCGACGTCCTTCTCCACGTCATGCAGGCGCGGCACCTTGTAGGCCATGACCATGTAGGGGTTCTCGGCCGGCGCCTTGACCCAGATGCGCTTGATGCCCTTCTGGGCGGCTTCGAGCTGGGTCTTGCGCAGCGGCAGCGGGCGCGGCTTGAGCTTGCCGTAGTAGCGTTCGGCCAGCGCGCGCACCTCGTCCGGCTTGACGTCGCCCGTCACCACCAGCATCGCATTGTTCGGCACGTACCAGGCCTTGTACCAGGCCTGCACGTCCTCCACGCGCATGTTGACGAGATCGTCCATCCAGCCGATCACCGGATGCCGGTAGGCGGCGGCGGTGTAGACCGTGGCCAGCAACTGTTCGTAGACGGTGCCGCGCGGGGAATCGTCGGTGCGCAGGCGGCGCTCCTCCATCACGACCTTCATCTCGCGATCGAATTCGTCCTTCTTGATGATGAGGTTGGCCATGCGGTCGGCCTCCAGCTCCATCATCTTCGGCAGGTACTGCTTGGCGATCTGCTGGTAGTAGAGCGTGAAGTCGCGGTTGGTCAAGGCGTTCTCGCGGCCGCCGAGCAAGGCGATCTGGCGCGAGAACTCGCCCACCGGCACCTTCGGCGTGCCCTTGAACATCATGTGTTCAAGCATGTGGGCCACGCCCGTGGTGCCGCTCACCTCGTCGCTGCCGCCCGTGCGGTACCAGATCTGGTGCGCCACGGTGGGCGCGCGATGGTCTTCCTTGACGATCACGCGCAGGCCGTTGGAGAGCTGGAATTCGGTGGTGCCCGCCTGGGGCTGGCCCACCGCGGAGGCGGTCCGCGCCCCGGAGGGCGGGGCCTGCGGCGTGGGCGCCGTAGTCTGGGCCATCGCCGATCCAATGAATCCGGCGGATCCGCCAAATCCGGGCAATCCTGACAAGCCGGAGAAGGCGATAGCAGCAACCAGGGTGGGAAGGACGCGCCGCGAGAGGCGGGCGGTGGACAGTGATCGGATTTGGGCGGCGCCCGCTCCGGACAAGACAGCGCAATGGTTCATGCGACCCCGTCTGCTAGAATTTTGGCGATTGATTCTACCGGGGTATTGACCCCTTTCCCAATGTTTAGTTTCTGGAAGAAGCGCAAGGCCGAGCCGGCCCCTGCGCCCGCCGAGCCGCCGGCTGCCGAGCCGGCGCCGGCCATCACGCCGGCACCGGTGGCCTCGCCCACCGCTGTCCCCCAACCCCAGCCGTCGCCCAGCCCGGCCCCGGCGCCCTTGCCTGTCCCCGCCCCAGCGCCGGTTCCGGTCCCCGTGCCGGTGCCTGTTCCGGTGCCTGTTCCGGTGCCTGTTCCTGTCCCCGCCCCGGTTCCGGCCCCTGCACCGGCCCCCGCTCCGGTGCCCGTCCCGATCCCCGTTCCCGCCCAGGTGCCGCCTCCGCCGCCGGCGCCGGTCGCCTATGAGCCGCCGGTTGTCGAGGAACTCGAACTGACGCCGCCGCCGGCCCAGACCGCCGAGGCCAAGCGCGGCTGGATGACGCGCCTGCGTGCCGGGCTGTCGAAGACGAGCCGGAACCTCGGCACGCTGTTCGTCGGCGTGAAGGTGGACGAGGCGCTGTTCGAGGAACTCGAAACCGCGCTGCTGATGGCCGACGCCGGCGTGGAAGCCACCGAATTCCTGCTCGGCGAACTCCGCCGCCGCGTGAAGAACGAGCGGCTCGAGACCGCCGAGGGCGTGAAGACCGCCCTGCGCGAGTTGCTGACCGACCTGCTGCGCCCGCTTGAGAAGACCATGGAGCTGGGCCGCGAGCAACCGCTGGTGATGATGATCGCGGGCGTGAACGGCGCCGGCAAGACCACCAGCATCGGCAAGCTCTGCAAGCACTTCCAGGCCTATCACCAGTCGGTGCTGCTGGCGGCCGGTGACACCTTCCGCGCCGCCGCACGCGAGCAACTGACGATCTGGGGCGAGCGCAACAACGTCACCGTGGTGGCTCAGGAAGGCGGCGACCCGGCGGCGGTGATCTTCGATGCCGTGAACGCGGCGCGCGCGCGCAAGATCGACATCGTGATGGCGGACACCGCGGGGCGCCTGCCCACGCAGCTGCATCTGATGGAAGAACTGAAGAAGGTGAAGCGCGTGATCGGCAAGTCGATGCCGACGGCCCCGCACGAGGTGCTGCTGGTGATCGATGCCAACACCGGGCAGAACGCCCTGTCCCAGACCCGCGCCTTCGATGACGCGCTGGGCCTGACCGGCCTGATCGTGACCAAGCTGGACGGCACGGCCAAGGGCGGCATCCTCGCCGCCATCGCCCGGCAACGCCCGGTGCCGGTGTACTTCATCGGCGTGGGCGAGAAGGTGGAAGATCTTCAGCCGTTCAAGGCGGAAGAATTCGCTGAAGCGCTACTCGGGTGAGCATGGCTGGCTCTGGCCAGCCTCCCCTGCAAGACCAGCATGGCGAGCCCCCGGGCTCGCCATTCTCGTTTTATCGCTACGGCTTCGCTGCAACCTGGCCGCGCCACAGGCCCGTTTGCCCGCCGGAGCGGGCCGAATTGGCTGCGTGGCCAACGTTGACGGACATCAAACATCGTCCCCGGGATGGCTGCTGCAATGGCACGCCCCCAGCATTTCTCACCTGAGGACGAGAACCATGAATGCAACGTTGAAGCCACGCAGGATGCGCGGCTGGCTTGGATCGCTGTGCGTCGCCACGCTGATGGCGGCTTGCGGCGGCGATGACGATGGCGGCGGAGGTGGCACCGGCAAGGCCGACCCCCAACCCGCGCCGCGCCAGACCATCGCCCTGTCGGGCCAGGTCTACCAGGCGGCCGGCGGGGGCGACCCCTACGGTCTTGCCGCCGATGTCACCGTCAAGGTGTTCGACGCCGATGGCAAGGCGATGGTCGCGCAGGGCGCCACCTCGGCCAGCGGCGACTTCGCCGCGCTCGCGGTGCCCGCCGGCAAGGCCGTGGTGCGGCTGTCCAAAGCCGGCTATGTCGAGCAGGTGGTGCCGGTGAACGCCACGCGCGATGCGCGCATCGAGGCCACGCTGCTGCCTGTCGGGCGGCGCATCGCCGCGCCGGGTTTCCAGTCTGGCGGCACCTATACCGGCGGCGACGGCGCCAGCGTCACCGTGGCCCCGGGGTCGTTCGTGACCGCTGACGGCAAGCCGGTCAGCGGCACCGTGCAGATCGACATCACGCCCTACAGCGCGGCCGGCAATCCGGATGGATTCCCGGGCACGCCCTACCTGAACCAGGCGGGCGTGGACGGCATCATGGTCAGCATGGGCATGGCCGATTTCTCGTTCTCGCAGAACGGCCAGCCGCTGCAACTGGCGCCCGGCAAGACCGCACGGATCTCCGTCCCGCTCTATGCCGCCACCACGCCGGACGGCAAGCTGCTCAGGCCCGGCGATACCGTGCCGGTCTGGAGCATGGACGACAACACTGGTCAGTGGCGGCAGGCCACCGGCATCGCGGGCACGGTGATCGCATCGGCCGACAGCCCTACCGGGCTGGCGATGCAGGCCGACGTGGATCATTTCAGCTGGTGGAATTGCGACTACTTCCGGACCACCCGCGCCATGCGGATCAAGGTGCTCGATGAAGCCGGCGCGCCGGTTTCCGGCCCCGCGTACCTGACTGCCACGTTCACCGAGGCACCCGGTGGCTATGCCACCAGCGGCCAGGCCGTCATCACGCTTGACGGCGGGGTCACGTCCGTGTCCGTGCCGGACGATGCGGTCGACGGCCGGTTCTCGGTCCGCGTCGGCAATCTCGGCGGCGGCGCCAGCGTGAACAAGCTGCAATGGCGCGCGACCAACGAAGTGGTGGTGCGCCTGTCCGGGCTGCCCCAGATCGACTTGACACCCGGTACCGCGTCGCTGGTGTTCTTCGATGCCGACAAGGCCGGCGGCAAGACAATCCAGTTCGCACTCGCCACCCGCAACCTTGGCACGACGCCCCTGGAATGGCTGGTCGATGGCGTACCCGGCGGCAACCCGGCAGTCGGCACGATTTCGGCGAGCGGGCTCTACCGCTCCCCGCGCGGCGCCAATCTCGACGCCGCGCTGGATGCGGGCGGCCGCCAGGTCTTGATCACCGTGCGCAGCACTGCCGACCATCTAGTCGTGCGCCAGGCATGGGTGACGCTGGAAGCGCCGTCGATCGTCATCGTCGGACGGCGCTATGGCGCAGGCGGCCGCACCAGCGATGACCTGACCACGTACACCGATGACAGCGGCCTGCACAGTCTGCCGACCTATCCGGTCCACAACCTCCACAACGACGCCTTCCAGGCCTACTTCGGCAATGCGGGCCATCCGTTGCGGTCGGTGCAGTGGGAGCTCTCGTGCGGCATGGACATTAACTATGGCGTGAGCGACTGCGCCTCTTGGGCGCCGGGCGCTAGCATAGCCGCCGATGGCACCCTGACCATGCCCGACATCCCGCCCATCACTCCCACCACTGACACGATGGACCTGGTCGTCGGGGCGAGCTACGCCGTGCCGTCGCTCTGGCTGCGCGCGACCTCGCCGGACAAACCCGGTCTGCGTGGCGTCATGCGGCTCAAGGTGGTGCCGGTGGAAGACCCGGTGGGCGACAAGGTGGACATCGACTTGCCGGTGGGCCTGTCCACGCCGAGGGTGGCGGCGTCCGGGGTGGACGTTCCCAGCGGCCAATACGTGGTCAAAGACGGCCAGCTTGCGATCCGCAGCACCGCCCCGGCACTCGATGTCACGGCCCCGATCACCTGGAGCCTGGTGTGCCTGACGAGAAGTGGCGCATCCTGCCCCGCTACGGCGTGGCGGCCGACGCTCACGCCGGATGGGCGCCTCTCGGGCATGGCCGGTCAGCCTGGCCTGTGGAGCAGTGACTATCTCTACGTGATGGCCCAGTGGACGGCCGGCGGCGTCAGCAACCGCCTGACGCGATGTATCGTCGGACAAGGTAGTACGGCCTGCAAGCCGTTGGCCCCGTAACCGGCAAATCGGCAAATCGGCAACAAAAAAGCCCGGCATCGCTGCCGGGCTTCCTACAACACCATCCACATCGGAAACATCCGATAAAAGCGGGCTACTCGCTATCCGGCTGCGCCGCCGGCGCGGCCTTCTGGAAGGCTTCCAGTTCCATGCAGGCCGCGTGAATGCGTGCGATCTGCGGATATCGGTCCAGATCGACGTTGAACCGGTGCGCGTTGAACACCTGCGGCACCAGGCAGAGGTCGATCAGCGTTGGCGTGTCGCCAAACGCGTAGCGGCCTACCCGGCCGATCTGCTGGAGGTTGCCTTCGAGCGAGGCGAAGCCCTGCTCGATCCAGTGCCGGTACCACGCATCCTTCGCCTCCTCCGCCACGCCCAGCGTGTGCTTGAGGTACTTCAGCACACGCAGGTTGTTCAGCGGATGGATCTCGCAGGCGATTTCCTGCGCCAGCCCGCGCACGATGGCGCGGTCCAGCGCGTTGGCCGGCAGCAGCGGCGGCTCGGGGTGCGTTTCATCCAGGTATTCGATGATCGCCATCGACTGGATCAGCGGCTTGCCGTCGGCCACGAGCGTCGGCACCACGCCATCGGCGTTGAGCGCGCGATACTCGGGCTTCAGCTGCATGCCGCCTTCCTTGAGCAGGTGCACGCCCGCGTACTCGTACGGCAGGCCCTTCAGTTCCAGCGCGATGCGCACGCGGAACGACGCCGAGCTGCGGAAGTAGCTGTAGAGCTTCAGCATCGGCTCAGACCACCTTGACGGTCAGCTCGCCCACACCCTCGATGCGGCACAGCATGACGTCGCCCTTCACCACCGGGCCCACGCCTTCGGGCGTGCCGCTGTAGATCAGGTCGCCGGGCTGCAATTCGAACAATTTCGAGAGGTACGACACCATCTCGGGCACCGACCAGATCAGGTCCGAGAGGTCGCCACGCTGCTTCTCCACGCCGTTCACCGCCAGCGTGACCGCACCCTTCTGCGGATGGCCGATCTCGGACACCGGCAGGATCGGGCCGATCGGCGCCGACTTGTCGAATGCCTTGCCGGTCTCCCAGGGGCGGCCGGTCTTCTTCGATTCGTTCTGGAGGTCGCGGCGCGTCATGTCCAGGCCGAGGGCGTAGCCGTAGACGTGGCTGGCGGCCTGCTCGACCGGGATGTCCTTGCCACCCTTGCCAATGGCCACCACCAGCTCCACTTCATAGTGGCAGTTGCTGGTGCCCGGGGGGTACGGGAAGGTGCCTTCGGTGCCGTCGGCCACGTAGCTCACCGCGTCGGACGGCTTGCAGAAGAAGAACGGCGGTTCACGATCCGGGTCCGAGCCCATTTCACGCGCATGGGCGGCATAGTTGCGGCCCACGCAATAGACCCGGCGCACGGGAAAGCTTGCGCGGCTGCCGCGCACAGGGACGCCAACGGGGGCTTGCGGCTCGAAAACGAACTCGGTCATCCAAACTCTCCAGACTGTTTTTCTGATGGAATCCGCGCCGGCGCGGCGCGGTAGGCCAAAAGCATACACCCATGCGTACGGCCGCATACAGTCGCGACGGGCGTGCCCGCCCCCCCGCACGTGGCTGGTGCATTGCACAACTGTGGCGCTGCGGGGGCGGGCCGGTTCGCACTGGTTCGCGCAGCCCGGCGCGCCCTTATTCGGCCCCCATTCGGCCCCTATTCGGCCCCCGTGCCCCGCCACGGCTCACCGTCCGCACCGCCCCCGGGCGGACCGGCCCCGCGCTGCCTCCCGATAGGGATTTCCGGCGAGTTTTCCGCTGTCTTGTGCGCCGCAGCGGCGCTGGCACGTGGCTTGCGTTATCGCTTGCACGGCCAACGACGGCCGCGTGGTACCGAAGCACGAAGCTCGCAGCACCCGAACTGACAACCTGAACAACGCGTCCGCGCTGTCCACCATGGCACGCGCGGCGGGACAACGGCGTCCTGAACTGCAAGCTGGCGAAGGCGGGCTGCGGATCGGGACGCCTTTTTTCTTTTTTCGGAGCCATCGCCATGCCCACTCGCCTCAAAGACGCCAAGCCCCTGCCCGCCGCCGTGGTCCCTGCCACCCCCGACGCAGCTCCCGACAGCCCCAGCCGGCGCCGCCTGCTGGCCACCATCGCCGGGGCCGGCGTGATGACGCTGGTGGACCCGCTGGTGCGCAGCGGCGCCTGGGCGGCCGGCTCCGACGCCCCGGAGAAGACCGACGTCCGCATCGGCTTCATCCCGCTGACGGACTGCGCCTCGGTGGTCATGGCGTCCACGCTCGGCCTGGACAAGAAGTACGGCATCAAGATCACGCCAAGCAAGGAAGCCAACTGGGCCGGCGTGCGCGACAAGCTCGTCAACGGCGAACTCGACGCCGCGCACGTGCTCTACGGCCTGATCTACGGCGTGCAGCTCGGCATCGGCGGCCCCAAGAAGGACACGGCCGTGCTGATGAACCTGAACCACAACGGCCAGGCCATCACCCTGTCATCGAAACTCGCCGAAAAAGGCGCCAAGGACGGCGCCAGCCTGAAGGCGCTGATGATGAAGGAGCGGCGCGACTACGTGTTCGCCCAGACCTTCCCCACCGGCACCCACGCCATGTGGCTCTACTACTGGCTGGCCGCCAACGGCATCAATCCGATGCAGGACGCCAAGGCCATCACCGTGCCGCCGCCGCAGATGGTGGCCAACATGCGCGTAGGCAATATGGACGGCTTCTGCGTGGGCGAGCCGTGGGGCGCGCGCGCCATCGCCGACAAGATCGGATTTACCGTGGAAACCACCCAGGCGATCTGGAAGGATCACCCCGAGAAGACGCTCGGCACCACGGCGGAGTTCGTCCAGAAGCACCCGAACACCGCGCGGGCGATGGTCGCCGCCATCCTCGAAGCCTCGAAGTTCATCGACGCCTCGACCTCCAACCGCCGCAAGACCGCCGAGACCATCGCCGCCAAGTCCTATGTGAATACCGACATGGACATCATCCTGGACCGCATGCTGGGCCGCTACAGCAACGGCCTGGGCAAGACCTGGGACGACCCCGATTCGATGAAGTTCTATCAGGACGGCGCGGCCAACTACCCGTTCCTGTCCGACGGCATGTGGTTCCTCACGCAGCACAAGCGCTGGGGCCTGCTCAAGGAGCACCCGGACTACCTGGCCGTGGCCAAGCAGGTGAATCGCATCGATATCTACAAGCAGGCCGCCGCCGCCGCGCAGGTGGCCGTGCCGAAGAGCGATTTCCGGACGGCCAAGCTGATCGACGGTGTGACCTGGGATGCCACCAAGGACCCCAAGGCCTATGCCGACGGATTCAAGATCAAAGCCTGACCTCGCCGTTTCCTTGATTTCCCGCTGCCCTCACTTCAGGAGCCAGACGTGAATGCCATTGCCCACCCCGCGCCGGAAGGCACACCCACCATGACTTCGGACATTGTCGACACCGACACCAAGGAGCAAACCCGCCGCCGGGCGGCGCAGCTGGCCGCACAGGAACGGGTGGCCGCCCGCCGCGAGGCGCTTGGCGCCATCGTGCGCCGGACGGTGCCGCCGCTGGTCGGCTTCGTCCTGTTCCTGCTGGTGTGGCACGGCATTGCCACGCTGATTCCGGCGCTTCCCACGCCGGGCGCCAGCTGGAACGCCGCCGTGCCGCTGTTCTCCGACCCGTTCTACCGCAATGGGCCGAACGACCAGGGCATCGGCTGGAACATCCTGGCCTCGCTGGCGCGCGTGGCGGCCGGCTTCGGGCTGGCGGCGGTGGTTGGCATTCCGGCGGGCTTCCTGCTGGGCCGCTTTGCGTTCCTGAACGCGATGGCGGCGCCGGTGATCAGCCTGCTGCGCCCGGTCTCGCCGCTGGCGTGGCTGCCGATCGGCCTGCTGCTGTTCAAGGCCGCCAACCCGGCCGCCATCTGGGCCATCTTCATCTGCTCGATCTGGCCGATGATCATCAACACGGCCGTCGGCGTGACGCGCGTGCCGCAGGACTACCTGAACGTGGCGCGCGTGCTCGACCTCTCCGAATGGAAGGTGTTCCGCAGCGTGCTGTTCCCGGCCGTGCTGCCCTACATGCTGACCGGCGTGCGGCTCTCGATCGGTACCGCGTGGCTGGTGATCGTGGCCGCCGAGATGCTCACGGGCGGCACCGGCATCGGCTTCTGGCTCTGGGACGAGTGGAACAACCTCAAGGTGGAGCACATCGTCATCGCCATCTTCATCATCGGCGTGGTGGGCCTGATCCTCGAGCACCTGCTGCTCGCGCTGGCCCGCCGCTTCAGCTACGGCAACAACTGACCGCCCCCGAAGGAGCCATCGCCATGGAAAAGTTTGTCAGCATCGAGAACGTGGGCCAGACCTTCAAGACGCGCAAGGGGCCGTTCGTGGCCCTGCGCGACATCAACCTGGGCATTGCCGAGGGCGAGTTCATCACGCTGATCGGGCATTCGGGCTGCGGCAAGTCCACGCTGCTGAACCTGATTGCCGGCCTGACCACGCCCACCACGGGCGCGCTGATCTGCGCCGGGCGCGAGATTGCCGGGCCGGGGCCGGAGCGCGCCGTGGTGTTCCAGAATCACTCGCTGCTGCCGTGGATGACGTGCTTCGAGAACGTCTACCTGGGCGTGGAGCGCGTGTTCGCCGCCACGGAGAGCCGCGCCCAGCTCAAGGCGCGCACCCAGGACACGCTGGCGCTGGTCGGCCTGACGCACGCCGAGAGCAAGTATCCACATGAGATCTCGGGCGGGATGAAGCAGCGCGTGGGCATCGCCCGGGCGCTGGCCATGTCGCCGAAGGTGCTGCTGATGGACGAGCCGTTCGGCGCGCTGGACGCGCTGACCCGCGCCCATCTGCAGGACGAATTGCTAAAGATCGTCGCCCGCACCCGCAGCACCGTGGTCATGGTCACGCACGATGTGGATGAAGCCGTGCTGCTGGCGGATCGCATCGTGATGATGACGAACGGCCCGGCGGCCACGGTGGGCGAGATCCTGGAGGTGGACCTCCCCCGCCCGCGCGACCGCGTGGCGCTGGCCGACGACAAGGCCTACCACGCCTGCCGCACCGCCGTGCTGGACTTCCTCTACCGCAAGCAGCGCAACCCGGCGCTGCGCGAGGCGGCCTGACCCCGGCGGGGGATGCGTGGGATAGCGGGCGTGGGCGAAGCCGCCCTGCTCCGCTATCATGAACGGCACAACGATCCACACCTCCCCTCCCGCCATGACATCTGCCACCCCGACCCTTCCGCCGTTCTCGGCCAGCAAGTACATCAAGGAGATTGGCCGCGGGGTCAATGGCGCCCGGGCGCTGCCCCGCGAGGACGCCCAGATGCTGTTCGATGCGATGCTGGCCGGCCGCGTCTCCGACATCGAGCTCGGGGCCGTGCTGATGGCCTACCGGATCAAGGGCGAGGCGCCGCACGAGCTGGCCGGCATGCTGGAAGCCGCCCACGGCCACTGCGCCCCGCTGGCGCCGCCGCCGGACAAGCCCGTGGTCGTCATCCCCAGCTACAACGGCGCGCGCAAGCAGCCGAACCTGGTGCCGCTGCTGGCGCTGCTGCTGGCGCGCGAGGGCGTGCCCACGCTGGTCCACGGCTCGCGCGAGTTCGACGGCCGGGTGACGAGCATGCAACTGTTCGAGGCCCTCGGCGTGCCGCTCTGCGCCACGCCGCAGGCCGCGCAGGACCAGCTGCGCGCCGCCGCCAATCCGCTGGCCGTGCTGCCGATCGATGTGCTGTCTCCAGCGCTTTCGCGCCTGCTCGACAAGCGCCCGATCATCGGCCTGCGCAATTCCTCGCACACCATCGTCAAGATGCTGCAACCGGTAGGCAGCCACACGCCGGCCGAGGCGCTACGGCTCTATAGCTACACCCATCCGGAATATCGCGAGACGCTGACTGACTACTTCTCCCACGAGCCCGCCAACGTGCTGCTGGCGCGCGGGACCGAAGGGGAAGTGGTGGCGGATGCCCGCCGCAGCAGCCGCATCGACTGGCTCCACGATGGCCATCAGCGGACGATGGTCGATCCGGCAAGCGGGTCGATTGGCGAGGTACCCGAGCTGCCGCCCGGCACCGACGTCGGCCTGACCGCCGCCTGGATCCGCAAGGTGCTCGATGGCGACGTGCCGGTGCCGGCGCCGATCGCCACGCAGGTGGCGACCATCCAGGACTGCCTGAAGCAGGCCACGCGCGTGGCCTGGGCCAGTCCGGTCTGACGACGCCTGTGGACGCTCAGGGCCGGCGCGGGGGCAGCGGAATCCGCTCGGTCTCGCCCGGCACGTGGGGGAACTCGTCGTTCTCCCAGCGGCGCGCGGCGTCGTCGATGTCTTCCTTGGTGCTCGCCACGAAATTCCAGTAGATGAAGCGATGGCCGTCGGTCGGATCACCGCCCAGCAGCATCACGCGTGCGGCGGTAGTAGCGGTCAGCGTGGCCGGCTCGCCCGGCACCAGCACGGCGAGGTGTTCCCCCGCCAGCGCCTCGCCATCGATCGTCACATCGCCTTCCACCGGATAGAGCCCGCGCTGCACATGCTCGGGCGGAATCACCAGCGTCGCGCCGGCTTCCATGTCGATGGCCACGTAGAGCGTGCGGCTATACACCCGCACCGGGGATTCCGCGCCGAAGGCATCGCCAGCAATCACGATCATCCGCACGCCGGGCAGTTCCAGCTTGGGCAGCGTGGCGCCGGGATGGTGGTGGAACGACGGCGGGTCCTTCTCATGCGCCTTCGGCAACGCCACCCAGGTCTGGATGCCGTGCAGCAGCGGGCCGGCCTGGCGCGCGGCGTCTGGCGAGCGCTCCGAGTGCGTGATGCCGATGCCGGCGGTCATCCAGTTCACGTCGCCGGGGCGAATCACCTGCTCGCTGCCCAGGCTGTCACGGTGCGTGATCTCGCCCTCGAACAGATACGTCACGGTCGCCAGGCCGATATGTGGATGTGGGCGCACATCCATGCCACTACCCGGCGGCATGGACACGGGACCGAGGTGATCGAAGAAGATAAAGGGGCCCACGGTCTGCGTGGCGGCGGCGGGCAGCAGGCGGCGGACCGTGAACTCGCCGATGTCCCGCACATGGGGCTTGAGCAAGTGTTCGATGGCAGACATGACAGGACTCCTGGCAATGGGATAACTGCGAGACAACAGTGAGATAACAGCGAAAAGCGGGGCTCCAGTGTAGCGAAATGCGCAATTCAGCATCCCGAAATCACGATGAAACCGATTGGGGCAAGTTCCCTCTAACCATGGTACGCGACGCTGGCGGCCCGCCAGCCCTTGCCAGACAAGGCGCGGACGTCGCACCGAGACCTATTACGCTATCCCAATAACAATATCCATTGGCCGGAACTATCAACCCTATAGACGCTCTAACTTAGCACTCGCCGAACCTGAGTGCTAATATGCGTTGCAGTGCGGTGTCTCTTCCGATTCTGGAATCGAGGCACGCCGGCAACCTACCGCCGGATGCGAAAGGAGCAATAAGCGTGACCGCAGTTCTGTCTGCCGACCAAACCAAGATTTCCGGCCGTCTGCCGATGGCCCCCCAGAATGCCGCCGCTGGCAGCCTCGCGCTCGCCTTCCCCGGCACACTGGGCAATCTGGATAGCTACATCCAGGCTATCCACCGTATTCCGCTGCTGACCGCCGAGGAAGAGCAGCGCCTCGCGCGGGAGCTGCGCGACCATGAATCCGTCGATGCCGCCCGCCGGCTGGTGATGTCCCACCTGCGTCTGGTGGTGTCCATCGCCCGCCAGTACCTGGGCTATGGCCTGCCGCATGCGGACCTGATCCAGGAAGGCAATATCGGCCTGATGAAGGCCGTGAAGCGCTTCGACCCCGATCAGGGCGTGCGTCTGGTGTCGTACGCCATGCACTGGATCAAGGCCGAAATCCATGAATACGTGCTGAAGAACTGGCGCATGGTCAAGGTGGCCACCACCAAGGCCCAGCGCAAGCTGTTCTTCAACCTGCGCAGCCACAAGACCGGCGCGCACACGTTCACGCCCGAGCAGGTGGAAGCCGTGGCGCGCGAGCTGAACGTGAAGCCCGAGGAAGTGATGGAGATGGAGACCCGCCTGTCGGGCGGCGACCTGGCGCTGGAAGGCCAGATCGACGACGGCGAGGAGGAATTCGCCCCCATCGCGTATCTGGCGGACAACCACAACGAGCCGACCCGCGTGCTCGAGGCCAAGCGCCAGGACCGCATGCAGGTGGAAGGGCTGGTCGAAGCGCTGGAGCGTCTGGACGCCCGCAGCCGCCGCATTATCGAGGCGCGCTGGCTGGACGTGAACGACGACGGCTCGGGCGGCGCCACGCTGCATGAGCTGGCCGACGAGTTCGGCGTCTCCGCCGAGCGCATCCGTCAGATCGAGGCGGCCGCGATGAAGAAGATGAAGGGTGCGCTGGCGGCTTTCGCCTGATCCTCCGCTCCCCGCAATGCAAGAGGGCCGGTCATGTTGACCGGCCCTTTTTTCGTCCTGCGCGCAGCTTACGACAGCAGCAGCTTCAGATCATGCGCGATCGGGTCCGGCCCCTGGCCGTGGCGCAGGAACAGGCGCAGCTGGCCGTTGGTATCGAAGACATAGCTGCCGGCCGAGTGATCCACGGTGTAGTTGTTCGGCGAGGTGCCCGGCACCTTGGCGTAGAAGACCTTGAAGTCCTTGGTCACCTTCTTCAGCGCTGCCTCGTCGGCCGGGCGCAGGCCCAGGAAGCGGGCGTCGAAGGCGGGCACGTACTGACCGAGCAACTCGCCGGTGTCGCGTTCCGGGTCCACGGTGACGAACAGCACCTGCACCTTGTCGGCGTCCGGGCCGAGCTTGTCCATCACCGCCTTCAGCTCGGCCATGGTGGTCGGGCAGACGTCCGGGCAGTGCGTGTAGCCAAAGAACATCACCACGTCCTTGCCCTTGAAGTCGGCCAGCGTGCGGGTCTTGCCGCTCGGGTCCAGCAGTGCGAAGTCCTTGCCGAACTCGGTAGCGCCCGAGATATCCACGTTCTTGAACGAGGGCTTGGGCTGTCCGCAGGCGGCCAGCAGGGCCGTGCAGAGCGCCAGCAGGCAGAGTCGGCGGAACTGGGCAAGGAGGGACGGTGAGCCGGGAAGAGTCATCGGGGGAGCGCGGTGGTCGGGAGAGGGTGCCCGGAAGTATCGCCGATCACATCGGCGCTGGCCTCCGGGCGCGGCAAGATGCCGCAGGCGGGCCATCAGACCTGCGGCACGAACTTGAAGTAGTGATCCACCAGCAGCGCCGCGAACAGCAGCGAGAGGTACAGGATCGAATAGCGGAAGGTGCGTTGCGCGAGCGCGTCCGAGTAGTTGCGGAACAGCTTCCAGGCGTAGCCGAGGAACACCAGTCCCAGGCCCAGCGCGGCGGCGAGGTAGATATAGCCGCTCATGCCATAGACGAACGGCAGCAGCGTGGCGGCGATCATCACCAGCGTGTACAGCAAGATGTGAAGCAACGTGTACTTTTCACCGTGTGTGATCGGCAGCATCGGCAGGCCGGACTTGGCGTAGTCGGCGCGACGGTACAGGGCCAGCGCCCAGAAGTGCGGCGGCGTCCACGTGAAGATGATCAGCACCAGGAACCACGCTTCGGCCGGCACGGTGCCGGCCACGGCGGCCCAGCCCAGCGCCGGCGGCATGGCACCCGACAGCCCGCCGATGACGATGTTCTGCGGCGTGGCCGGCTTGAGCAGGATCGTGTAGACCACCGCGTAGCCGAGGAAGGTGGCGAAGGTCAGCCACATCGTCAGGTCATTGGCGAACACGTGCAGCAGCCACATGCCGGCGCCACCGAGGATGCCCGAGAAGACCAGCGTCTGCGCGCTGGTGATCTCGCCCGTGGCGGAAGGCCGCCACGCGGTGCGGCGCATCATCGCGTCGATTTTCTGTTCGACCAGGCAGTTGATGGCGAACGCCGCGCCGGCCAGCAGCCAGATACCGGCGGCGCCGCCCAGCAGCACCGGCCACGGCACCATGCCGGGCGTGGCCAGGAACATGCCGATGACGGCACAGAACACGGCCAGTTGCGTGACGCGCGGCTTGGTCAGCGCGGCATATTGGCGAGCCAGGTGCCGAATACGGCCCACGGAGGAATGAGTTTGGGTAGCGGAGACCACGGGAGGCATCTTGTCCTTCATGTGGCGCGCGCGGCTGAGGCGGATTGAGCGGCGGCGCCGGCATAACGTGTCGCGAGGGTCGCGAGGCCGATATTGTAGTGGAGACGGAGTAACAGCATCAGCAACAGGGCCGCGCCGCCGTTGTGCGCCACCGCCGCGCCGAGCGGCCAGTCGAACACGATGTTGGACATGCCGGTGGCCAATTGCAGCGCCAGCACGGCCAACAGCCACGTGGCGTGGCGCGTCAGGCCCTCCAGCCGGCGCGCGCGCAGGCCGAACCAGGCCAGGAATCCGAGCACCACGAAGGCAAAGCCACGATGCACCCAGTGGATGGCCACCAGCGCCGCGTGCGGGATGTAGTCGCCATCGGCCGTCATGCCGAGCTGGCGCCAGAGCGTGAAGCCGTGGCGGAAGTCCATCTCGGGTACCAGCTGGCCGTTGCAGAGCGGGAAGTCGGTGCAGGCCAGCACCGCGTAGTTCGTGCTGACCCAGCCGCCGAGGAAGATCTGGGTCACCAGCAGCGCCAGCGCCACCCACGCCGCCCAGCGCAGCGAGGCCGCCTGCGGCGCCACCGGGTGCGGCGGGTCATTGCGCGAGCCGAGCACGATCAGCGACGACAGCAGCGCCATCGCCAGAAGCAGGTGGGTCACCACGATGATCGGCTGGAGCTTCATCGTCACGGTCAGCGCGCCGAACAAGCCCTGCACGCAGACCAGCACGAACACCCCCGTGGCGAACCACGGCGACTGCTTCAGCTCGCGCCGCTTGACCCACGCCAGCACCATCAGCGAGATGATCAGCACGCCGACCGCCATGGCGAAATAACGATGGATCATCTCGATCCACGCCTTGGCCAGCGTGACCGGGCCGCTCGGCAGCGCGGTCTCGGCGGCGCGGATCGGCTCCATGGCCGCGTGCGGGTTCGAATGGCCGTAGCAGCCGGGCCAGTCCGGGCAGCCCAGGCCGGAATCGGTCAGCCGGGTGAAGCTGCCGAACATGATCAGGTCCAGCGTGAGGAAGGCGGTGACCCAGACCAGCTTGCGGTACTTGTCGCGGCTGCCCCGCACCAGCACGTACGAGAGCGGCAGCAGGGCAATCAGGATGCCAATGATGGCGAGTTGGAGCAGCATCGCAAATCAGCCAATTCGGGAGAATTTGAGCAGCTTCTTCAGGTCGCTGCTGATCTGTTTCGGGTCCGGGTCTTTCGGCCAGCGCAGCATCAGGTTGCCGAGCGGGTCGACCAGGTACACGGTGTCTTCGGCCCCGGCGCCCGGCTCGGCCGGCAGCCACTGGCGCAGCGCGGCGGCGTCCATGCGCAGGAAGCGCACGCCCGCATAGGGTTCGTTGTAGGCGCTGGACAGCCGTTCGTCCACGGCACCGGTATCGGAAATCAGCCAGACCGGGGTAATGCGCTCGCGGTCCTGGCCCTGCCCCGCGCGGATCTGGCGCATCGTGAACAGCCGTTTGGCGCACGCCTCGTCGCAGGCGGACGGGGCGGCCATCACCATCAGCCATTTGCCGTGGAAGGACGCCAGCGGCACGGCCTCGCCGCGCTCGTTGGTCACATTGAGCGGCGGCATCGGGCGCAGCGGATCGACCAGCGTGCCGTAGTTGGTGCTGGCGCCGCTCGGCTTGACCACGTAGTAGGTGAAATACGAGAAGATGACCGGCGACGCGCAGACCAGCAGCAGCATCAGCATCTGCAGGCGGCCACGGCGCGTGCGCGCATCGATGCGGGTATCCGGCGTGGCCGTGGGGTCTTGCGATGGCATGGAGTTCGTCTGTACGTTCATCGTTCGGTTATCGGTTCGGCAGGGCGGTGTCCCGGCGCGCGCGGCGCCAGCCCAGCGCGGCCACCAGCACCACGGTCAGCGCGGCCAGGCCGAACCACTGGGCGGCGTAGCCGTAGTGGCGGTCTGCGCCGAGGTCGGCGGGCGCCCAATCGCGCGCAAGGCCATCGCCGGTATCGGTGGCCTGCTGCATCACCAACGGCAGCAGCGGCGCCCCGGTTTCCCGGGCGAACGCCGCCAAGTCTACATTCTGGCGGATCTTCTGCCCCGCTTCGGCCGCCGCGTCGTGCCCAAGGCTGTAGACGCGCGGGGCCGTGGCCAGCGCCGTGCCGTCCAGCGTCACATCGCCATCGGGCGTCGGGAACGGAGCGATCCGCGTGCGGTCCTGGGCGTCGCGCGGCAGCCATCCGCGCAGCACCAGCACGCTGGCGCCACCATCGGCCAGCTTCAGCGGCGTCAGCACCAGGAAGCCGGCGCGGCCGTCGGAGCCATTGCCGTGCGGGCGGTTGTCCAGCAGCACGGTGTGCGCGGCGTCGAAGCGGCCCCGGGCGCGCACGCGGCGGTCCGCCACCTGCGTGGCGTCGATGCGGGCCGTGTTCAGGTCCAGCGGCGCCTGCGCCGCCAGCGTGGCCAGCCGCGCGGCGCGGTCCACCTTCTCGTGGGCCCGGCGCAGTTGCCAGTTGCCGAGCGCACAGGTCACGGCAATCACGGCCAGCGCCGCCACCAGCGGCACCGCCCCCGGCGAGCGCCACAGGCTGCCCCGATCGCCCCGATCGCCCCGATTGCGGGTCGTCACGAATGGCCCCGCGAGGCCACGGTGCCATAATGGCCACTTTCGTGACCCGCAGCCCCCCTTCGCCCCAGCATGCGCTTCGTCATCATCGTCGCCTTCATCCTGATCATCGGCAGCCTGGCCTCCGCGCTGTTCTTCATGATGCGCGACCGTGGCCGCACGCCCAACATGATGCGCTCGCTGATGCTGCGCGTCGGCTTCTCGGTGGCGCTGTTCCTGTTCATCCTGTTCGCCAACTGGATGGGATGGATCCACAGCACCGGCATCCACATGTCGCCCTGAGCACTGCCAGACCCCAAAACAAAAAGCGCCGCGCGAGGATCGTCCTCCGCGGCGCTTCGTCTTGTACCGCAGGACCGCCGCAGCGGCCCGTTCCAGTTACAGCCAGTACACCACCACGTAGAGGCCGAGCCAGACCACGTCCACGAAGTGCCAGTACCAGGCGGCGCCTTCGAACGCGAAGTGGTGCTCCGGCGTGAAGTGACCGCGCAGTACGCGGCCCAGCACCACCGCCAGCATGATCGCGCCCATGGTCACGTGGAAGCCGTGGAAGCCGGTCAGCAGGAAGAACGTCGAACCATAGACCCCCGAGGTCAGCTTCAGGTTCAGTTCCGAGTAGGCGTGCATGTACTCGTAGACCTGCAGGCACATGAAGATGGCGCCGAGCAGGATGGTGAGCACCAGGCCCTGGATCAGCTGGCTGCGCTTGCCGGCCAGCAGCGCGTGGTGCGCCCAGGTCAGCGTGACGCCGGAGGTCAGCAGCAGTGCCGTGTTGATCGTGGGGATCGGCCACGGACCCATGGTCTGGAAGCTCTCCACCGTGCCCGCCGGGCCGATGTTGGGCCACACGGCCGCGAAGTCCGGCCAGATGATCTTGTTGTTCAGGTCGCCCAGCCACGGCATGGCGATGGTGCGGGCATAGAACAGTGCGCCGAAGAAGGCCGCGAAGAACATCACCTCGGAGAAGATGAACCAGCCCATCGACCAGCGGAACGAGACGTCGATGTTCTTGCCGTACAGGCCGCCTTCCGACTCGCGGATGGCGTCGCCGAACCAGCTCTTGAGCACGAACAGGAACCACAGCAGGCCGAAGCCGCACAGGAACGGGGCCCACGACTGGCCGTTGACCCAACCCGCGGCGCCCGCGCCGGTCATCAGCAGGCCGAAGGCCGCCGTGATGGGGTGGCGCGACGGGCCCGGTACAAAGTAGTACGGAGCATTTGCGCGATTCGCACTCATTCTTCTATCTCCAGCTCAGTGTCTCTGATTCGTTGTAGTTCCGCACCGCCGGCCGACCTCCCTGCCGGTGGTGTGCTCGTACTTCTCTTATTTTTTCGGGGACAGCTTCATCCCACCACGGTCTTCACGATGCCGATCAAGATCGCCACGAACAGCGCCGCGGCAATCAGCCCGGCGATGATCACGTGCACCGGGTTCAGCCGCGCCATGTCGGTCTCGTGCTCCGAGCCCTTGCGCAGGCCGATGAACGACCACAGCACCGCGCGCACCGTCTGCGCGAACGACGCCTTGCGCTGAAGCGGGTCATGCGGCTCTGGCGTCACGCCCATCTCAGCTCCCCTGTCCCGCCGGCGCCGCCGTCTGCGCTACCGGCGTGCCGATCTCGAAGAAGGTGTACGACAGCGTGATCGTCTTCACATCCTTGGGCAGGTTCGGATCGATCACGAACACCACCGGCATCTCGCGCGCCTCGCTGGCCTTGAGCGTCTGCTGCTTGAAGCAGAAGCACTCCACCTTCTTGAAGTACTCGGTGGCCTGCTTGGGCGCGTAGCTGGGGATGGCCTGCGCGGAAATATCGCGCGACTGCCCGTTGGCCACTTCGTAGACGATGGTCGTCAGCTCGCCCGGATGCACTTCCATCGAGGACTTCACCGGGCGGAACGCGAACGGCCCGCGCGCGTTGGAGTCGAACTCCACCGTGACCGTGCGGCTCTTGTCCACCTGGGTGTTCTTCAGCGAGCCGCCGTACAGATCGCGCGTGGTCACCACGTTGATGCCGGTGACCTCGCAGATCTTCTTGTACAGCGGCACCAGCGCGTAGCCGAAGCTGAACATCAGGCCCACCACCACCAGCAGCCGCAGCATCATGCCGCGGTTGAAGCGCCGCTCGAGTGCCCGGTCTTCCGCTTTCTGCTGCGCGTCCACGTCTATCTCCGCTCAACCGCCAAGGAAAACCATCTTGGCGAAGAATCCCAGGAAGAACACCACCACGATGGACAGCAGGATCAGGCCCAGCCGCCGGTTGGCGGCCCGTTGTGTTGCCTGGCGACCCTGGCTGTCCAGGCGCGGCGGGGTTTCCGGCTTCATGGCGTCAATCACTCAGCGCACCTGCGGCGGCTCTTCGAAGGTGTGGAACGGGGCCGGCGACGGCACGGTCCATTCCAGGCCCTCGGCGCCATCCCACGGCTTGTCACCGGCGGCCTGGCCGCCACGGTAGGACGGCAGCACCACGAAGAAGAAGAAATACACCTGCATCAGGCCGAAGCCCAGCGCGCCGATCGATGCAATCGCGTTGAAGTCCGTGAACTGGACCGCATAGTCCGCGTAGCGGCGCGGCATGCCGGCCAGGCCCAGGAAGTGCATCGGGAAGAAGGTCACGTTGAAGAAAATCAGCGAGCCCCAGAAGTGAATCTGGCCGCGCGTCTCGTTGTACATGAACCCGCTCCACTTCGGCCCCCAGTAGTAGAAGCCGGCGAATAGCGCGAACAGCGAACCGGCCACCAGCACATAGTGGAAGTGCGCCACGATGAAGTAGGTGTCCTGGATCTGGATGTCGATCGGGGCCACGGCCGGGATCAGGCCGGTGAAGCCGCCGATCGTGAACACGAAGATGAAGCCGATGGCGAACAGCATCGGCGTCTCGAAGGTCATCGAGCCGCGCCACATCGTGGCGATCCAGTTGAAGATCTTCACGGCCGTCGGCACCGCGATCAGCATCGTCGCGTACATGAAGAACAGCTGGCCGGTCACCGGCATGCCGGTGGTGAACATGTGGTGCGCCCAGACGATGAACGACAGGATGGCGATGGACGCCGTGGCGTACACCATCGAGCTGTAGCCGAACAGGCGCTTGCGCGCGAACGCCGGCACCACGTGCGAGATGATCCCGAACGCGGGCAGGATCATGATGTACACCTCGGGGTGGCCGAAGAACCAGAAGATGTGCTGGTACATCACCGGGTCGCCGCCGCCGGCGGCGGAGAAGAAGCTCGTGCCAAAGTGGCGGTCGGTCAGCACCATGGTGATGGCGCCAGCCAGCACCGGCATCACGGCGATCAGCAGGTAGGCGGTGATCAGCCAGGTCCAGCAGAACATCGGCATCTTCATCAGCGTCATGCCGGGGGCGCGCATGTTGAGGATGGTCACGATGATGTTGATCGAGCCCATGATCGACGAGGCGCCCATGATGTGCATGGCGAAGATAGCCATGTCCATGCCGGGGCCCATCTGCACCGAGAGCGGCGCGTAGAGCGTCCAGCCGGCGGCAGTGGCGCCGCCCGGGGCGAAGAACGAGCCAGCCAGCAGCAGCGCCGCCGGGGGCATCAGCCAGAAGCTGAAGTTGTTCATCCGCGCGAAGGCCATGTCCGAGGCGCCGATCTGGAGCGGGATCATCCAGTTCGCGAAGCCGACGAAGGCCGGCATGATCGCGCCGAACACCATGATCAGGCCGTGCATCGTGGTGAACTGGTTGAACAGCTCGGGGCGGAAGAACTGCAGGCCCGGCTCGAACAGCTCCAGGCGGATCAGCAGCGCCAGCACGCCGCCGGACAGCAGCATCGTGAACGAGAACAGCAGGTACAGCGTACCGATGTCCTTGTGGTTGGTGGCGAACAGCCAGCGGCGCCAGCCATGCGGGTGGTCGTGCGCATGATCGCCATGGCTGTGATCGCCGTGGCCATGATCATGGGCGTGGTCGTGCGGATGACCCAGCGTCTCCGGGGTAGCGGTACTCATCGCGTTGACTCCTGAATTCCTGTATGCGGTGCGGCTGCGGGTCAGCCTGCGACGCGGTTGCCCGCGAGGCTGGCCTGCTTGTCGGGGGAGGTGGCCGGGGCCGGGTCGGCCTTGGCCTTCGGCGCCGCGTCGGCGGTGCCCGCCGTCGGTGCGCCACCGCCTTCGGGGAACTTGCCCGCGCGGGCGTTCACGAAGTCGGCCGGCTGGATCACCTCGCCAGTCCGGTTACCCCACGCATTCCGGGTGTAGGTCATGGCCGCGGCCAGTTCCGTGTCGGAGAGCTGCTTCCAGGACGGCATGCCGCCGCGTCCTTCCAGCAGGATGTGCATCTGGTCGGCCTTCGGGCCGTTCACCACCTTGGAGCCGTCCAGCGCCGGGAACGCGCCGGCGCCCTTGCCGTTCGGCTGGTGGCAGACCGCGCAGTTCGACGCGTAGACCTTCTCCCCACGCACCTTCATCTCATCGAGCGTCCAGGTCTTGTTGGGATCGTCCGCCGCAGCGGCCAGCGCCTTCTTCTTCTCGTCGACCCACTTGGTGTAGTCGGCGTCCGAGACCACGCGCACGACGATCGGCATGAACGCGTGTTCCTTGCCGCACAGCTCGGCGCACTGGCCACGGTAGACGCCGATCTTCTCGGCGCGGAACCAGGTGTCGCGCACGAAGCCGGGAATCGCATCCTGCTTCACGCCGAAGGCCGGGATCATCCACGCGTGGATGACGTCGTTGGCCGTCGTGACGATGCGGATCTTCTTGTTGACCGGCACCACCAGCTCGTTGTCCACCTCCATCAGGTAGGTGTTCGACTTCGGCTGCTCGTTGTTGATCTGCTCGCGCGGCGTGGTCAGGGTGGAGACGAACGAGATGCCTTCGCCCTGCCCTTTCAGGTAGTCGTAGCCCCACTTCCACTGGTAGCCGGTGGCCTTGATGGTGATGTCGGAGTTGGTGGTGTCCTTCATCGCGACCACGGTCTTGGTGGCGGGGAGCGCCATCGCGATCACGATCAGGAACGGGACGATGGTCCACACCACTTCCACGGTAATGCTTTCGTGGAACGCGGCCGACTTGGCACCGCGGCTCTTGCGGTGCGTGAAGATGGAATAGAACATCACGCCGAACACGGCGATGAAAATCACCGTGCAGATGATGAGCATCATCCAGTTCAGCCAGTGAATCTGTTCGGCGATCTTTGTAACGGGTTCGGTCAGGTTCAGCTGTCGGACGGCCGGGCCGCCTGGCATATCACTGACCGCGGAGGCCGCCTGGCTGGCAAGCAGGGACGCACCTGCCAGACATGCTGCGGATGCCTTCTTCCACATTTTCATTGTTTATCTACCCAATTTACAGATTCAAATCTGTCCCCGCCGTGCCCTGCCTCCCTTCCTCTCAGAAGCAATGCAGGACCGCTGCGAGTTCCTGCGCGAACTTGCGCCGCCGTATCGGGTCCAGATGACACCCCACCCGCACGACGCGCTTGTCCGACCGCAGAACCACGAGCGCCCGGAACGATTCACCCAGTTCCACCCGCACCCATCGCGGGTTGAATACCTCACGCGTGACCCGACTGGCGCTGGCTGTCTCCACGACCAGCATGCCGTCGGTCACACTCACGCGTTCATAATCCGTCGCATGGCGCGCGTACGCCAGCAGGGCAATCCCCAGCCCGAGCAGCTCGAGCCCCGCAAAAGGCAGCACGAGCCAGGCCCCATGCCACGCGGCAAGGAACACCGCAA
Organism: Cupriavidus sp. 2KB_3; assembly: GCF_052115685.1. Taxonomy (NCBI): domain Bacteria; kingdom Pseudomonadati; phylum Pseudomonadota; class Betaproteobacteria; order Burkholderiales; family Burkholderiaceae; genus Cupriavidus; species Cupriavidus sp. 2KB_3. The sequence goes on from NZ_JBFRHD010000002.1 coordinate 66,256, forward strand.
TGGCAGCGGAAATACATACGATGGAGAAGTAGAACCAGCCGACCTGGCGTGGGGAGAGCGAGCAATTCCGCTTCATCAGCCAGTCGTTGCTCGGCAAGGGGGGACGTCCGTCGTGATTTCCGCCGGAGTCAACTCCTGCCGTCTGGAATGCGATACCCAAGTCTTGCATCGCCCAACCACTCTGCATCGGATGCACACCCGGGACGAATGGCGCGCCCGGGCACACGTGCGGAGTGCATTCCGGGGGCGTTCTTGTGCCAGGGGACCACTGCGACAAACTGGCGCATTATATGGCGCTTCGCATACTCGAACAAGGGAGGATTTGACCGGAGGGCTTGCCTAGTTCAAGTTTTTGTGCATGGCTGCAACAGCCCCGATAGTCAACACAATCGGTGCGCGCGCATTGTTGCGCGACGGTCCGAGCGCCCTTCCGCGCGGTGTGTCAGCGGCGTGGCGAAGCCCGCCCGATCTTGTCGATCGGCACCACCGCGCGGCCCTGATCGTCGGTAGCCTGCCGGCCGCGCGGCGCCAGCTTCCATGCATGGCCGTAGACAATCTCGAAGGTCAGCGGAATCACGCCATCGCTGTTGCGCTGGCGCTCCAGCGCGTCCAGCACGGCGCGATGCCAGCGGCGCCCGCGCAGCCCCGCCGGGCCCGGGCGCCGGAAGCCGCCGAAGGCCTGCACCTCGCGCAGCAGCGTCTCGGGGGACTCGTAGGTGATGGTCAGCGTCTCCATGTCCATCACGGGCGTGGACCAGCCGCTGTGCACCAGCATGTCGCCGATGTCATGCATGTCGACGAAGCGGAGCGTGTGCGCATCGAGGTCCACCTCGCCGAAGGCCGTGCGCAACTCACGCAGCGTGTCCGGGCCGAACAGCGAGAACAGCACCAGGCCCTCGTCGGCCGTCACGCGATGCCACTCCGGGAACACGCGATGCGGCTCGGGATGCCAGTGCAGCGCGAGGTTGGACCAGAGCAGATCGAAGCTGGCGCCGCCAAACGGCAGTGTGGCAAGATCGCCCTGCACCAGGTCGAACATCGGACGCTTGCCGAGCATGCGGCCGATCCAGCCCGGGCGGCGCTGCGGATCGCGCTGGCCGGCTTCGCGCAGCATCGCGCCGGAAATATCGAGGCCGGCGATCTGCGCATCGGGAAACCGCGCGCGCAAACCCGCCAGGCCCTGCCCGTGGCCGCAGCCGATATCGAGCGCGCGCCGGGGCGCGAGCCGGATCACCTCCATGCGCTCCTGCATGCGCCGGCCGATCTCGCCGAGCAGGAAATCCAGCTGGCCGAAGGCGGTGCTGCGGCGGTCGAAGGCAAGCCGGGTCAGCCGCGCGGGCGGCAACCAGGCATCGGGAGAATCAGCGGCATGCAAGGACACGGACAATCGGAACCAGTGTGGAGCGGTCGGACAGGACCGCGAGGATCGCAAGTATACGCGCGCGCCGCCGGGGCTGCCGGGCGCTGGCTCGGCGGGCTGCTGCCGTCCCTGCTCCCCTCCGCCTGCGCCATTTGCGCCGATATGCAGCGCGATGTGGTCTGTGCCGCCTGCGCCGGATCGCTGCTGGCGGCGCGGCCCCGCTGCCAGCGGTGCGCCAGTCCGGCCACCGGCCATTGCCCGGCCTGCGTGCCTGACGATCCGCTCGATGCCACCGTGACGCTGGCCGACTATGCCGAGCCGCTCGATCGCCTGATCCTGCGGCTGAAGTTCGGCGCCGCATTGCCCGTGGCGGGATGGATCGCCGCGCAGCTTGCCGAACGCCTGCGCGCCCTGCCCGACCTGCCCGATCTCATCGTCCCCGTGCCGCTTGCGCCGCAACGGCTGGCCTCGCGCGGCTTCAACCAGGCGTGGGAGATTGCCCGCCCACTGGCCCGGCGGCTCGGCGTACGCGCCGATGCCACGCTGCTCACCCGCCGCCGCGACACCGCCGCGCAGCTGACGCTGGACCTGCCCGCCCGCCAGGCCAACCTGCGCGATGCCTTCGCCCTGGCCCGCCCGATGCGGCTCGACGGGCTCCACATCGCCCTGATCGATGATGTGATGACGACAGGCGCCACTTTGCGTGCCGCCGCCGCCGTCCTCAAGGCCCACGGCGCCCGGCGCGTGACCGCCCTGCCTGCGCTGCGGACCCCGTAAAAAGTCACGGGATGACAGCCACCCCCTGGCGCGGTAAGCTCGGGGCCGATTTTCCAGCCATTGCGCCATGTTCAACGTCGTCCTCGTCGAGCCCGAAATTCCGCCGAATACCGGCAATGTGATCCGCCTGTGCGCCAACACGGGGGCGCAGCTGCACCTCGTCAAGCCGCTCGGATTTCCGCTCGAGGACGCCCGCATGCGCCGCGCGGGCCTGGACTATCACGAATACGCGACGATGCGCGTGCACGAAAACTGGGACGCCCTGATGGCGGCTGAGCAGCCCGATCCGGCCCGCATGTTCGCCCTGACCACGCACGGCTCCACGCCGTTCGGGCAGGTCAGCTTCCGTCCCGGGGACTGGTTTGTGTTCGGATCGGAGACCCGTGGCCTGGCGCCCGAGCGGCGCGAGTGGTTTCCGGCCACCCAGCGCATCCGGCTGCCGATGCGGCCGGACAACCGCAGCCTGAATCTCTCCAATACCGTGGCGGTGGTGGTGTTCGAGGCCTGGCGCCAGAACGGCTTCGCAGGCGGCGCCTGACAGCAGAAGAACGCCTGGCGGCTTGGGGCGGCGCCTAGCCCTCGGGCTGCACGCCCGCCGCGCGGATCACCTTGGCCCAGCGCGCCGTCTCGGTGGCGATGGTCTGGCGCAGCGAGGCCGGCGCGGTACCGGCCGCCACGAAATACTGGGCGCGCATCTTCTCGCGCACGTCGGCGCTGCTGATGATCGTTACGAGTTCCCGGTACAGCCGGTCGATCACCGGCGCCGGCGTACCCGCTGGCGCCAGCACGGCCTGCCACGAGATGGCCTCGAAGCCCGGATACCCCGATTCGGCCACGGTCGGCACCTGCGGCAGCAACCCGGTACGCCCGGTGGAGGTCACGGCGAGCAGGCGCAGCTTGCCGGCGGTCACCATCGGCATGGCAATCGCGGGCACCATGAAGCCGGCCTGCACCTGCCCGCCGACGATCGCGGTAGTGATCTGCGGAAACCCCTGATACGGCACGTGCTGCAGGTCGATACCGGCCATGGCCTTGAGCTGCTCCATGGCCAGATGCGCCGCACTCCCGTTGCCCACCGACCCATAGTTCAGCGCGCCCGGCCGGGCCTTGGCCAACGCGACGAAGTCGGCCAGCGTGTGCACTGGCAGCCGCGCATCGACAACCAGCACATTCGGCGAGGTAGCCACCAGCGTCACCGGCGCCAGTTGCCGCACCGGGTCGTAGCCAAGATGGCGATAGAGCGCCGGCGCCGTGACAAGCGGGCCGTTGATCGTAAACAGCAGCGTACTGCCGTCCGGCGCGGCCTTGGCGACCATGCCGGTGCCGATATTGCCGCCCGCACCGGGCCGGTTCTCCACCACCACCGGCTGGCCCAGCGCCACGGCCAGCTTCTCCGTGACGATCCGGGCGATCAGGTCTGGCGAGGAGCCCGCCGGGAACGGCACGATCATGCGGATGGGGCGCGACGGCCACGTCTCGGCCAGCGCGGGCGCGGCGCCGAGGCATAGCGTGGAAAGCGTGGCGATCATCGCCCCGAGGGCTTGGCGGCGGCTAGGCATCGTTGCTTGCGTTATTCGTCCCGCGCGTCGCGCTGGAGCAGTTGCGCCACGGCGTCGGCGGCGGACAGACCCTCGAACAGCACCGCGCAGACCGCGCGCGTAATCGGCATTTCCACGCCGTGCCGGGCGGCCAGCGCCGCCACCGCCTGGGCGCAGCGCACCCCTTCGGCTACGTGGCCGAGGTCGGCGAGCACCTGCTCGAGTGTCTTGCCACCGGCCAGTTGCTGGCCGACCTTGCGGTTGCGCGAGAGGTCGCCGGTGGCGGTCAGGATCAGGTCGCCCATGCCGGCGAGGCCCATGAACGTCTCCACGCGGCCGCCAAGCGCCAGCCCGAGCCGCGTCATTTCGGCCAGCCCGCGCGTGACCAGCGCGGCGCGCGCGTTGAGCCCCAGGCCCAGGCCATCGCTGGCGCCGGTGGCAATCGCCAGCACATTCTTCACCGCGCCGCCCACCTCCACGCCGATCAGGTCGTCGCTGCCGTAGATCCGCATGGCGTGGTGATGGAACGCCGCCTGGGCCCGGTCCGCCAGCGCATGGGACGTGCCCGCCACGGTCAGCGCACATGGCAGCCCCTGGGCTACCTCCTTCGCAAAGCTCGGCCCGGTGAGCACGCCATATTCGATCTGGCCCGGCGCCACGCCGAGTGCATCGAGTTCCTCGCGCACCATCTGGTGCGGCATGGCGTGGGTGTCAGCCTCGAAGCCCTTGCAGAGCCAGAGCATGGCCAGCGGCGCCGGCCGGCCGGCATGGCGCGCGGCCAGCCGGCGCGTCATCTCGCGCAGGCCGGAAACCGGCGTGGCCACCACCAGCAGCCCGTCCGGGTCTGCCAGTGCGTGATCCACGGCGGTATCGAAATCGGCTTCGCAGGCCAGGCGCGGGGATAACGCCACCCCGGGCAGGTAGGCCGCGTTCATGCCGGTTTGCGCGATATCGGCCAGTTGCGCGGCATCGCGGCCCCAGAGCACCACGTCGTGCACGGTGGCCGCGTGGCTGGCCAGGGCGGTGCCCCAGGCCCCGGCGCCGAGGAAGGTCAGTTTCATGGCGATTCTGGCGGAATGGCGGATAACGTCAGTATGGCGGGGGAAATCAAAACGGGGCCGAAGCCCCGTTTTAAGTCGCCCGTTCTGCTTGGCACCCTGAGGCGCCGGCAAAACGAAGCGAAGCGGTTCTGGCTAGGCGCGCGGCCGCAGACAGTACAAGTGGTACGGCAAGGCCGCGCAACGACGCCAGAATCGTTTTGCTGGTGCCTCAGTGGCGCGCTTGCGAACCATCAGGCATCACGATGCCCGACTCGCCGCCCTGCTGGCCAGCTTCTTCCATGGCCTGCTGCAGGCGTTGCTCGTACAGCGCCTGGAAGTTGATTTCCGACAGGTGAATCGCCTGGAAGCCGGCGCGCGTGATCACGTCGGCCACGTTGCCGCGCAGGTACGGGTACAGGATGGTCGGGCAGGCGATGCCCAGCAGCGGGTCCAGCTGCTCCACCGGCACGTTGCGGATGTCGAAGATGCCGGCCTGGTGGGCTTCCACCAGGAACGCTACCTTGTCCTGCACCTTGGTGGTCACCGTGCCGGTCACCACGACTTCGAAAATGCCTTCCTGCAGTTGCGCGGCGGCCACGTTGACCTGCACTTCCACGGCCGGCGCTTCCGACTCGAGGAAGATGGCCGGCGAGTTCGGCTGCTCCAGCGACATGTCCTTCAGGTACACGCGCTGGATGTTGAAGAAGGGCTGATCGTCCTGCTGGGTGGCTTGTTGCTCGTCGCTCATGAAAGGCTTCCCGGTTGAATCGGTTTGGAATCGATTTTTGGTCTCTGCCGGGCGCGGGGCCCGGCTGGAAAGCGCATATGGTACATGACGCCGATGGCGAATTCACCCGCTCGCCGCCGAATCAGAATCGTCTCAGATATCCGATGGTCGGCGGGCGGGCGGGCACGCGCCGGATCAGGCGGCCAGCAGCGGCACGAGGCCGCCCTGGCGGTCCAGCGCGGAGAGGTCGTCGAAGCCACCCACATGGGTCTCGTCGATATAGATCTGTGGCACGGTGCGGCGGCCGGTGCGCGACATCATTTCCTCGCGCTTGCCCGGTTCGCGGTCGATCAGGATCTTTTCGATCGCTTCGACACCCCGTTGCTTCAGCAGCCGTTCGGCCATCTGGCAATAGGGGCACACCACCGTGCTGTACATGACGACGCGGGCCATGCGGATTCTCCTTGTCTTAAAAATGCGGCGGCGCGGTCCGCCCCGGGCGGTACCGCGCCGCTTCGCTGCTGTGAAATGGGGCTGTCGCGCTTACTTGACGACCGGCAGGCCGGCCTGTTGCCAGGCCGTCATGCCACCTTCGAGCGCGTAGACCTCACTGTACCCGGCTTCCTTCAACGCTGCTTGGGCCTTGCCCGAGCGCTGGCCGGTCTGGCAGATCACGATGATGGGGACGGATTTGTCGCGGGCCAGGCCGCTGGCACGCGACGGCAGGTCGGCAAGTGGCGCACTCTTCGCTTGCGGCATGTGACCTTTGGCGAACTCGGCGGCGTCGCGGATGTCCACGACCACCGCATTGCGCCGGTTGATCAGCTGCGTGGCGGCCGCCGTATTGAGGCGCTTGCCGCCCGTGCCGCTCTTGATCTGGGGCCAGGCCAGCAGGCCGCCGGAGACCACGGCGATGGCGATCAGGGCCAGGTTGTTGTAATCGGCGAAGAAATTCACAATGGCATTCCGTTGGGTTGGGTCGGCGGCATTATAAAATACGCGGTTTCGCGCCCCCGTCATTATTTGCGGGCGGGCGCCGCAGGTCACTTACTACCCTGGAAGCAGCATGTACAAGCTCGTTCTCATCCGCCACGGCGAATCCACGTGGAATCTCGAAAACCGCTTCACCGGCTGGGTCGATGTCGACCTGACCGAAACCGGCGCCGCCCAGGCCAGGCAGGCCGGCAAGCTGCTCAAGGAAGCGGGCTATGGCTTCGACATCGCCTACACCTCGGTGCTCAAGCGCGCCATCCGCACGCTCTGGTACGTGCAGGACGAAATGGACGAAATGTGGATTCCGGTGCGCAACGAATGGCGCCTGAACGAACGCCACTACGGCGCGCTGTCGGGCCTGAACAAGGCCGAGACCGCCGCCAAGTACGGCGACGAGCAGGTCCTGGTCTGGCGCCGCAGCTACGACACCCCGCCGCCCGCGCTGCAACCGGACGATGAACGCGCCGCGTTCAACGACCCGCGTTATGCCAACGTGCCGCGCGACCAGGTGCCGCTGACCGAATGCCTCAAGGACACCGTGGCCCGTGTGTTGCCGCTGTGGAACGAATCGATCGCTCCCGACATCCAATCGGGCAAGCGCGTGGTGATTGCCGCCCATGGCAACAGCATCCGCGCGCTGGTGAAGTACCTCGACCAGATTTCGGATGACGACATCGTCGGCCTCAACATTCCCAATGGCATCCCGCTCGTCTACGAACTGGACGCCAACCTGCGCCCGCTGCGCCATTACTACCTGGGCGACCAGGAAGCCCTGGCCGCCTCGCTGGCGGCCGTGGCCAACCAGGGCAAGGCCCGCTGACGACAGGCCGCAGCCCGCGCCCGCCCCGGTCTGGTCCGGGTAGGCGCGGGCGGGTTGCCGATGGCCATGTGTGACCGCGCCCACCCGGCGCGCAAGCCCCCGCAGGCCTTTTTCTGCGCACCCTCTTATACTGTCGGACAAATCCGGCGCCGCCGGCCTGAAGGCCAGGCACCCGGATCGCCCCCTAGCCAATCCTCATACTGTTCAGGCTGCCCCACATGCGTAAGACGCTCAAGAACATTAGCCTAGTCTCGGTCGGCGTCGTTGCCGGCGTGCTGGCCACGCTGCAGATCTCGGCGACGGCCCAGAACTCGTCCGGCCCCCTGCCGCTCGACCAGCTCCGGCTGATGTCCGACATCTTCGGCCAGATCAAGCGCGAGTACGTGGAGCCGGTGGATGACAAGAAGCTGCTGACCGAAGCCATCAAGGGCATGGTCGCCAGCCTCGACCCGCACTCGGCCTACCTGGACGAGAAGGACTTCAAGGAACTGCAGGAAGGCACGCGCGGCCGCTTTGCCGGCCTGGGGATCGAAATCTCGCAGGAAGAAGGCCTGGTCAAGGTCATCAACCCGATCGAGGACACCCCTGCCTTCCGCGCCGGCATCCAGCCGGGCGACCTGATCACCCGCATCGACGACAAGCCCGTGCGCGGCCTGCCGCTGGAGCAGGCGGTCAAGCGCATGCGCGGCGAGCCCGGCACCAAGGTCACGCTGACGATCTACCGCAAGAGCGAGGAACGCACGTTCCCGGTCTCGATCACGCGCGCGGAGATCCGCGTGCAGTCGGTCAAGACCAAGATGCTGGACAACAACACCATCGGCTGGATCCGCCTGACGAGCTTCCAGGAGCGCACGGTGTCCGACCTGGGCCGCCGCCTGCGCGAGATGGCCGAGAAGAACCCGGGCCTCAAGGGCGTGATCCTGGATCTGCGCAACAACGGGGGCGGCGTGCTGCAGGGCGCGGTAGGCGTGGCCGCGGCGTTCCTGCCCGAAGATGCCACCGTGGTCTCGACCAACGGCCAGGTGCCCGATGCCAAGCGCGTCTACAAGGCCACCTTCAACAACTACCGCCTCTCGTCGCTCGAGGACGATCCGCTCAAGGACCTGCCGTCGCTGTTCAAGAAGATTCCGATGATCGTGCTGACGAACGCCTACTCGGCCTCGGCATCGGAAATCGTGGCCGGCGCGCTCCAGGATCACCATCGCGCCACGCTGATGGGCAAGACCACGTTCGGCAAGGGTTCGGTGCAGACCGTGCGCCCGCTGACCAATGACACCGGCATCAAGCTGACCATCGCGTACTACTACACGCCGACGGGCAAGTCGATCCAGGCCAAGGGTATCCGTCCGGACATCCCGGTCGACCAGAACCCCGAGGGCGATCCGGACGACGCGCTGATCACGCGCGAAATCGACACCGAGCGCCACCTGCACAACAAGCAGGAGTCGGAAGAGCCGGAAATGAACGCGCGCGAGCAGCGCCGGGTGGACGAACTGCGCCGTCTCGAGGAAGAAAACGCCAAGAAGACGCCGGAGGAACGCGAGAAGGATCGCCGCAAGAAGCCGGTGGAATTCGGCTCGGCCGACGACTTCATGCTCCAGCAGGCCATCGCCCAGCTCAATGGCAAGCCGGTGCAGCGGTCGAAGTCGCGGCTCGAGGCGTCGCAGGCCGCCGGCAAGCCGGATACCGACTCGGACAAGGGCAAGACCAAGCCGACCGCCGACAAGGCTGCGGCGAAGCCCGCCGCCAAGCCGGCTGACAAGGCCCCGGCCAAGCCCGCCAGCCAGCCGCCGGCCAGCGCGCCGATTGGCGAGCCGCTGGGCACGCCGACCGGCAAGGCGCGCTGACGCGCTGAAACCCGGAGGTCCGACGACGGCCCGCGGTGCTCACCGACGGGCCGTCGTTGTTTCCAGCGCATGACATCGCACGACCGCACCCTCGCACCCTCGCACCATGAACGACGACCAACTGCTGCGCTACTCGCGCCATATCCTGCTGGACGAACTCGGCATCGAGGGCCAGGAACGGCTGCTGGCGGGCCATGCGCTGGTAATCGGCGCGGGCGGGCTCGGGGCGGCCGCGCTGCCCTACCTGGCCTCGGCCGGCGTGGGGCGCATTACCATCGTCGACGATGACGATGTGGACCTGACCAACCTCCAGCGCCAGATCCTGCACACCACGGCCAACGTGGGGCGGCCCAAGGTGGAGTCGGCCCGTGAAGGGCTGCTGCGGATCAATCCCGATGTCGATGTGCGGATGGTCGCCCAGCGCGTGGGCGATGCGGAGTTGGACGCGCTGGTGGCGGCGGCCGATGTCGTGCTCGATTGTTGTGACAATTTCGCCACACGCCACGCGGTAAACCGCGCCTGCCTCGCCCATCGCAAGCCGCTGGTCTCGGGCGCCGCGCTGCGCTTCGACGGCCAGGTCAGCGTGTTCGACCTGCGCGATGCCGATGCCCCGTGCTACGGCTGCCTGTTCCCGCCCTCGGAACCGGCGCCCGAAGCCGCCTGCGCGACGATGGGCGTGTTTGCCCCGCTGGTCGGCATGGTCGGCACGGTGCAGGCGGCGGAGGCGCTCAAGCTGCTGACCGGCGTCGGCCAGACGCTGGCCGGCCGGCTGCTGATGGTCAATGCGATGTCGATGGAGTGGACCACGATGCGGCTGGCGCGCACGCCGGCCTGCGAGGTCTGCGGCGGGCATCACTAACGGAAGCGTTAGCGAGCCATCGGCCCGGCGACCCTGGCGGTGGAGCCCCCTCCCCGCCGGTTCGCCTGATTGGCGCGATGTGCTGCCGAGAATGCTGGATGAAGAAAGGAATCCGAATGAGAACGGTTAATAACCCGTTCCACACGGATGCGCGATGCCGCCAGGCACCGCGCGGTGTGCCGGCGGCTTATTGCTCGCCCGGCTCCATCTGCGACTGCAGGTAGTTCTGCAGGCCAACCTTGTCGATCAGGTCGAGCTGCGTCTCCAGGTATTCGATGTGTTCCTCGGTGTCCGTGAGGATGTCCACGAGGATCTCGCGGCTCACGTAATCGCCCACCGACTCGCAGTACGCAATGCCTTCCTTGACGGTGGCGTGCGCGGTCTGCTCGAGCTTCAGGTCGCACTTGAGCATCTCGGGGGTGTCTTCGCCGAGCAGCAGCTTGTGCAGGTCCTGGAGGTTCGGCAGGCCGTCGAGCATCAGGATACGGTCGATCAGGCGGTCGGCGTGCTTCATTTCGCCGATCGATTCCTTGTACTCGACATCACCGAGCTTCTTCAGGCCCCAGTGCCGATACATGCGGGCGTGGAGGAAATACTGGTTGATCGCGGTCAGCTCGTTCTTGAGCTGGGCGTTCAGATGCTGGATGACCTTCTTGTCACCTTTCATAGGGGGGCTCCTGTCATGACAACCGGACCCGCGCAAAAGCACGAAGGGGCGCCAAGTGGCGCCCCATTGCAGTCGGAACCGCGGTAAAGCCTGAACGGATCAGGCCACCAGCGCGGTACGCTGATCGTTCGCGACTGCCGGGTCACGAGTGTCCATTATCGCACGTGACGTAGCCGTGGAACAGGAAGAAATCTCGACGACCTGGATGGTCGATACCGAGGAGGCACGCATCGTCTGCACGGCGGCCACGCCTTCGCACAGCACTTGCTTCGCGCAGTCGCGGCAACGGCCGCAGCAGGTGCCCACACCGAGGGTCTCGGCGAGTTCGTCCATGGTCGAGACGCCAAGATGGGCGGCGCCATGAATCTCGTGGTCGGTAACCTGGTTGCAGATGCAGACGTACACAAATACCTCCTGGGGGCGGCGTCGGCACCGGCATGCCGAACAGCGATGGAGGCCAGAATATCAGAGAACCAGAATGATAACAATTCCCATTACTTGCCTTGGGGGTATGCCGTCACACGGGTGGTGCAGATGGATTTCCGGGGTCACTTTTCCCACGAAAAAGTGACCCCGGCTTCGCCAACACTTGCTGTCAAAAACCCTAAGAATCAGAGGGTTGTACGATTCTGCGCGGCCGGATCTCAGGGCGCCAGCTGCTTCAGCGCCGCCGCCTGCTCCTCGGGCTCGTAGCAGTTCAGCACGCGGTCCACGAGCGGGCCGAGGCTCTCGCAGTCAGCGTGAATCACTTCCTGCTTCACGCGCAGCAACTGCGCCGGGTGCATCGAGAACTCGCGCAGGCCCATGCCCAGCAGGAGACGCGTCATGGCCGGGTCGCCCGCCATCTCGCCGCACACGGCCACGGGCACGCCGGCCCGGTTGGCTTCCTGGATGGTGCGGGCGATCAGTTGCAGCACGGCCGGGTGGAGCGGGTCGTAGAGGTGGGCCACGGCGTTGTCGGCGCGGTCGATGGCCAGCGTGTACTGGATCAGGTCGTTCGTGCCGATCGACAGGAAATCCATGCGCTTGAGGAACAGCGGCAGCAGCAGCACGGCGGCCGGGATCTCGATCATCGCCCCGACCTTCATGCTCGGGTCGTACGGCTGGCCGCGCTCGTCCAGCTGGCGCCGCGCCTGGGCGATCAGGTCCAGCGTCTGGTCGATCTCGCTCGCGTGGGCCAGCATCGGAATCAGCAGCCGCACCGGGCCGAACGCCGAGGCGCGCAGCAACGCGCGGAGCTGGGTCAGGAACATCCCCGGTTCGGACAGCGACCAGCGGATCGCGCGCAGCCCGAGCGCCGGGTTCAGCGCGGTCTCGAAGTCGTCGCCACGCAGGTCCAGCGGCTTGTCGGCGCCGACGTCGATGGTGCGGATCGTCACGGGCAGGCCGTGCATCGCCTCCACCGCGCGACGGTAGGCGGCAAACTGCTCCTCCTCGTCGGGCATGGCATCGCGCCGGTTCATGAACAGGAATTCGGAGCGGAACAGCCCCACCCCGACCGCGCCGGCGGCCAGCGCGGCGGTGGCGTCCTCGGCCAGTTCGATATTGGCCAGCAGCTCGATCTCGAGCCCGTCCAGCGTCACGGAAGGCGTGTGGCGCAGTCGTTGCAGGCGCTTCTTCTCCAGCGCGCGCTCGCTCTGGCGGTGGCGGTATTCCTCGAGGATGATCGCCGACGGATCGACGATGACCAGCCCCGCGTCGCCATCGATGATGATCCAGTCGTCCTGACGGATCAGCTCGCTGGCGCTCTTCACGCCCACGGCAGCCGGGATGTCCAGGCTGCGCGCGACGATGGCCGTGTGCGAGGTACGCCCGCCCAGGTCGGTCACAAAGCCATGGAACACGGTCTGGCGGAACTGGAGCATGTCTGCCGGGCCGATGTCGTGCGCCACGACGATCACGCCCGGCGCGGGCTCGCCGTCCGGGGCCAGGGCCGGCACGGGCGCCGGCGCCAGCACCGGCGCGCCGGCCAGCACCTTCAGGATCCGCTCCACTACCTGCTGGATGTCGGCCTTGCGCTCGCGCAGGTACTCGTCCTCGATCTCGTCGAACTGACGCATCAGTTCCTCGAGGCGGGTGGTGAGCGCCCACTCGGCGTTGTAGCGCCGCTGGCGGATCAGGGCCTCGGGCTCGCGCGAGAGCGCCTCGTCGTCGAGGATCATCGCGTGCACGTCCAGGAACGCGCCCATTTCCTCAGGCGCGTCGCGCGGCAGGTCACGCTTGAGCGTCACCAGCTCCGCGCGCACGGCGGCGCGCGCCGAGCGTAATCGCTCCACCTCCGCATCGAGCCGGTCTTCATCGACCAGATAGTGCGAAACGTCGAGCGCAGCCGGCGCGAGGATGTGGGCCCGCCCGATGGCGACCCCTCGCGAAACCGGAATGCCGTGCAAGGCAAAAGGCATGAACCGCTCCGTCAGGAACGTTTAGGAATTCGGTATTGTGCGTCGATACTCACTCGCCCTCGCCGAACCGGTTGGCGATCAGCGCCAGCAGCGCGTCCATCGCCTCGTTTTCGTCGGGACCATCGGTCTCGATCGTGACCGTCGAACCAATGCCCGCCGCGAGCATCATGACGCCCATGATGCTTTTGGCATCGACCTGGCGACCGTTGCGGGACATTTTGACCTGGCTGGCGAAACTCCCCGCCAGTTGCGTCAGTTTGGCGGAGGCGCGGGCATGGAGCCCGAGCTTATTGATGATGGTTGTGTCCCTCTGCAGCATATTTGTCGGGATGATTGGCGGTTTGGTTCTGGACGGTGGTGTTGCCGACCTGCAGCACGCCCTGCGCGCCGCCGGCCAGCGCCTTGGTGGCAAGCTGGTCGAGCACCTCGGTGCGGTAGCAGATCGCGCGCACGAGCATGGGAAGGTTGACGCCGGCAAGCACCTTGACCTTGCCGGGGTCGGCCAGGCGCGCGGCGATATTGGCCGGCGTGGCCCCGAAAATATCGGTCAGCACTAGCGCGCCGTTGGCCTCGGAAACCGCGGCCAGGCGGCGCCGGGCTTCGGCGAGCACCACGGCGGGGTCGGCGTCGGGAATGACGTCGATGGCCTCCACGCGCGGCGGTTGGCCGCAATAGACGTGGGCAGCGCAATCCCGCAGCGCCGAAGCCAGCGGCGCGTGCGCGATGATCAGAATTCCTGCCATGATGGTGAATCCGTTGGACTGCCCGAATTGTAGCAGGCGGCCTCGCGGCCAAATCCCGCGATACCGCCCCCGTCCCCGGAGTGTGGTGCCCTAGCGTCGCCCGGCTGTCTTAATTAGTGTTGACGGCGGCTTCCAGTGCATCGACGAACATCGCGGCCACATTGAAGCCGGTCTGCTGCGTGATTTCCTGGAAACAGGTCGGGCTCGTCACATTGACTTCGGTCAGGCAGTCGCCGATCACGTCGAGCCCCACCAGCAGCAGGCCCTGCCTGAACAGGCCCGGCGCCAGCGTCTCCGCGATCTCGCGGTCGCGCGCGCTCAGCTCCTGGGCGCGCCCCAGCCCGCCAGCGGCCAGGTTGCCCCGGATCTCGGTGCCCTGCGGAATCCGCGCCAGCGAGTACGGCACCGGCTTGCCGCCGATCAGCAGGATGCGCTTGTCGCCTTGCTTGATGGCCGGAATGTAGCGCTGGATCATCAGCGTGCGGGCGCCGTTGTCGCCCAGCGTCTCGACGATCGCGCCAAGATTCATCGCATCGGGCCCCACGCGGAAGACGCCCATGCCGCCCATGCCGTCCAGCGGCTTGACGATGATGTCCTGGTGCTCGGCATGGAAGGCGCGGATGCGGTCCGCATCGCGCGTGACCAGCGTCGGCGTGACGAACTGCGGGTAGCGGGCGATGGCCAGCTTCTCCGAGTGGTCACGAATCGCCTGCGGCTTGTTGAAGATGCGGGCGCCCTGCGCCTCGGCCAGCTCCAAAAGCCACGTACTCGTCACATATTCCATATCGAACGGCGGATCCTTGCGCATCAGCACCGCGTCGAACGTGGCCAGCGGCGCCAGCACCGGGTCGCCCAGGCGGAACCAGTCGGTCGGATCGTCCGTGACGCGCAGCGGCTGCGTCACCGCCTCCACCACGTTATTGTCCAGCGACAGTCGCGACTGAAGGCAGAACGACAGTTCGTGCCCGCGCGCCGCCGCTTCCTTCATCATGGCGTAGGTGGAGTCCTTGTACGTCTTGAAGGTCTCCAGCGGATCGGTAATGAACAGGATGCGCATGCTTCGGGCCTCAGATGATCGGGTTCGGATCGGTCTTCTCGAGTTCCAGCGAGGCCGCCAGCAGCGCCAGCCGCGCCACCACGCCATACATATAGAAGCGGTTCGGCACGGCCGCGCCGGGCTTGGCGTGACTGTCCGGAATGCCGTTCGGGGCAAACGCCAGCGGCACGAAGTGCATGCCCGGCGCGTTCAGGTTCTCGTCGTTGCCGCGGCCCGTGTGCACGCGGTAGAAGCCGCCCACCACGTAGCGGTCGATCATATAGACCACCGGCTCGGCCACTGCCTCGTTCACCTTCTCGAAGGTGTGCACGCCTTCCTGGATGATGACGTCGGAGACTTCCAGCCCCTCCTTCACCACGCTCATCTTGTTGCGTTCCTTGCGGTTCAGGCCCTTGACCTCGGACGGGTCGCGCACGGTCATGATACCCATGCCATAGGTACCGGCATCGGCCTTCACCACCACGTACGGCGTTTCCTTGATGCCGTACTCGCGGTATTTCTTGGCGATCTTCTTCAGCACGCCTTCCACGGCATCGGCCAGTTCTTCCTCGCCCACGCGCTCGTGGAAATCCACGCCAGTGGTGCGGGCGAAGTAGGGATTGACCATCCACGGGTCGATGTCGATCAGCTTGGCGAACTTCTTGGCCACCTCGTCATAGGCGGCGAAGTGGCTGCTCTTGCGGCGCGTGGACCAGCCTGCGTGCAGCGGCGGCAGCAGGTACTGTTCGTGGATGTTCTCGAGAATAGGCGGGATGCCGGCCGAGAGGTCGTTGTTGAGCAGGATCGAACAGGGGTCGAAATCCTTCAGCCCCAGCCGGCGGCCCTTGGTGCCCAGCCGCGCAAGCGGCTCCACCACCAACGTCTGGCCATCGGGCAGCTCGATCGGGGTGGGTTCGGTGATGTCCTCGGACAGCGACCCGAGCCGCACATTGAGGCCGGCCTGGCGCATGATCAGCGACAGCCGCGCCACGTTCTGCAGATAGAACATGTTGCGGGTGTGCCGCTCGGGGATCAGCAGCAGGTTCTTGGCGTCGGGGCAGATCTTCTCGATCGCGGCCATGGCGGCCTGGACGGCCAGCGGCAGCATTTCCGGGGCGAGGTTGTTGAACCCGCCCGGGAACAGGTTGGTATCCACCGGCGCCAGCTTGAACCCGGCATTGCGCAGATCCACGGAGCAGTAGAACGGCGGAGTATGCTCCTGCCATTCCAGCCTGAACCAGCGCTCGATGGACGGGGTCGCGTCCAGGATCTTCTTTTCGAGTTCGAGCAGCGGACCGTTCAGCGCGGTGATGAGATGCGGGACCATATCCATCCTAATTGATCGTCTTTATTGTCCGCCCCGATTGTAGAGGAACGGCCAATAGGCTGCTGGCGCCCGCCGCATAACCATATGCAGCGGCCAGCATAATAATCCGGGATGTGGGGGCGGCCGGGCAAAAAAAAAGCGCGGCGTGTGCCGCGCTTTCAAATGGCCTGACAGATACGGGGAGCGTTCTGCAGGTGGAGGAAACTGCCTCACTCGCACTGTATGTGCGGCTCCCCTTAAAGACAATTGAGACTTTTTAAGATCCGATTTAAGCACTCTGCGAATACCCCGCGAGGCCTTGCCGGCACTGGCCCCGCGCCGGCTCGGGCAGCCTTCGGGCAGAAAAAAGCCCGGCACGAGGCCGGGCGAAACTCCTGAGAGAAGATTCCCAATCAGCTCTCCAGCACAACTCTGTCGCGGATATCAGACCTCGTAGGCGGTTTCGCCGTGGGAGGTGATGTCCAGGCCTTCGCGCTCTTCCTCTTCCGGAACGCGCAGGCCAATCAGCATATCGACCAGCTTGTAGGCCACCAGGGCCACGATGCCCGACCACACGATGGTGGTCAGCACGCCTTCGAACTGGATCCAGACCTGGCCGGCGATCGAATAATCGTCCGCCACCTTGTTGGCCACGTAGTCATAGATGCCCGTGCCGCCCAGGCTCGGTGCGGCGAACACGCCGGTCAGCAGCGCACCCAGGATGCCGCCCACGCCGTGCACGCCGAAGACGTCCAGCGAGTCGTCCATGCCAAGCAGGCGCTTCAGGCCGGTCACACCCCACAGGCACAGCAGGCCAGCCAGCAGGCCGATCACGATGGCGCCCATCGGGCCGACGAAGCCGGCTGCCGGGGTGATCGCCACGAGGCCGGCCACGGCGCCCGAGGCACCACCCAGCATCGACGGCTTGCCCTTGCCGATCCACTCGCCGAAGGTCCACGACAGCACGGCGGCGGCGGTAGCCAGCAGCGTGTTGACGAAGGCCAGGGCGGCGCCGCCGTTGGCTTCCAGGCCCGAGCCGGCGTTGAAGCCGAACCAGCCGAACCACAGCAGCGAGGCACCGACCATGGTGAAGGTCAGGCTGTGCGGACGGATTGCCTCGCGGCCGAAGCCGATGCGCTTGCCGTACATGAAGGCACCCACCAGACCCGCCACGGCGGCGTTGATGTGCACCACGGTACCGCCGGCGTAGTCCAGCGCGCCCTTCTGGAACAGCCAGCCCGACTTGGCCGTGGCGGCGGTGCCGGCAGCGGCGTCGGTGTAGGCGTCCGGACCCGGCCAGAACCAGACCATGTGGGCCATCGGGATGTAGGCGAAGGTGAACCAGATCACCACGAACACCAGCACGGCCGAGAACTTGGCGCGCTCGGCGAAGGCGCCGATGATCAGGCTGCAGGTGATGGCGGCGAAGGCGCACTGGAAGGCGAAGAACACCAGTTCCGGCACGACCACGCCCTTGCTGAACGTGGCGGCCACGGCGTCCACCGTCAGGCCCTTCATGAACAGCCGGTCAGTGCCGCCGAAGAAGGCGTTGCCTTCGGTGAAGGCGAAGCTGTAGCCGTAGATGGCCCACAGGATCGACACCACCGAGAAGATCACCAGGCACTGCATCAGCACCGAGAGCATGTTCTTGGAGCGGACCAGGCCGCCGTAGAACAGCGCCAGGCCGGGCAGCGTCATCAGGATGACGAAGGCCGTGCAGACCAGCAGCCAGGCGGTATCGCCCTTGTTCGGCACGGGTGCGGCGGCGGGGGCAGCCTCGGCCGGCGCTGCGGCGGCGGCAGCAGGGGCCGCGGCAGCTGGCGCGGCCGCAGCAGGGGCGGCGGCGGTGGCCGCTGCCGGGGCCGAAGCCTCGGCGGCGGGCTTGTCCTGCGCCACGGCATGGGTGGACAGGCCGAGGCCGGCCGTGCCGAGCGCCAGCGACATCGCGCCGGCGGTCAGGATTCGCTTGAACCAGGTTGTCATGAGCTTAACCTCTTGTCTCGTGTCTTTTGTCTCGTGTCAGAGCGCGTCGCCGCCGGTCTCGCCGGTGCGGATGCGAATGACTTGTTCGATCGGCGCGATAAAGATCTTGCCGTCGCCAATCTTGCCGGTGCGGGCCGACTTCTCGATGGCCTCGATGGCGCGTTCCACCACGTCGTCCGGCACCGCCACCTCGATCTTCACCTTGGGCAGGAAGTCCACGATGTACTCGGCGCCCCGGTACAGCTCGGTATGGCCCTTCTGGCGGCCAAACCCCTTGACTTCGGTGACGGTGATGCCGGACACGCCGACGTCCGAGAGCGCCTCGCGCACCTCGTCCAGCTTGAACGGCTTGATGACTGCAATGATGAGTTTCATCCCATTTCTCCTCGGGGCGACCCGGTCTGGCAGGCCGCCCGCCTCGATGCACAAATTAGAAAGTCTTGGTGAGCGACGCCCAGAACGTCGACTTGCCCAGGTAGCGGCCGCGCGTGTTGGTGTAGACGGCCTTGTCGGCGTTGGTGTCCACGTACGCAATCGCCACCGAGAAGCCCTTGCCCAGGTCCTTGGTCAGGCCGACCTTCCAGTCGGTGTACGACGCATCGCTGAAGTTCTTCACGCCCTGGTAGCCCACGTGGGCGTTGAAGGTCAGGTCCCAGAAGTTCAGCGGCACGTTGGCCGTCAGGTCGATGTAGTAGCTGTTCTTCGAGTCATTGAACCCGAACAGGTTGGTCAGCGAGTGCGAGTACTTCAGGAACACCGGGCCCCAGCCGATGCCGGCGTACAGCTCCGTGGTGTAGGGGCGCGGGGTGTTGTAGCCGCCCGGGTAGTAGTACTCGAGCACACCCACGTCATAGTTGAACTCGGCGCCGCCGGCGCTGAAGGTGTTCTTGAAGCCGCCGTAGAAGTCCATTTCCACCGGCGCCGAGACCGTCGAGTCGGCATCCTCGAGCCAGCTGATGCTCGAGTTCCAGTTGCCGACGTAGAAGCCGCTCGAATGCGCGTAGTCGAACCCACCCTGAATGGCCGGACGGCGATTGGTCTGGCTGATACCGCGATAGCGGTAGTCGCTGACCAGCGAGACGTTCGCCGTGAAGGTATGCGGCGATGCTTCCTCGGCGGGGGCTGCGGCCGGGGCCGGCTCGGCCGGGGCGGTCTGCGCCATGACCGGGGCTGCCGCCAGCAGAAGTGCGGCGGCGCTGGCGCTGACTGCGAGGCTGAACGTCTTCATCGGGGTTTCTCCTTTTCCTTGTGGTCTTCGCGGGCTCGATTGAGGTGTTTGCTACCTTTGTTGGTGCCCGGGCGGCTCTTTTTCGCTGCCTCGGGCATTGACGCTCCTGGGCCGATTACTGCAACAGCCGTGCCAGCCCCATTCCCCGCCGGCGGTGCGCCGTCCAGGGCGGCATCAGGATCGTCCGCGAGCGCCCGACACACCACTTTGCCGACGATCTCGCGAGACATTTCGCCCCCGCCAAATCCGTTAAAAGATGTGTCCGGGCCTTGCCGGCGCTTTCATGGCGGGCGCCGAGGGGTCATAATCCGCCCATGCAGGGTCAAGTGCTGCGCGCTTGGCGCGATCCCCCGGGCGCGAAGGCGCCGGCGGACGCATGACGGACACAAGACGGGTGCCATGGCGCACCGCGCCCCAGTCGGGTGCACCGGCATGCGTCGATCCCGGCGCTCGCCGGGTCGGCCAGCACCATTTCAGTGCGGGAGTGCGGATAGCAGCGCAGCGGACCCCGAATCCATTGCATTGGTCACCACGAGGAGTTCCACCATGAAACCGACCGATCTGTTCAACGACCTGCAGCAGAAGGTCAGTGAAGCGCTGCGCAACTCGCCGGCCAAGGACATCGAGAAAAACGTGCGCAGCATGATGACGCAGGGCTTTGCGCGTCTGGACCTTGTCACGCGCGAGGAATTCGACGTGCAGTCGCAGGTACTGGCCCGTACGCGCGCCCGGCTCGAGGAACTGGAAGCCCGCGTGGCCGAGCTCGAGCGCCGCGCCACGCCGGGGGCAGCGCCCCAGGGCGGCGCGCCGACGGCAGGGGTATGACGCCCAGGCGCCGACCCCGTACCACCCCAGAAGGCCAGGAAGGCCGCCGGACTCCGGCGGCCTTTTTCGTTAACACTTTCGCAAATCTGGAGCGGCCCGCACCATGAGTCTCGCCGTGCTGCGCAGCCGGGCGCTGACCGGGGTGGAGGCCCCGCCGGTGGCCGTGGAGATCCACATCGCCAACGGCCTGCCCGCGTTCAATATCGTCGGGCTGGCCGACACCGAGGTGCGCGAGAGCCGCGAGCGCGTGCGCGCCGCCCTGCTCAACAGCGCCTACGAGTTCCCGGCACGACGCATCACCGTCAACCTCGCCCCGGCAGACCTGCCCAAGGAGTCCGGCCGCTTCGACCTGGCCATCGCGCTTGGCATCCTCGTGGCGAGCGGCCAGTTGCCGGGGGATGGGCTCGATGGCTTCGAGTTTGCCGGCGAGCTGTCGCTGGCCGGCGACCTGCGCCCGGTGCGCGGCGCGCTGGTCATGGCGATGGGGCTCGCCCGCGACAACGCCCGCCGCACCGCCCAGGGCCAGCCGGCGCGCGCCTTTATCGTGGCCGACGGCAACGGCCCGGAGGCCGCGCTGGTCGATGGCCTGACCGTCCACGCTGGCGCCACGCTGCGCGATGTCTACGACCATCTCGGTCCCCTCCCGGACCGGCGCCTGCCGCGCGCCGAACCGCCCGGGCTGGCTACCTGGCCCGATGGCGTCAGCATCGGCCCCGACATGCGCGACGTACGCGGCCAGCTGCAGGCGCGGCGTGCGATGGAGATTGCGGCGGCGGGCCAGCATTCCGCCCTGCTGGTGGGGCCGCCCGGCACCGGCAAGTCCATGCTCGCGCAACGATTCGCCGGATTGCTACCGCCGATGACCGCAGCCGAGGCGCTTGAGGCCGCCGCCGTGCTGAGCCTGACGCCCGGCGGCTTCCAGCCGGCGCAATGGGGCCGCCGCCCCTTCCGCAGCCCGCACCACACGGCCAGCGCGCCAGCGCTGGTCGGCGGCGGCGGCAATCCGCGCCCCGGGGAAATCTCGCTGGCCCATCATGGCGTGCTGTTTCTCGACGAATCTGACGTTAGGCGGTGCGCCCGCTGTCTGTATCCCCTATTCGGAAAGGCTACCGCGCGCTGGCGGCGAGTGGACCCACCAAGCTTCATCGTGACTTCAGGTCGCCGCTTTCCTTATCGCAGGAATCGCAAGCCCTTTTGTCCTCGACGAAATTGCTTGCCAATTCGTCGATCCCTACGTTCTTCTTCGGCGCACACTGATACCGCCACGAGAAACTTTGCTTGGAAGCACGAAGACATGCCCGGGCGAGGAGAAGGTAGCTCGACTCGCTTCCACGCCGTCGGCACCATCTGTAACAAGCAATCGTCGTCAACGACGAGAGTCGCCTTTCCGGCTGGAAGTTGTTAGCGAAAAGCAAAAGCATTCGCGCGAGCATCGTGTAGTGCATGATGCTCACCCCCATGCGCGGCGATGTATTCTGCAAAGCGTTTGGCATCAATTTTCAGGAACACATTCTCGTGTTTCCACCCGCGAGGGAGCGGTCCGCCGAGCAAGCGGATGACGAGCTCCAAATCGCAATTGGAGTCATAGCAGAGCACCGGCTTGGGCTTGAGTGGCACCGCCAACAACCACGCCTGCAGCTCGTCGCGTAATGCTGCGAACGGCATCGACCGGCCAGGAAACTGGCCAAGTTGAGGCAAAACAATATCGCGCACAAAGTCACTGCACAGCGGCCGCTCGAAGTCCGAGCACTCGCCGTAAAACTCGCGTCCATCCTCACTCACGATTGCAATGCTGATGAGCTGACTAGCCGTGAAATCAGTGAACTCGGTATCGATGAAGTAGCGAGTTTTCCACGGGCTACGTGGGCCTCTGTATAGCATTCTGTTAGCCCTCGTTGCCGCAGGAACCGAACCTCCGGTGGTGCATTTGGTGTTCCGGGCGTTTGGATGCCATGAGGAAAGCCACCCAATCGGAGGGCTCACCGGCTTCGTTCTAACATTTCCCGAGCTGATACGTTGTTGCTTGAGTGTCCCTACGCTATATATTGCCATCTCTCGCACCGTAGCTGGAAGAGCGAGAGTCTTACAACGGCGAACAAATAACGGCCTGGGAGACGGCGCCAAAGTATGAGCTTTCGCAGGGCAATGCGAATCAACTGCCCGATCAATGCCCCCCGACTCCGTCGCACAAAGAAGAAAGCCCTGCAAATGCAGGGCCTCCAAGAGATGGGGGCTTGAGCCGATTGGATTGAGCAGCAAAGCTGCCGCTTCCGTCCGGGTCGCGCCCTACGTAGACGTGAAACCAATACTTTATGGTCCAACCCCGATGATAGTTCCCGCACTCACATTGGTCGATCGTACTTCCAGTAGAGTTGACCCTGGTCGCAACAGCTAATAATCCTGGCACTTCCCGAGCCAGAAGACAAGTTGGGCTCGACGGCGGAGCGGCGGCAGTCCCTGTTGGCTTTCAGTGGGTACTACCATCTTAAGGCCTCTTGCTGCGCAGATAGGTCAGCTCGCTCGGCATCGCGCAGCCAGCCCTCGGAAATTTGCATCAGCATCGCAGCCGTACGGGGCCACCCCGGCATCGCATCGGCCCACTCACGAGACTGCCTCGCCAGCACACGCTCTTGGTCTCCACCTTCACCTATGGCTTTGCTGTAGACGCCGCGCATATTGAAGCGCTCTATGATCACACCACGTTCGAGTTCTTCAGACCCGAGTTTCTCGATGGCTGACCTGACAGCTTCATGCGGCCATGCGTCGTCCTTCTTGCTCAATGGTGCATGAGCTAGGATTGCTCCTATGCGCTGGTCAGCAATCTTCTCGCGGTCAACTTCAACGGCGATGCGGCGAACCTCTGTACACCAAGCAATAAGTGTCTGCTCGTCTACGTCGCCATCTGACTGTCCCGGAAGAACTCGGATGCCAGTGAGCAGTTCATATGCTGCGACCGCTAGCTTTTCGGCGCCTTCAGCAGGCGGCTCGCTCTCCCGGTTTGCAGGTTTGAACACTGCACAGATTGCATCCATGAACAAGCGAGGTTGCTTCACCATCAACGTATGTAATACCAACGGCTTTTCCCGGGCGCGAAACACGGGCAAGTACCTAAACTCTAGCGCAGCGACGTCGTCTGGAGTGACGTCCTCTCTCTTTCGCAGTTCATCGAATGCCCGCTCGATGTTGTAGACGGACATGGTTCCTGCCGCACGCCCTACAACGTTGATTTCCTGCACCGATTCGTCCAGCAAACGGATGAGAAGCGATGACGGCAGGTCAGACATTCTGCGACTGGCCGAGTCCAACGCAGCAAGCGGACGTCTGTGCGCAAGGTAGTTGTCGATCGCAAGCATGAGTTCGTCGACGTTGCCTCTAACAAAATATGAATGCTTACGCTGCCAGTATGTCTCGTTGACTTTGTCCCCATACGCCTTGACGTAGTCCCACGTTGCCGCCGATTCCTCGAGCGCCATGAGCAATCCCGCAATTCGCTCAGGGGCCGCACGCTCGCCAACTAACATATCTGCAGCAAACGCCATCCACTTGGCGCCGAAGCGCGAGACTCCCTCCGCCAGAATCGCGCCAGCTATGACATCCAGTCCCTGGCCTACACGCAATGCCTGGCCAAAGAAGTGGCACAGCTCATCGAAGTCCAGCTCCAGTCCTCTTGCTGCATATGCGACGTGTTGCGGCAGCTTTACCTTTCCCGCAAGCTCAATGAGTCCCGACGTTCCAGATTCCTGAACCACCTCGCGAATAGCATTGAGACGGGCCGTGTTGATTGCCTCTTCCGGGTCACTATCTTCTTGTGCCTTTTCAGGCAGATCAGGCATCCAGTCGTCAAAGAGCCAAGTCGAGCGAGCGATAGCACCAGCCGGTGCAAAGCTTTGTACCAGTGAATCAAGTTGAGATAGAGCCTCTTCCGGCAGCGCCCAGTCGGTGCCAGCATACGTCCGATGGCGATTGACCTCCTTTCGCAGAGAATCCCAAATGACGAAGCGCGCTTCCGTGGACGAGGACGCCAGCACGCCCTCTAGCGCCTTGGCGGTTCCTTCGAAGGACTGCTTCGGAAAATGGCTGATGGCGCCAATGAGGACCCCCCAACGGTCGGCGTCAAGACCCGCATGGCGAATCGCCATGTCGATGACAGACGCTTGACTCTCCCAGACCACCCCATACGTAAGCACCTCGGCGTTGCCCTCCCCAAACTCGCGAAAGGCCGGCCGCTGAGTGGGACTTGAAACGTCGTGCGAATTCGGTAGCAATTTTGTTATCAGCTGCCAGGCGATGGAAGGCACCGACTCCAAGACGCGCGCGAGTACCCCCATTCGCGACTTTGCCGTCGCACACGTGTTCGGGGCCCAAGACAGAAAAATGGAACGAAGACTGTTGATTGGGCGATTAGAGACCGACCCACCCGGATCAATTTCTGCCAGTCTAGCAAGGCACAACGCCGCCCTAAGGAGGAGCTGCGGATCCCAAGCTATCAACTCCAGGCCCCAAAGAATCCCATAGTGATAGCCATGGGAGCTGAAGGGCCCCTTGTGCTCCTCGAATATGGGTCGGATACCAACTGCGTCGCCCTCGAGCAGACGTTCGAGGGCCTCAACGAAAGGGATAGGCGCCGCCTCCGCGAGCAATGCCATCTGGTCCTGCAGACTGGCCAAAAGCCGATGGTCGCTCGATAAACCTGGCAGTTCTCGCACAACGCTATTCACGTAGTCCTGTGGCGTAGATCCAGTGACGGTGAATTCTGCTTGCTCGTGCAGAACAGCCATGTGCAGGAGCGTGTTCATCATGCCGTCGCGCAGCCACCTGCTATGTGTATCTGCGGCTCTCTGTGCAGCTGGCTTGAAGACCTCGTCCGCCTTCGGCGGCTCGACCACCTTCCCGAAGACGGTCTTGGCCGCATCCGAGAATAGGGCCAAGTGCTCGGCACCGATGAGGTGCCCGAGATGAACGAAGGTGTCAACGGAGGCTCGAAGTGCCCAGACATCTTTGACGTAATCAATCGGTGGGTCCTGCAACTTGGCGAGCGTGCGAAGCGGTGCCTCGTAGGTTGCATAGTCCTTACCTGCTGCCAAGCCACTCAAGACTTCCTGGTCGGCTTTCGTAGGTACGTGCCAAGCACCTGCCAATAGCGCAGGCAGCAACGCTGCACCGTTTTCCAACCATTCCGGCTTCGGAGCTGTGCCACTAGGTTTTAGCCGTGCAAGCACGGCAAGGCTTCGACCGCACCGCCGGGCAAGGTCATATCCCTCCTGTTCCGTGAAGCCCATCCCTGACAGTGCCTTTCCAAGCTCTGTGCTCGACGGACGACGCAGCACTTCATGGTCATGCTTCTTGTCGTCAGCCCCAGCGCTGACCACTGTCGGGCCCTTCTGGGCGAGGTAGCCAGCAAGTCCACGGGCCTGAGCCCTAGGCAAGAATGTCAGCCCGGAGATCCCCGCGATCTGCCGAGCGGCCTCCTCGGTGTCGACGACGAGCGTCTTCGCCTCGAGGAAGTACCGAACAGCAGGTTCCGACGCACGAATGGCAGCAACGGCAAAGGCAACCACCTCGTCCGGCGCATCTGCGGCATACGGTAGCTTGCTCACTCCCTCGCTCAGCCTACGAATCAATGCCTCGGCTTGCTGCTCACGCCCTGCCAGCAGCACCTGCTCTACCAATGGCGGGCCGAAGCGACTTGAATACTCATCCCAGAACTCGTCTGTGCTACGCACGCCTGTGACCGGCAAGAGCTTGAGTTCGAATCTGGCATACCTTGCCGCCACGGCAGGAGAGCGGCTGAGCCAATCCTCAATCATTGAGCCGTCCAGGTAGACAACGTCCTTCCACTGCCCTAGCTTTTTCTTCGCATCGACCCAGTCTGCAAGTTTTTCATTGCCGTTGTTCCATGTGCGCGGCGTCACGAATACGAATGTCGTCTTCCTGCGTTTGGCCTCGTCGACTTCCTTGGTCCGCTTTTCGAAGTCGGAATTGGCTTTGGTGGCAGCATCTGCACTAACACCGAACTCCCATATCGACGTTCCGTCGGGTATGTAGAGCGATGCACCCGCTGCCTCGAGAACACCATCGAATCCTCTAACCTGTCCCTTGTCGCCATTCGGAAAGCGAATAGTCGAAATGTCTTGTGCCGACGCACGTATGAGGTCGGCAACCATACCCGGAAAAACGTTCCGTGCACCAAGCGTTTCCGCCCAAGTCTGCAAGTTCAGTGCAGTGATCCAGCGCAATTCTCTCTCTCCTATTTCCAATGCAGACCGTTCAAGTGCGTCTTGTGTTCGCTACTTTGACCGAGCCCCCTTCCACGTAGACCACTGAGAGGATAACTCGCAACGGAATCGGCGCCACGGGTACCCGGGGGCGGTATTGCATATCCGCGATGCTCCAGACCGGGCCTTCCTCAGATCTCTGCCACTTCCTCAATGAACGCCGCAAGCGCCCCCCTATTCACGCCGTGGCGACGCCAATCCTCCACCGTGCGAACCATTGCGATGTCCCTTGCCGACTGGCACAGCTCTAGGAACCGACTCGGGAGCGCCTCGGACGCCTGCGTGTGATGCGCGACATGGCGGCAAAGCGCATAAACCCACATAGCCACCTCTAACGAGCAATCCCACCTGGCCCAGTTCATCGTACTAGCCAACGGCTGTTGTACGTTAGTGCGCGCTTTCTTGACGAGTTTCAGCAACGAATCGATTGCTTTGCCTTGTGTCTCAACGGGGCTCCTTGCGACGAGAAAGGCCGCAACTTCGGTCACACGCCCTTCGCGCAATCTTTGAAAACTAACATGCTGACCGTGCAATTTCTCGCTCATGCGCAAGGTCAACTCCTTCACCCAGATACCGCACAGTTCGTGCGGCGTGACCCGCCCCGCCTTCATTAGTGGCGCAATCACGTCCTCAGACAGCCAGGGCTCAGACCATCCCATTTCCCGCATATGGCCCAGCAGACTATCCACAAGAAACTCTGCGTCACTCTGGGTGAGCATCGGTGGCAACGCATCGAATAGCGCCTGGCGGACAATATTAAAAGACGTCTCGCTCCCATGCGTCCTAGCGAAACCATTTAGTATCCAACCCAACGCCCGGATCCGCGCCTGGCGCTCGAGCAAGGCCAGTCGCGCCACTGTTCGTTGCGCGCCTTCCCCCCCCTCGGACTCCTTTCTCAGGCTGGCCAGCCCTAGCCAAGTGAGACATCCGTTTGTGCTGCAGAGTAGGCTCTCCCGTTGTGCTTCGGAAAGCCCGATCTCAATACTGAGCGAGATCTCTCCAACGATCTGACTGAGTAAGGACAGCTTAATGGCATCTCGGTAATTCGCCTCCTTTTCGAGCGTCACCGCATAGCGCGTCGACAGCGACATCAACCGCTCTGGTACGGTGTGCCATAAGAACCTGATTGCGAAAACATCCGCCCATTTCAACGCCCGGTACTTGATGCGATGGTGGAAGTGCTCGTACCGATACGGTCCGCGCAAAAATGCCTCCAAGTCCTGTTGGAATAGCTGTGACTGAATCGAGGTAAAGGACGCACCCGGCGGCACATCGCTGACGCGCAAGAATGCCCCTTCAAGATAACTGGCAAGGAAGTCATTGAGGCGAGAGTTGGATGTGCCAGCTTCGTGCCATGGCGAATCGCCGTGAGGCAAATGGGCTAGTAGCTCTGCAACTACCTCCCACCGATCTTGAGCCTGTTCTGGATCCGTCTTCATGACGATCGCACATATATCCGGATTCACGGGTTGCGGGACGCGCAATGACTCACCGCCGAGTAGCCACCCCAGTTTCCCCAACCGGACGCGCAGCGCCTGGCCGTGCAGTCCTCGCAATGATTTGTCGCCGGTCCATGTCGATAGAACAGTGCCCGCCCAAGCTCCATCCAGAAAGTCCAGAGGGGTGAACCGCTGCGGAACCGGCTGCACTTGACGCCTTGAGTCAAAGATAGGCACCAAGTCGTCGCTGTCCGCGCTTGGCCCGCTTGCAGCTCTCTGGATCAAGCGCGTCGCATAATTGAAGACTTCATGTAAGGCATCCATCGGGATAGGCGTAACGAGCAGCGGATGATCTTCGTTGGCCTTCTGAATCGAATTCGAAAGATTGAATCCTGCCACCGGTAGGCCTCGTCGGTCCCCGACAAGCATGTAACGATCGTGCAAAGCGCCGGGCTTGACCCCGAAAATCCGGAGGTCCATCCCGCGTGTCAGCCCCTGGAGCTGCCTGCAGCTTGCCAGCAGGTTGTCGATCCGATCCGGATCGGCGTTCCCATCCTCCGCGACGGAGGGCTTCTGAATCTGTGTTGACGATGACTTCGCCGTTGAAACCGTGGTAAAGATTACGTACTGGCCCTTGTCGGATGCATTTGGCACAAACAGGCCGATTCCAGCGTCCTCGAAGTACGGATCGAAGTAGATGATCTGATGATCCCGGTACTTCCCAAACTGCCGCTTTATCCATTCCGCGAGCTTCAGGCGTTCAGTGCCGTCGCCTTCGCTTAGGCGACCAAAGAAGCGCGCCTCGGATGTAGGCGGATGCAAGACGCGGAGCAGATCTATTACTTTCCGGTTGGTGTCCACCCAAGGGTCCGCCTGTCTTCCCCCTACGATCGAGGCAGGTGTAACGTCCCCCCGATTGATGATCTGCGCCGCCTTCACCCTCGCCGAGTTGCGCAGGCTACCCTTCAGGGCCTTGTCCAACCATCCTAGCCTGACCTCGCCGCCCGAATTTGCGCCAGAGCTCGCGTTCAGCGACAGGGAAATCTCCCGGACATAATGAGTCTTCCAGCAGCAGCACAACGTAGCCACGTCACCTTCGTCGCGCACGCCGTGTATTTCAACTTCCGCGGAATCAGTAATGCCTCTGATACCTTCTGGCATCTCGAACACGCATTCGATGATTTGCGTTATACCCGCGCCGACCGACTTCAGGCACGAGAAGACGAGCTGACCGTCGTTCAGTATCTGAGCACGGACAAAGAATCTCGAGAATCCTGGTAGTTGCGAGACATCCAGCTTCACCACAAGCACGTTGCCTCCCTCTGACCGCGATACTTCCAGGAGCTCTCGCTCGTGGTCGTCAAGCGTTGGGAAGACAAGCAACTCCAAATCGCCAAATCGGGTTCCATCTTTGGCGGCGAAATCTAGGCCAGTATCGGCGTTCATCCGTCTGACTAGGAAGCGCGCCATCTCGGGATCGGGACCTCGCGCGGTATTGAACAGTTGCTCCTTGTCTGCCGCGCAGAGCGCCGCGCTAAATGCTGAAGCGCTACCATGAGGGCTTTGCGGCCCAACACCGGCGTGTGCGTCGCGATTGAGCAGCAACATCGCAGGCCGGCAGACGTGGCGACCGCTCAATCTAAAGTCGCCGATGCGTTTGTCGAGCGAATCCGGCAACACAAGCCCAAGCGCGCTGCTTATTGTCTGGATGTCATCACCGTTCGCAAGCCTCCCCAACAGATCACCAGCTTGCTCGCTAGCCATGTAGGCGGTGACGCGAATGACTTGTGCGCGGCAGTCGGCTACCACCTCGAATTTGTCGTCGCTGGACATGTTCCACTTCCTGGAGGAAAAGCTATATGGCAGGAGGCGGCCGTAGACAAATCGATTCTCCAATCCTTCGTCCGTCTGAATCTGTGCGATCCAGAGTTGCAACGCACACGCGCGACCAGGTGTGGCAAACAATCGACCCAGCCTGGGGTCACCGATCAGGTCGTTCAACTCCGTTGTCATCCTTATTCTTCGCCCCTCACTCAACCCTGTTGCGTTTGTAGCCATGCCGATCGTTGCCCCACTGGTCCAGCTCATTCTGCAATGTCGGAAACCGAAGTTGGCACATAGCCAGCCACTCTAATCCCAACATCGTAATCACCGCCGAAGAAGCCAATCGGCACCTTCCTACCCGCTTCCGACACTCGGCGGCTCGGTTTGGATGACTGCCATCAACCGTAATTCCTCTTGCTCGGTTCACAGGAACATACCCCCGGTTTGTAGGGTGAAGTATCCAGCATCGTGTGTCGTACATATATGGCTGGTCATGTCTGAGAATGGAGAATCGATGGATCGCAAGGGGCCTGCTATTAGCGAGCTTCTGCCTGGCTCGGACGGAAGGATACGAGAGCTTAAGGTATGCATATGGCACTGCTGCCGCGCGTAGCTTAGGATAGCAACCCTAATCTAGGGAACGACAGTGCAGAAATACATTGTGATGCGACGCGATCCGAGCGCACGAGATAGCGATGCCGGCGCAGCGATGACTCTCGCCATTAAGGGCATGGCAGGAAAGGCGGACATGATCTCGATCAGCACGCCAGAGTTGAGCGATGCCGATGCCGCGCAGTTGGCTCTCCAGTCCGACACCATCCTCGCACCCGCGATGCCGCTACGCCTGATACGGCCGACGGCAAGCTCGGCCCCGTCGAATACGCTTGCACCCGGAGGAGTAGCTTGGGGAATCTCCGCGATCCGGGCGCACCTTTCTCCTTTCGATGGCAGCGGGATTAGCGTCGGTGTAATTGACACCGGAATTGACCACTCGCACGCATGCTTCGCAGGAGTGAAATTCAAGATGGTGGACTACACCGGAGAAGGTGTGAACGACACTGACGGGCACGGCACGCATTGCGCCGCGACCATCTTCGGCAGGGACGTAGCCGGCACCCGCGTAGGCGTGGCACGTGGAGTGAGCGATGTCTTCGTGGGCAAAGCGATCGGAAAAGGCGGCGGCGATAGCAGCATGCTAGTGCAGGCCATCAGCGATGCGGTCGCCCATGGCTGCAACGTCATCTCGATGTCGCTAGGATTCGACTATCCGTCTCTCGCGAAACGGCTCCACAAGATTAACAATTTGCCGATCGATTTGGCAACCGCCGTCGCGCTCCACCAGTATCGCTCAAACGTGCGCCTCTTTGACCGGCTCGGAGCTATGCTGGCGGCACGTCCGCAGGCCGGACAACATGAAGTCTTGCTCATTGCCGCCTCTGGTAATGAGTCGCAGCGGAACATAAACCGGACCTACGAGATGCCGGCTGAACCGCCTAGCGAGGCGGACGAGTTCGTCTCGGTTGGCGCAGTGCAGCGCTGTAACATGGGACAACTGTCGATCGCGCCTTTCTCGAACGTCAATTGCGCGCTTTGTGCACCCGGGGTCGACGTTCTCTCGGCAAAAGCCGGTACGAAGACAGGGCTGGTTGGGATGAGCGGCACAAGCATGGCCGCTCCCCACGTCGCAGGCGTCGCAGCCCTACGCTTTCAAGCGGCTCGCAGCGGCATTTCAACGTCAATCAGTCACTTTCGCGCGGCGCCGCTCGCCAGAAGCCGGCTGCTTGCTGGCACTTCGCTTGAGAACTTCGCGCCGGGATTCGACGAACGCCAGGTCGGGCTCGGGCTCGTCCTCGCGCCGCAGCAATGAGGACGCGTCCGGCGCCGTTCCGCCCTTTTGAAGTGGAACTCGGCGACACGCTTGGCTGGAATGATGGGTCGAGCCTGAACGTGGTTGAGCATGCGACCAACGACGGCATGGTATTCCACCATGAACGCATCCACGGCGTACTCATCAACACCACGATCGACGGAAATCTCTTGAGGTTGCTTCGAATCGCCGGGCCACGACTGGAAGATCCACAGCACGCCGCCGAGCTTGCCCGCGCCAGCCGATACCTGTTCGAAGGCTCCCGCTTCGCTCACGAGTGTGCTGCGACATATCTCGGGGTCATGTATCTTGCGACCGAGCAGGAGCGCGCCGCAGCGCTGCTTCGCTTGCCCGACCAGTACCGCGCTTACTACGACTTCATGAGCGCGATCGTTGACGGCCACTGCAAGTCGTCCTACCTACGCTATGTGATCGCCCAGTCGATCGCGCACTTTTGGTTCTCGTCACGTGCACTCATTGAGCTTGCACGCGACGACTACCGCGGGACAGCGATCATGTGCGATGAGTTCTGTCCGGATTGGCGTGCTCGCGCCAGTGCGCCGTGGCTCACGCAGGACGGCGTTGGGGATGCGGTTGCCGCATCAATCGAGGCCAGCCTCGCCAACGAACAGTTGTGCCGGGCCGCCAAA
The DNA here is from genome assembly GCF_052115685.1 of Cupriavidus sp. 2KB_3. NCBI lineage: Bacteria > Pseudomonadati > Pseudomonadota > Betaproteobacteria > Burkholderiales > Burkholderiaceae > Cupriavidus > Cupriavidus sp. 2KB_3. Next base: position 98,462 of record NZ_JBFRHD010000002.1, read on the forward strand.
TTCTTCAGTGCAGCAGATGTTGCGCATGCTTGGAGCGACGACTCATGGTGGACGCGCCAGCCCCGGCCGATCGCCGGATTCATCGAAGAACTCATCAGCGCGACGACGTTCGACTACTTCCTTGAGCACTCTGATCTACGCAGCGCTCCTGCGGAATTGATTAGAAACACGGACCTGAACGAGGCACTCTACAATCCACTCTACGCGCGTGCGGATGTGAAATTGACGAGCATCAATGAGGATAGGCGCGAGTCTCCGCACGATGACGTCACCCTGGCGTCCGCGTTACGCGAGTTCGCGATCGTGGCCCGAACCGTTTCTCACATCCAGCCGCGCTTGGTTGCGTCGTCTCCTGACGCCAACAAGGTGTTGGGAATGGGTGAATTGGATGCCTTCGTTGGGCGCACGAGCATCGTTGACATCGTATTTCCCGAGGCGGAGGCTCCGGACGCCGTCTATTTCAGGGAGTTTATCGCGCCCGCCTACGAGGCAGGTAGTCCTGCAGGGTGGGCGTTCTCGGGCTATCGTCGTTGCCGCTCTCAATTGGCGTTCGAGGCTCTACGTCGTATCATGCAACGACAGGTGTCGGGCGGGCCAGGCATGCAAGTCGATTGCGTCGTAGTCCCGGGGCATTTTGAGGATAAGTTCTCCGGCTACTACTCGCTGCTCAGCTTTCTAAACGAGCCAATCGGCCCGGCGACGCGCCACTCACCGGTCGCCGAATTCTCCCAATCGATTGGGAGGGATTTCTTGTACGTGTATGTGCGTGACGACTGGGCAAGGGTCGTCGGAACGACCGAGCCCAAACGACCCTTGACTCATGTGGGTACCATCCCGATCAACATAGAAGGGCGAGAGTCGTTCTTGCTCAACGTCGCACGCATCGCCGGTTTCGCCAGCACCCTGATGAAAGCATACCCTATGCACGCAATGCCCGTTATCGAGGACTATTACCGTAGATGCTTTGAACTGGGTCACCTGCACCAACTCGAACTGCAACCGTATGGGCCCGCGCTTTTGGAGCAGTCTCGCCGCGCATTTGTCGCAATCACCGCGTTTTGGCGCCAACTTTAGCGCCCCACGCTAATTGCGCCAACGCTCATCCGAATATCGGCCTGGATACTTCGGAAATCGAATTGGCGCCCCAAAACTCGAACGTTCGTGACGGACACTTTGACGACGGTGAGAAAGCCCCCTCAACGAGATCGTACGTGGGCTCAACGAGCGGCACATCGCAAGCTGGGTGGCCAAACCGGTGAAGCGGCGACTCAAGTTCATCAACATCGCCAAGCATGTCATGAACCACGCCGCCTATAAGGCTCAGGTCGAACACAATCAGGACAGTCAGAGCCCGACAACTGGCGCTGGAGCGCCTGATCTAACAGGCGATCATCGTTGAGCTTCGGCAGTAACTGGACGTCCACAAGCGACTGCGGATTCAACCGGTCAACGCAACAGCTTGTTGGAATCGTTCAGCCGGTGTATCGAAGTCTAGTGTTTTGCGCGGGCGTTCGTTGAGTCTTCGTGCAATATCCCCGAGAAGTCGTGCGAGCTGGCCAGCAGCCGGTCAATGGGCGACATGATGGGAGTGTTGCAACAGCCTTGTTCGGTTCAGGTCAGGACCTTGATCATTTCCTTGCCCACGTCGACCACAGTCTTGGAGGCGAGGTTGTAGGCTGGCCTGAGCACGTCAGCGATCGATCCTTGCGGGTACCTCACGCCCTTGCGCTCGAACTCCTGGAACTGGACTTCGATCCGCTGCTCCCGCAGGCCGGTGAAGTCTTCGTTGAGCATAGGCTGGACAATGCTGCTGTGCTTCGCCTTGTTAGACAGCGCATTCACATGCTTGAAACCGGCATCCGCCATCAGGCCCCTCAGCATGGATTCGATGGTGGCGTGCTTCGAGTCGGTCGCTAGGCGGCCCAGCGTCAGCCCGAAGGTGATATCGTGCTCTGCCACCGCTTTGCTTTTGGCGCTGAGGTCGAGGCTCATGAACACCGATGCCGCCAGCAGGTCGGCAACCGCGTGGATCGACTGAACGCTGGCCACCGCGTGGGCACCCACCCGTTCCATGAAGGCGTAGTACGCTTGCTGCACGTCCTTGTTTTGGCCGAAGGCGGCGTCGATCACCAAACGATCGCCCAGCTCTTTCCGATAGGCATCGAGTTCATCGACCAACTGGTGGTAGTGGAAGTGCGCATAGCGCAGCCTTTGACTGGTCGACTGGATGGACGCGTTCGCCATCACCCGCTGAGACCAGCCGAATCTGGCCTCGACTAGGTCCAATGTCTTCCTGATGTCCCACGTCATCTGGGTCCTCCCTGACCGTCACGGATCCGCGCAGTGCTGCTACACCTACAGCCTGGAGCGGTCAGCCCTCCCTCCGCACCGAAAGGCGGCTCTTGGCCGAACCCGGAAGTCCGCCGGTCGTCATCCTTCCCTGCCAGGTCGGACTTCTGTAGCCGCTCCGAAGCGGATATTAGCGTGAGACCGACCGACGGAAATGCACACAACGGCGTGGCGCGAAGACGTCCCGTGTCAACTGACCAGTCAGGCGTGTTCTGAGGCACGATCGGCGAGAGTCTCACAGCTCCGCGTCAAGCTCAATAGACCGTACCGCAACATCTTTCCGAATGATTTGGCCTGACCGCCGATGCCGGACCTTGAACTTCAACGTGACCTTATCCGATCTGCCATCCCGTTGAATGTCCTGATCTAAAACGTCGAGATTCGGATCGGCGAGTTCGATCTTGAACTTTGGCGCCACTCTCATTGGCACCGAGAACACTAACCTAATTACGCCTTCGCCATTAGGCTGGTAAAGGATGGGGCCGGTTGATTTTGTAACGGCCTGATGGTAGGCAATCAGCGCTTGATCCTCTTCCATCTGCTGTTCGTTAAACGGACCGTTTTCCGGTGTGACGGTAGTAAAGTGATCCTCGTAGCCGACCGGCACCAGGAAGGGGACTTGGTCGACGCAAATTCCTAATGCGTAGCCCTCTGCCTCATAGGCGAGCTTGAGCGCCCTTCCCGGGAGGACTAGTTCTTTAGGACCAAGAAGTATGGAAAATGAAACTGGTCCGTCCAGGTCCGACAGATCAATCACGACATCGTCATCGCCGACCGGTTCTGGATGCAAATCCAGCTTTGACAAGGTGGGGATGCGATAGCCGTAAATAGGAAAGGTTAGTGTGACACGAGTAAGCGGCTCGACAAAAATTCTCCTTCCGTTCTCGTGATAGTTGATGCGACCAGACTGATGGATTGTAATTCGCTTGCTCTTGGGACGTGGCGCCTGAAACTCAATTTCTTGCGGAGGCTGCTCTCCTGGCCTCGTGCTCCATGACGATCGAGAATGACTTACGCCATCCCGTCGCATCACTAGAGTCAATGACCCATCTCGATCGCTCGACTCGAGAACGACGAACTTCCTTGGAGCACCACCGTACTGGACGAGAATTCGCATGAAACTCGCGGATAAACTTTCTTAAACCGCCAATTTAGCATGGAGGACTCCGCTATAACACCGAGATCAGACCCTTAGAAAAGTGCGCTGTGCTGACATACCGCTACAGAAGAATCTTGAAAGGACGCTATTCCGCTGCACATAGCCGAGCTTGAATGTCCGCTCTTGGCCTGTGGGCTCAACCGGTCAACGCATCGGCCAGATGATGAGTCCCAAGCGGCGTTTCGGCAAAACTCTTGTGAACTGCAGCCGACGAGTGTAACGGTTCCCCAGTGTGGCGCCCGTGACCGCAGTCTGCGAAAACACCACGATGGTGGGCTGGACGCTCGGATTTTAGCGTGCCATATTGCGGTTACAACATCACTTAATGGACTGGCAATGGCCACGAATCAAGAGGCTCTGGTGCCGCTGGGCAGCACTGCCTTCAAATGAGGACCATTGACTCAATCGAAGCGGCTATGTCACGAGCTGCAATTAGAATGCATTGGCGCTGCCTCCTAGCAAGTTACGCGAGACCACACGCAAGTCTGACGCGCCCTGCTGAACCGTCATTACAATCCCTTTGAGATAGGACTAAATGGCTCCTTCCAGTTCATGGATGCGCAGCAAATTCCGCAATGCCGACGGCTCGCACAGTCAAGCCGCCACACAGCTGCTGAGCGAACTGCGTGCGTCGCGCCCCCCGAGCGAGTATGGCACCATCCTCGGCGCCTTCCGCGCATCTGCGCAGCAGACCGCAAGGACGCTTTTCTCGTCGGGCCTGAAGAAACCCTCAGAACTCATCTGGGCGAAGACTGCCCTGATACCGTTACCCCTTAAGTCAGAGTTCCTTTGGTCGGAGCACTGGCTTAAACCGCATGCAGCCAGAATCAACGCCTTCCGGCGAGCCGCAAGCGAGCTCCAGAAGCTTGTTCTGGCCAATCGGCTGGCCGATGCCAAAGACAAGCTCGATGCAACCGTCCGTACATCGGGCTGGACCCTTTGGGCCGTCGAGCTGCGCGCTGCGCTACTCCAGCTTGCAGACGGGACGCAGGCGCAGCGGGCGTGGCTTGGCGAGCTGCAGGCCACTGCGGTCAACAGCATTCCGGGACTGCTGTTTCAAATTCTTGAGGACAGGAACGATGACGCATTCTCGTACGATGCCGTTTACGGGAAATGCAATAATTCGTTTCCTAGGCTGGAGTCAATTACTCCCTGGCTGGTTGACTATCTGAAATACAGAGCGCTATCACTCGTTGAAACGCCACGAAGGGCACTGCCGAACATTTTGTGTCGCGACATCAGCTCCTCTCTCGTGGACTACTACGAAAGCATCATTGAAGCGATCGGGTATGTTGCATGCGACCCGGATCTATGCGATCTGATTCCGACAGCGCACAGGCTGGTCAAATCGCTGATAAGCGCAGGGTACCAGGATCACCGTCTGAACAAGCTCCTGCTTGGTCTGGACGATGCAGAGGCGATACCTACCGAAATTCTTGCCCAACCCAACGAGCTGTATCAAGAGCTCTACGGCCACGTTAGCGGAGAGACGTCGACGCTCCCGCTGACGATTGCTGGCGACTTGGCGCGTTGTCGGACCGAAGGCGCTGCCGCCTACGAGACCGTTGGCAAGCTAATGAAATGGGGGCTCAACCTTAGGGGCTTGGACATAGGACCGGCGGTTGCCAATTCGGCATTGTATGCGTCGAGCGGCGTCGCGTCGGAGCGCGTACTTGGCTTCTCCGTGATCACGCTTCCAGACAGCGTCTGTGTTCAAGATGCGGCGGCACTTGGTTCGGATACCGCACGGCGGCTTGTTCTTGCCTACCTGGCTAGTGTCGGCAAGCAAACTGCCCCTGACCAGCTGATTGCATTGAGTCGGTGGGGATTCTACGAAGTATTTCCGGAGCCTGGCCCCCTGCACCTATGGTTTGCGCAACGACTCCTGGAGGCACAGAAGTATGAAGAGCTCAGGGCACTCCTCCAGAGTCTGCGGGATAGAGGACCCTATTGGGAGCGGCAGTGCGCAAAATTTGATGCGCTTGTCCTGATCAAGGAAGGACAATGCGAATCGGTTGTCCAATTGCTTGAGGCCTGGTTCCGAAAGGACTACCGGTACGCCATAGAGTTTCCTTCCGACACCCTCTTCTCCGCTTGGAAGTGGATGCACTTCAAGGATCTCGATCCGATCCAGGTCGGACTCGTGGCGCATTACGAGTTTCTGGCGCGTGGGGCAACGTCGGTTGGGTACATCTGCAAGATGGCATGTCGGCGTTTCCTTCAATCCGGCATGCGGGAGAGCGTAGCCGATGACTTTGCGGTAGCTGACAACGACCGCAAGGAGCAGTTGATCGCCTTTCTTCGCGATGTTTGGGTGGAAGAAAACCTTTCCATGTGCCACCAGTTCGAGTCGACGGCGGAAGTGCGCGTGGAGCGCATGGCAGTTCTGCAATTGCTGCTCGGGTGGGACCAGGATTCCCAGGCAGAGTATGCCGAGGGCATCAAGGACCTGACCCTTGACCAGACGTTGCAACGGGGGCTCGAACGTATTGATGAGACGCGCGTGTTTGTGAACGAGTCGGCCATCACGCGCTGGGCGGAAAAAGAGTTGGGGCAGGACTACGAGCGCTGGCGGCGTCTCAGTGAGAGTACGTCCGGTGGTCGCTCGGTGGACGACTTGCTTCGTCGATTTGCCCTGGACCCGGACAACATCGACGTGCTCAAGGAATTCTCGGAGGGCAAGCCCACTGCGGCCGATACGTTGCTGATCGACGTCGTGGATCGCTTCTATAAGCGATTCCTCCTGGATCCGACGGATGGACTGGATACTTACTTGAGCGTCCGGATTCGTCACGGAAGTCTGCGCGGAACAATACTGGGACCGCTTGAGGAGCAGGGACTGCTCTACTCCGCCACTGGATTTTCTCAGGAAGCGTTCGAGAATCGCTGGGGCGATACACTCCGCCTGTCGAAGGATGAGAAGGAGGTGGTGCTTAGTGCGATGCAGGCATTCTCAACAGATATCCGCTCGCTTGTCGATAACTTCGTTGACCAGAGAGTTCAGGTACGTAGTCCAGATAAGCCAAACGGCGCGTTCACGCAGGTTGTGTCGCCACCTTTGGCCAAGCTGCTTGCAGCCGGCTTGGCCGAACGACCGCCGTCATTTCAAGCCTTCCTCAACTCCGGATACTTCATTTTCTGGAAGCTGATCGAATACGGTGTCGCGGATCTGCGAGCGTATGTCAACGAGGATTTGTCCAATGCCTTGCATGGCAGGGTGGAATTGCTGAAGCAGACACTTCGTTCGATGGGACAGAAATACTTGCCGTTGATCACAACGTTGACGACAGCATCGACCATGACCAAGTCGCAGTGCGACACGGTCGCAAATTGGTTCAGGTTACCCAGCGCGGGATCAGGCGAGTACTATCAACTGGCCGACGCCATCGAGATTGCCTCGGTGGCGACCAGGAACGTACATAGGAGGTTTCCTGCTAACGTTCAACTGAAGAGCCTGCCCCCCAAACCGCTGCCACTCACGACATCCGCCCTTGCCGTCCTAATGGATTGCCTGTTCGTTATCTTTGAGAATGCGTGGAAGCATTCCGGGCTCTCCGTCGACCTCCCGCCTATCGAGCTCTACTGTGAGTTTGACGCGAACCATCGACTCCTCACATTCGAGTCACATAGCGCATTGTCGGACGACAGGATGAAGGCATTGATATCCGGAGGTCTAAGTGTGTTGCGGGCCAAGTACATTGGCGAACTTCCGCTGGAACTGATCAATCGGGAGGGAGGATCCGGATTCCCCAAGTTGGCTCGCCTGACGCGTTCAGTACCACGTGAACTGTGTGAGCAGCCATTCGATTTCGGGATTAAAGAGGGGCAGTGGTTTACACGCCTGACCGTACCTCTTTACGAAAGGGAGGGGGTCTTCGAAGCCTATGAGTAAGCGAACTGTACTTGTTGTGGAGGATGACGAACCGAAGCAGCGCACCATCGTGAGATTCTTGCGCGACGTCTTGCCACCGGATGTTGTGATACAGACGGCAGAGTCACTGGCCAGTTCTGTCTCGGTATTGAGCGACATTGATGTCACGTTCGCCATCATCGATATGTCGATACCGACGTTTGATTTCGTAAAGGACAGAAGGGGGGGCGGACAGCCTCAAGGATTTGGCGGCGCCGACATTCTTCGATTCATTGATTCTGAGACGACATCGACGAAGAGTGTGGTCCTGACGCAGTATGAGGAGTTTGTATTGCCTCGTGATGGAAGGCGTCGCGACCCAAGGGGACTTGAGGAAATGCTGCGAAGCGAACTGGATAGCCGGTTCCTTGGCGTGATTCACTACACGGGGCAGCACGGCGCCTGGCAACAGGCGTTACGAGAAATTCTTTCGGCCGCACATCTTTTGGATATGCAATGAGATTCTTGATTGTTGACGATGACACGCAGAAGGTCGACCTGGTTCGCAATTTCTTGATCGACAAGGGCGCGACAGCACAGGACATTCTAACCGCCGAACATGCTGCTGCTGCGCGCGTAATCCTGAGTCACGAGACAGTCGATGCCCTGCTCATCGACGTACTTCTGCCGGCGCGGGCCGGCGCGCTGCCCCAGGGAGCGAATAGCGTGGAGCTACTGCGGCAAATCGTCGAGGATGGGACAACTCCAGCGCCGCACCACATACTCGGCATCACGGCGGACTGGGATGCGTCAGCGACTTTTGCTAACGATTTTCGCAGCCTGGTAACGCAAGTACTGCATGTCACGCAGGGCGAAGTAGCTTGGCAAGAATCACTGACATCGTTGTTGCTGATGCATCGCCGCATTGGGGATGCGCGCGAGTCGAACGACTATGACATCTGCGTCATCAACGCACTACGATTCGAGCTGGACGCCGTCTATGCGACATGGCCACTTCAGATGGGAGAAGAGCTGCTCCTGAACAGGAATATTCTCTATCGCACAGGCTCTGTCGCCCTCAGTCCGGGCATGGAGAAAAGGGTAGTCTGCGCCCACCTGTCGCAGATGGGTCCAGTTGCATCCACCCATGCGGTAACAGCCCTGCTCTATGAGTTCCGCCCGCGTGTCATCCTGATGACGGGCATATGCGGTGGCTTTTCCGATCAAGTCAGAATTGGCGATATTGTGGTCGCCGATAAGAGCTGGGATTGGCAAGCAGGAAAGTGGGGAGATGAGGGTGACCTGGCAACCGCCCTAGATCAACGAGATGGCGCCGCCGAATTGGTTGCCGAGGCGCGTAGTGCGGAAACGAAGCTGCCGGAATTGGTCGCCGTTTATAACGGCGCCCATCCGGATGTGGCGTCCAAGCTTGTAGTGGGGCCAATGGTGACGGGAAGCTCGGTCATTGCCTCGGTCGACATCCAGAAGGTCTTTCGAAAGCAGCATCGGAAGATTGCCGCAGTAGACATGGAGTGCTATGGACTCTACTACTCAGCGGCAAACCACGCCGGTGCGCCTGTGCGTTCGCTCTGCATCAAAGCGGTGTCAGATCTCGCGGACCGAGCGAAGGCCGACGATTTTCAATCCTATTGTGCTCATATCAGCGCGGCAACTGCGTTGGAAATTGTACGGCGCTACTTTAGGGCACCGAAATACTGAGCGCTGTGCGCACAGCTCGGCAGAGCACTCGGCACCAAACGCGTCCCCTTCGGCCCTATTGCTCTTGATTACCTGCAGGCACCGGCTAGTGCTGCCTTAGACCTCGGTTCATGAATCAGCGGCTAAAAGTTTGCCCGAACTGCCGGGCACGCCTGGCATCATCGGCATGCAGGTGGATCCAGGTGGCCGAGATGGATGCGTGACGCAGGTTGTCGCGCATCGCGGAGAGTTCGACAGCTTTGACCAGCGCATGCATGACGTGCGTGTGCCGAATCCAGTGTGGTGTCGCTGCCCGCAGCTTCGCAGGGGCAACATGAGCGCCACGGCCACCCAGGCCACCCGCTCAGTTGTGCCGAGCGACGGCTTGCAGGAGCCGGACAGCCAGCGCGCACACATTGTGGTGGCTGGCTGCTTCCGGTCGTTCCTCTCTGGGTCGTTTCCGATCAGGCCCTCGACGACAGCCTGCTTTCAACGATATACCCAATTTCCCTTTTGTCGACCCTGTTTAGGTGCGGCCACGCGAGAAGAAATTCCGCGAGTTCATCCTGATCACAATAAAGATACGCAGTTGGTACCTTAAGCACCATTGCAAGCTTTCGCGCGATTTCGACCGACGGTTCGTGCACGCCGGTCTCATAGCGGCTGATACGTGCGCTGGCGGTGGTTTCGTCCAAGCCGATTGCAACGCCCAACTTGTCCTGGGGAATACCGGCCCGCCGCCTTGCTTGACGCAAGCGACGCCCGAATACGGTAGTTGGCTCCGTCTTTCCCATTCTTGCGAATATCGTAGATTTCGCATTGCATTTCCCTACGATATTCGTAGAATTCAGACTCAGCGGACGGATGGCAAACGTTGCTGGGCAACTCCTCCAACTGGGAAGCCGCGCTTCGATAGACGTTTGGGAAACGAGGGAAGTTTGGTGCAGACCTCCTATCGGAAGTCAGGACATTCTTGAACGGTGGCGGCATGGACAAACAATCAACGGAAGCATGTGATGCGCAAATCCATACTTGCAAGTTGGTCCACCACGCCCCGAAGCCTTCGCCGAGCGTTGGGAACATGGTTACCGATATCCCTCCAGTAGTTAAGCCCGTGGGCCGCGCAATCTGCCATCATCCGACCGAGCTAATTTACTATTGGGCTCGCTTCGGTTTCCCACGGTATGCGGTCGAAGACGTAGATGACCGGGTCACTTGGACCTTCTCAAATGACCTGCAAGAGGCGGCTGCGATCGGATTAAAGTGGCTCGACAACCGCTGTACACTGAGGCAGATTCCCTTTAAGAATCAAGGCAGGGTCGTCTACGGGTACGTAGTGCGGGGAGCTAGGGACGATACCGACCTTGACACCTGCCTCTACCACAGAGAGATCTGGAATGCCGCAGGCGCAGATATGAATGAGGCAGCCACGCCGGATGTCTTGACTCGCGTACGAAGGGAGATCTTCAAGTATTACGCGTTGCGGGGAGGCTCATTTTTCATGCTCGATTTTTCCAAGCCGGCGACGGTAGCGGCGTATTTCGCTGAATGGGCGGCAGATCTGGATAGCCGTTGAGATGATACGGCACCGTTGCTGGCGAAAATCTAACGCATTTGCGCGTGCAGCGTTTATCGGCGATGTTCGCCGGCACGCGCAACGACGTGCTGCGCAAGGGGTTCGGTATCAATGTTCCGAACAAGCTCTCATGCCGCCATCCGTGTGGCAAGAGCCCACCATCCTTGAGCTGGGTCACCTCGGGGAGACTGACAAGCAAGGCTAGCGGCACGAGCCAGCTTATCGCATGTTCTTACTCTTCAGTGCTTGACCTGCAGCCAAGCGTGCTCTCAGCCGCTGGTTCTCACAGTCCAGTTCGAGACAGATAAGCAACAACGCCCGGTTCCTTTGGAGCTGCGCTTGCAGTCGCTTACGCAGTTCAGCCGATGACACGGTCTTCGCGCTACGCGCCGGCTGGCGGTTGCTGGTAGGGCGAAGGCCCTTGATCCGCTCGACCAACGCTGGATGATGGACATAGAGGCTGGCGCGGTTGACTTGGGCCAATCGGCAGACCGCTGCAATCGACACGGGTAGGTTCTCGTGTCGCTGGAGAGCGAGGACCGCATCGACTCTTTCGACTACTCCAAGTCCGGCTTGCTGCTTTGGCATGTCAAGTCTCCTGCATCGATGTCACGGCCTGACGGCCCGCGTACGAGCTGGGATAGGATTTCTCGGGATCGATCAACCCGAAGTTCGACGATCGCCCGGGTCTGCGCAGGGAGATTGTTGCGCAAGAACGCTTCCTCTCTGCTGAGGCGCTCGTTCCAATACGGACGATGGCGGTCGGTTGTCGCAAAGTTCGCGCAGCTGGCACAAACGTCCGGTGACCGGCCAGCCTCATTCGGGCCTCGCATGTCACCGCCGCAGGCAGACATCGCCTGAGAGTAGACGCAGTATCCCCAGTCACACGGCGCCAGCTGAACACCCTCTGCAATCAACCGTTTGACCATCGACTGGACGGCTTTCTTACCTCGAAGGCGTGGTGCCTCACTGAGCGAGTCAAAGCGTCGCATGAGCACTCTTGCGGCTTTTCCTCCGACGTTGCCGCTCGTCAGAAGATCAGTCAGTGCGATGGCAAGTTCTCTACGGTCTTCTTCCGATATCAGACGTGCCAATGCAATGTCCGAGCCAACATACGAACCATCGGTCAGCGAACGATACACATGCCCGTAGTGATACGCCAACGACTCCAGTGCCTGCTTGTCTCGCAGCACCACAAACCTGGCGAAGGTCTTGCGGGCCATGTGCGGGTGAAGCGTGAATCCGCATTGCGATGGACCTCGTCGGTACGGCGCGTTCGCAAACGCCATCATCTTCGACGCCAACACGCTGACGTCCATCCGGTGCACTGTGCGATCGGGCAGAGGAATTGGTGCTGCCTGGGCCTTCCTCAGAAACAAGGCACCCTGGCGTGCATCGCGGCGGATCTCTTCGTAAAGCTCAACGAGGAATCGGATCACCCCCGCCACTGGTTCGGCGGCGACCCAGCGCCGACGTTGCCCACCTTTTTTTGCCGCGACTCCGTAGACGTAACCAAGGCGATCGTCTGGCTCTCCTTCGTAGCAGAGGCAGTCGGCATCCAGCCGAACCAGCTCGCTGGAGCGCATCCCTACGAGAAACAGCAGTGCGATGATGCATGCGCCTTCGGTAAGAGTCATCAGGCGCGTCACTACGGAATCGATGGGTGAGTTTTCCATGCCAAGGGACGCACGAATTGGCCCGACCCACGCCTCCGTATCCAGGTCCATATACAGCGCGCGCACCTTTCGAAGTCTGGCCAGACGGCTAAGGCCAACGTGTCGACGCCTTTCTTGCCACATGCGGTCGACAATGGATTTCGCAACGTCACCGTGGTGGTCGATCCATTCCAAGGCATCTCGGATGAGCCGTAGAGCCTCCGCTTCCTCGAGGGGCTTCCAGGGTAAATTGGCCCTCGATTTGATGTTGAGCGAGACTTCCAAGCGCAGGGGAGCTGGGTCAACCCGTAGGGAGGCTGGATACTCCCGGCGTAGATGCCACATGTGGTCGAAAAGGGACAACCAGTTCCGCAGCGATGACATCGCCACAATGCCGTCTGGTTCGTGTCGCGCCGAAATCGATCTCAGAAAATCCAGGAGATGATCAGGACTCAACTGAGAAAATCGCCAAAGGTCCCGGGCAGCCATCCAGGCCATCAGGTAGCGCAGTAGTCTGAACCAATTCATGGTCGTGCCCGCACTTACACCAGCTCCGCCGTAGCCCCGTCTATTGACGAGAAGTGCCTCCATCAATCCTTTCATGCTGGAAAGCAAGTAGGCTCTCTGATGCCTGGATCCTCCAGTAGCCGGGAGTGCCTTCAACCAGTTCAACTCCAGAGGCTCATCACCGTACAGTGCCCCAGTGCTGAGGAACCATTTGTTCCGTGTCTTGCGAATAGTACGTTCATGCACAAGCCTACTCCAGCCGAGGAAGCACCCATCGATTCGCCAGACCACGCGCGCGCGCCATCACGGAATCAGATACCGCCGGCAGGATGTCATCGCCGAGAATACGCAACGTGGGCTCGTAGAGTGCTCGGAATCGTATGCTCCATCCTTCTTGAACAGCGCGGGCGCGCGCCCTTTGTAGTTCCTCATAAGTAGCCACGAGCCGCGCAACGACAGTGACATCGTCGAGCGGAATCAGCGCGCCTGGGCAGCTTGCACAACGATGGAATTGCAAACAGGTCTTCCCCGCGACGCTGTTCGGTGCAATTCCCGAGAGAGGATCGCGGCAAGCGAAGCCAAAAACAGTTTCATACAACGCCGAAGGAGTACCAGCAGGGGCAGGACTGTCCGGCGACCTATTGACCTGCTTCTTCATTGCCGAAGTCACGAGCTGTCCCTGAAATCGGGCAATCATCCTTTCGTGTTCGCGTGCGCGGTCCGACGCGGGCGTGTACAGCGCGGTCGTTGTGGGCGACTGGTGGCTCAAGCGTCGTTGAGCCACCTCGATCGACTGTGACGCAAGGTGATGGGCTCGCGCCACGGTGGCCCGAAAGTTGGAGAAGGAAAAGCTATCCAGCCCGTGCCTTTGCACAAATGCATTCAGCTGGTTGTGCAATGATTGCCATGACACCACGGCGGCCACCAACGATTGACGGCGACTCGATGCGACGAATAAGGCGTTCGCCTCTTCTGGTCGGCACATCGAGCGCAATGGCTCATTCAATTGCGCCAATCTTCGGACCAGGTTAGGAGCAGACCATGTCTTCTGGCACGGAAAATCGGCAAACTGCTCCCGGCCGGCGCGGGGCTTTGCCCAAATCAGCCGCTCCAGATCCTCGCGAATAGGATGGGGCTGAACACAATCACACCGAGCCTGTAACAGCGCCATCGGGTTCGCCCCGGTTTGGACGAGGATGGCAAGGTAGAACGGAAACATTTGATCGATCTTGAGGCGCAGATACGAATCAACCTCCGACAGACCGCCGAACTTGCTTGCGAGTTTAAGTGCGGAGCCGCCCTTATTGGCGAGTAGATAAACTTGCCCCGCCGTACCGTCGCGGCCAAAAGAAAGGATGCTTCGAAATGTCCGTTCTAAAAGCGAGCGAGGGTTAGGTGGTCCATGAAACACCCGAAGATGGCAACCCAAACCAATGCGGTACTCGGCCTGCTCAATTTCCTGATAGCAGGCGGTCAAGATACGCTTGACCAACACGTTGGGCAAAGCCCTCGATATGCGTTCTTGCTTGACCACCACAAATGGAGGAACCGTCAGCCGGATACGGCGATCCACGGATTGGGGTACGTTTCTGGTACACCACAGGATGAGTCGACGTACGAAGTTCAGATGAGCCTGGGAGGTCTTCGGGCTATCGGATCGACCGGATAGCCAGCCTTTGAATCGGAGAAGCGCATCCTGTGGCAATCGCGCTTCGTCTATCATCCGCTCGTCTTGGAGTGATCGAGCAAAGTACCGGATGGCGCGCCAGCACTGCATACAATTTTCGATAGACGTGTGGCCGACATTCGCGACAAATGCCCTTGCCAGTGCTCCGGCCACGATGGGACTGAAGCCCGCCTCTTCAAAATCCCAATGGCGAGCGCTGATGTTGCCGGAGCAGGTGATCTTGACTACGCTGCCCGCACACTTGCAATTCACTAGACTTCGCACAAGGTTCCCCCATACAGATAGTCCAGCGCCTCACGGACGGCGTCACTGCAGACGGACATGGCCTGAAGGTAGACCTCGGTGGTTTCCACCGACGCGTGGCCCATCATCACCTGAAGAGTTTTCAGAGAGTTCATCGGATTTCCCCGTGCCGCGAAGCAATCCAGAACATGGAGGACATGAACTGCAAAAGTGTGGCGCAGGTGATGCAGTGTGGCGGGGCTTCCGATGTGATCAGCGCATTCTCGGAAGTGCCTTGTCAGCGACGCGCGTGAGATCGGTGCGCCACGTGCCCCTAGGAAAATCGGCTCCGCGTCTTTCCTGAATGCTACTGGCCTCTCCATAAGGGCGTACCAGCGAGTCTCTTCGACAAGGCTTGGCGGCACGACGATAGTGTGCAGTCTTGACCCCTTTCGAAGTAGTTCGACGGTCACCAGTTGCCCAACTGCGACTCCCAGCTGCTCGGGTGTTGGCAGGTGCTGTAGCGTCAGACTGCAGATCTCCGATCTCCGCAGACCGGTGGTGAGGCACCAGCGGAACATCAGCCGGAATGGCATCCTCGCTATCTGGAAGAGGCGCAGAATCTCCTCTCGTGTCAAGACTCTCGGTAGCCTCTTGTCGACCGCTGCGAGGTACGATTCGCTGCTTCGGCGATAAGTAGCGATGTCTGAGTGCGCTCTCTTTGGTGCCGGATGATTGACTAGATGTCGCCCCAAAGGAGACCGAATTTCACCGCTTCGCTCCCCCCACCGATGTAGTTCAGCTGCGACAACTAAGCGGTGA
Organism: Cupriavidus sp. 2KB_3; assembly: GCF_052115685.1. Classification (NCBI taxonomy): domain Bacteria; kingdom Pseudomonadati; phylum Pseudomonadota; class Betaproteobacteria; order Burkholderiales; family Burkholderiaceae; genus Cupriavidus; species Cupriavidus sp. 2KB_3. The sequence goes on from NZ_JBFRHD010000002.1 coordinate 113,987, forward strand.
TTGGCAGTGACTGGGGATTTACGACTCTTCTCGCCAGGCAACGGTGCGATAAGGTGGTTGCGATACAGGCCGAGATCCTCCTCCGTAACGTCAACGAGCTTGACCTTCGCGTCGTCCAAATAGCGTAACCACGCGACAACGGCCTCCGCATACGACCTAACAGTGTCTCCAGTCATGCTTCTGCTGCGCAAAGCAAGTTGCGCCAAGAACTGATTTACCAGCCGGACCGGCATTCCAGCTTCGTCGACTATGATTGCCAACTGCCTGAGGTCAAGAAGCCGAAAACCTTCCGTTGGCCGCAAGCTGACTTGGGCGACAGCCAAGACCTGCGAAGGTGTCGCGAACTCTTCATGGGGGCGGACTAATACGACCTTGTATCGGTGTTCAGACAACACATTGGTCTCCAGTTGCGCGCCAACAGTACCTCAAAAGAAGGACTTGCAAACCAGACATACAGTCTGTGGCACCTAATGCCAGAGTTCGAGCGCCGCGTGCTCGAGGTCCTGCGCGAGCCGCTGGAGACCGGCCACATCACCATCTCGCGCGCGGCGGGCCAGTCGGACTTCCCCGCGCGCTTCCAGTTCGTGGCGGCGATGAACCCGTGCCCGTGCGGCTACCTCGGCCACCCGTCGCGGCCGTGCCGCTGCACGCCGGACCAGATCCAGCGCTATCAGTCGAAGGTGTCCGGGCCCTTGCTGGACCGCGTGGACCTGCAGATCGAGGTGCCGGCGCAAAGCCAGCAGGAGATTTTCGATGGCCCGCCCGGGGAGGCCAGCGCAGCGGTACGCGCACGGGCCGTGGCGGCCCGGGCGCGGCAACTGGGCCGGCAGGGCATGCCGAATGGGGAGTTGTCCGGGCGCGCCATCGACGATCACTGCCCGCTGGCGGCCGACGCGCAGGCGTTGCTGCGCGGGGCGATGCAGAAGCTGGGCTGGTCGGCCCGGGCGTACTTCCGGGTGCTGAAGGTGGCCCGGACGATTGCGGACCTGGAAGACGCGGCCGTACTGACCGCCGCGCATGTGGCGGAGGCCATCCAGTACCGGCGCGCGCTGCGGGCGGGTTAGGCCGGGGCTTAGACCGGGGGTTCCACCGGCGGGGGCGGCGGCTCCTCGATCGGCGGGAGGTCAGGCGGGTGGCCGGGCGGCGGGGGCTCGGGAGGCGGCTCCCGGTGCGCGGCGGTCAGGACACTCGGGGCGGTCAAGGCAGTCAGGGCAGAGCGCAGTACAGCAGGCATCGGGGATCTCCGGCAACGGTCTCTCCCCATTGAAGCAAACCCGGCCGGCAGGCGCCAGCCGGATCTTGGCAATCTCCGCCAGAGGGTTCAGGCAGAAGCGTCAGGCCGGATGCCGGCGCACGAAGAACAGCGCCGTGCCCACGGCCACCAGAACGCCGCCGAAGAAGCGGTTCTGCCAGCGCACCGCGCGGGCGTTGCGGAACAGGCCCTGCATGCGCGACGCCAGCAGCGCGTAGCCATGCATGACGACCAGATCCACGCCGCACATCGTCGCGGCCAGGATGGCGAGTTGCGGCCCGAGCGGATGGGTCGGGTCGATGAACTGCGGCAGCACGGCCACCATGAAGATGATGCCCTTGGGGTTCGTCACGTTGGTCAGCAGGCCGGTGGCGAACCGGCGGCGGCGGCTCATCACAGCCACGCGCACGCGGCCCGCCGCGCCTTCGGCATTGCCCTCCCCATCCCCCTGCGACTCGACCTTCGCCCGCCATTGCTGAATGCCGAGATAGATCAGGTAGGCCGCGCCGATGGTCTTGACCACCACAAAGGCCTCTTCGGAGGCCAGCAGCAGCGCGCCCAGCCCGCCGCCAGCGATCAGCAGGATGATCACCAGGCCCAGTTGCAGGCCCATGATCGTCGTCGTGGTCTTCTTCAGCCCGTACGAGAGCCCGTGGCTCATCGACAGCACGGCGCCCGACCCCGGCGAAATCGCGATCACCCAGCACGCGGCGAAATACGCCAGCCACACTTCCCAACGCATCTTGTTCTCCCTGGAACGTCAGTTACATCACAAAAATCTGTCAGAACGGATGGAATCCGGTCAGGAACTGCTCCACCTGCTCGGCCTGCCGTGCGTCGCGGGCGGCGTCGCCCGCCTCCAGCACCACGGCCTGGTACGCGCGCGTGCCGGACGCCACCAGCCGCGCGGTGAGCCGGCGCGGCGATTTGTCCTGCGGCGAGACGCCGGTCACCGTCAATTCCACGCCCTCCAGGGCCACGGGCGGCTTGGCCGCCGATGTCACCGTGATCGCGCGGGTGCGCGCCGGGGCCTCGGGATGGGCGCCGAGGTTGGCCACGAGGCCGGCCTGCATCGACGCCAGCGCCTCGCGGCGCAGCGCCGCGTCGTCGGCGGGCAACGTGACCACGCCCACGGCGAACAGCGTGTCGTCGATGCGGGACGCCTCCATGGTCATCGGCAGCTTGCGCCCGGCAATCGCCACGTCGCGCGCGGCGCTGGTCGGCTTGCCGGGGTAGAGCGCGGCGTACTGGCCTTCGTCGGACAGGATGGTGCGCCAGTCATAGCGCGGCGAGCAGCCGGCCAGCGCCGCCAGCAGCACGAGGACCAGCGACGGCAGGATGGCGTGGGGAAGCGAACGGAGCGGTCGGCGGGGCTGGCGGAGCATGGAGAGCATTCTTATTAGGCAAGCGCGGTAGCGGGTGCGTCTTCGGCCACTCGCACGCCCGCTGGCGCAAGCCGGTATTATCCGGGAAGTCGCGCGCGACCGCTCGTCGCCGCATCGATTTTCTGCGAGTTTCGCCCCCGAGTTTCGCCCCCCTATGCGTCCACGCCTGTCCATCTTTCGTGCCCTGCCCTGGCTAGCGGCCCTGCTGCTGGCCAGCGGCGCCGCCCACGCGGCGGGGGGCCACCTGCCCGCCGTGACCGACGTGGCCGCCCAGACCGCCGCCGCCACCAAGGCCGGCGAGCCGCTGGTGGTGCTGGTCAGCCTGCCCGGTTGCAGCTACTGCGAGACCGTGCGCCGCAACTACCTCGCGCCGCAAGTGGCCGCCGGCGAGATCGCCGCACGGGAAGTGGACATGACCGCCGACACGCCGATCCGCGACATCGACGGCACCATGACCACCGCCAAGAAGTGGGCGCGCGCCCACAATGTTTCCGTGGCGCCGACCGTGCTGTTCCTCGACGCCAACGGCCAGCCCGTGGCCAACGCGCTGCTGGGCTTGCAGGGCGATTTCTACGGCGCCTACCTGGAGCAGGCGCTGGACACCGCGCGCGCCAAGATCGCCCGGAAGTAGAATAGCGACGCCTTGCGCTGATTTCTCGCCGATTTCTCGCCGATCCATCTCACGGGACTGCCTCCCATGTCTGATTCCACCGCCTCCACCGCCCCGAAGCGCCGCCCGATCGTGCCGATCCTCGTCGCCGTGGTCGTCCTTGCCGTGCTGGGTGTCTTCGGCTACCGCGCGCTGGCGCCGTCCAGCACCGTGCCCGCCGCCACCTTCACGCTGCTCTCGGGCGAGAAGGTCAGCACGGCCGACCTCAAGGGCAAGGTCTACCTGATCAACTTCTGGGCCACCAGCTGCACCACGTGCGTCAAGGAAATGCCCGACATGATCAAGACCTACCAGCAGTTCAAGGGCAAGGGCCTCGATTTCGTCGCCGTGGCCATGCACTACGACCCGCCGATGTATGTGGCCAACTTCGCCAAGACGCGCGAACTGCCGTTCAAGGTGGCGATGGACTCCGACGGCACGGCAGCCAGGGCCTTCGGTGACGTGCAGCTCACCCCGACGACCTTCGTGGTCGACAAGAACGGGAAAATTCTCAAGCGCTACGTGGGCGAGCCCGAATGGGAGTCGCTGCACAAGCTGCTCGACGGCGCGCTGGCCAGCGCGGCCTGATTCCGCCGACCTGACGCTCCAAGCCGCCATCGCCAGGCATCGTCTCAGAACGTCTTCCAAAGGTGCCCATTGCGGCACCTTTTTTGTTGCGCGATGGCCCCGTCCTTCCGCCCGGCTTGCCTTGGCCTGCTGTATGGATATACAGTGAGCGCCAGAATTTTCTCAGCCTCCCTCCTGTCCCTGCCCTGCCCGTGCCCCCGGATCCTGTTCTCGACGCTGACGCCCCCGACGTTCCCGCTGACGTCCCCGCCTATCTGTCCCGCCTGAACCCGGAGCAGCGCGCGGCGGCGTCGCACGCCGGGGATGCGCCGCTGCTGATCATTGCCGGCGCCGGTTCGGGCAAGACCAACACGCTGGCGCACCGCGTGGCGCACCTTGTGCTGGGCGGCGCCGATCCGCGCCGCATCCTGCTGCTCACATTCTCGCGCCGCGCCGCCGCCGAGATGGGCCGCCGCGTGGAGCGCATCGTCGATCAGGCGCTGGGCACCAGCACCGGCGCGGGCCGGGCGGCGCTGCAATGGTCGGGCACCTTCCACGCCATTGGCGCGCGGCTGCTGCGCGAGTACGCCGAGACCCTGGGGCTGGCGCCCACCTTTACCATCAGCGACCGGGGCGATTCAGCGGACCTGATGCACGTGGTGCGGCACGACCTCGGCCTCTCCGAGCAGACCTCGCGCTTTCCGCGCAAGGAAACCTGCCTCGCGATCTATTCGCGCGTGGTCAACACCCAGCTGCCGCTGGAAGTGATCCTCAAAACACAATTCCCGCGCTATGCGATGTGGGCGGACGCGCTCAAGGCCCTGTTCGCCGGCTACGTGGCCGCCAAGCAGAAGCAGCAGGTGCTCGACTACGACGACCTGCTGCTCTACTGGGCGCAGGCGCTGACCGAGCCGTCGCTGGCGCAGGACATGGCCGCGCGCTTCGACCACGTGCTGGTGGACGAATACCAGGACACCAATGCCTTGCAGGCGTCGGTCCTGCTCGCGCTGAAGCCGGACGGGCGCGGCCTGACCGTGGTGGGCGACGACGCCCAGTCGATCTACGCGTTCCGGGGCGCCACGGTCCGCAACATCCTCGATTTTCCGCAGCATTTCTCGCCGCCCGCGCATCAGGTGACGCTGGCGCAGAACTATCGCTCCACCCAGCCGATCCTGGCCGCCGCCAACGCGGTGATCGGGCTGGCTGCCGAGCGATTCACCAAGGATTTGTGGTCCCTGCGCGAGTCAGCCGAGAAGCCGGGCGTGGTGGTGGTCAACGATGAGGCCGATCAGGCGCGCTTCGTGGTGGAGCAGGTGCTGGCGCGGCGCGAGGCCGGGCTGACGCTGATGGCGCAGGCCGTGCTGTTCCGCGCCGCCGACCACAGCGCCCAGGTCGAGATCGAACTGGCCCGCCGCAACATCCCGTTCGTGAAGTTCGGCGGCCTGAAATTCCTGGAGTCGACCCACGTCAAGGACGTGATGGCCGTGGTGCGATGGCTGGAGAATCCGCGCGACCGCATGGCCGGCTTCCGCACCCTGCAACTGCTGCCCGGCGTGGGCCCGAAGACCGCCGCGCGCGTGCTGGAGGGGCTGGAAGCGGCCACCGAACCGCTGCTGGCGCTGGAAGCCTTCGAGCCCCCGCCCGCCGCCGCACCAGCCTGGGCCGAGCTGATCGCCCTGGCACGCGGGCTGATGGCGCCTGCCTCGCCGTGGCCATCGGAGTACGAGCAGGTGGTGGCGTGGTACCTGCCGCATCTGGAGCGCATTCACGACGATGCCGCCGCGCGGCAGGCCGATCTCCAGCAGATCGAGCGGATCGCGGCCACCTATGCCTCGCGCGAGCGCTTCCTGACCGAACTGACGCTCGATCCGCCAAGCGCGTCCAGCGACGAGTCCGGCGTGCCCTCGCGCGACGAGGACTACCTGATCCTGTCCACGATCCATTCGGCCAAGGGCCAGGAATGGAAGGCGGTCTACGTACTCAATGCGGTGGATGGCTGCATGCCGTCTGACCTTGCCACGGGCACCACGGAAGAGATCGAGGAAGAACGCCGGCTGCTCTATGTGGCGATGACGCGCGCCAAGGACCACCTCGACATCGTGGTACCGCAGCGCTTCTACGTCCATCAGCAGGTAGGATTTGGCGACCGCCACGTGTACGCGTCGCGCACGCGCTTCCTGCCGAACCGGGTGATGCCGAACTTCTACAGCCGGTCCTGGCCGCCCCCGCCGATGCCCGGCGACGCGCCGGCCAAGGCTCCCCTGCCCCAGGTGGACCTGGCCAGCCGCATGCGCGATATGTGGAAATAGGCCGGGCAGCCGGCTGAAAATCCAATCAGACGAGTTCGACGCCGGCCTGCCGCACTACATCCAGCAAGGCGCCGTCGCGCAGCAGCGCGGCCACGGCCTCGATGTCATCGGTCATGTAGCGATCCATCGCCAGGAACGGCACGCGTGCGCGCACGAAGTGGAACACGGCGCGGCCCGTCGGCGCCAGTTGCTCCACCGCGCCGGCCAGTTCGGCGGCCTGGCAGGCGGCCAGCAGTTCGATGGCCAGGATGTACTGGTTGTTGTCGAGGATGCGGCGCGCGTTGCGGGCCGCAATCAGCCCCATGCTCACCACGTCCTGGTTGTCGCCATTGGACGGCACGCTCTGGATGCTGGCCGGGCTGCAGATCGTCCGGTTCTCGGCGATCAGCGCCGTGGCCGGATACTGCGCGCCGGCAAACCCGCACGACAGCCCCTCGTTGGCGGCCGCCAGGAAGGCCGGCAGGCGGTTGTTCAGGTGCGGGCTCAGCAGCCGGTTCAGGCGGCGCTCGGACACCACGCCCAGCTGCGTCGCGGCGATGGCGAGGAAGTCCATCGCAAACGCCACCTGCTGGCCATGGAAGTTGCCGCCGTGGAACAGCGCGCCATCATCGAAGAACAGCGGGTTGTCGTTCGACGAATTGAGTTCGCGCTCGACCACCGTGGCGCAATGCTCCAGCGTGTCACGCACAGCGCCCAGCACCTGCGGGATGCAGCGCAGCGTGTAGGCCTTCTGGATAAAGACGCCGGTGCCGGTGTTCTTCTCGTCGCCGGCGCGCGTCTTCATCTCGGCGGACAGCTCGCCATGACCGGCCAGGCGGTCGGAATCGGCCAGCAGCGCGCGCAGGTTGGCGGCGGAGCGGATCTGGCCCGGGTGCGGCTTGGCGATGTCGTGGCCGTGGGCCATGAAGGCGTCGGCGGAGGCGGACAGCCCCTCCAGCGCCAGCGCGGCGATGATCTCGGCCTGCGTGATCTGGGCGCGCAATGTCTCCAGCAGCAGGCAGGACACCCCCGTCATGGCCGAGGTGCCGTTGATCAGCGCCAGCCCTTCCTTGTAGGCCAGCGCGATGGGGGCGATGCCGTGCTCGCGCAGCACCTCGGCGGTGGGCGCGGTGCCGCCATCGGCGGTCAGGACCATGCCTTCGCCGATCAGCGTGATGGCCACGTGGGAGAGCGGCGCGAGGTCGCCGCTGGCGCCCAGCGAGCCCACCTGCGGCACGGCCGGCGTGATTCCGGCGTCCAGATACTTCAACAACTGTTCGATGACCAGCGGGCGCACGGCCGAGTAGCCGCGCGAGAGCGCGTTGGCGCGCGCCACCATCATCGCCCGCACTTCGTCGCGCGCGAACAGCGGGCCGACGCCGGCGCAGTGGCTGCGCAGCAGGTTTTCCTGGAGCGCGCGGCCGTGTTCGATATCCACCCAGTTATGAACCAGCTCGCCGAAGCCGGTGGAGACGCCGTAGATCGGCACATTGGCCGAGGCCACCTGCTCGAAGCGCGCGCGGGCTTCGCCCACCTTGTCGAGCACGGCGCCCGGCACCCGCGCGGCGCGGCGGCCACGCGCCACATCGACAACAGCAGGCGCGGTAAGTTGATGGCCGTCGATGTCGGCGGCAGGCAAGGCGGAGCGGGTGACTTCGGACATGGGGCGGATCAGCAATCACAGGGGGCGCACGAGGCGAAGGGCCCCGAGTGTACCAAGCCCGTTACAGTCCGTAGCGCTTGATCTTGTCGTACAACGTGGCCTTGCCGACCTGCAGCAGATCCGCCGCCTGGCTCACCGCGCCACCGGTGCGCGCCAGCGTATCGGCGATGACGGCGCGCTCGTAGTGCTCCATGCGCTCGCGCAGCGGGGTGGAGTCGTCCACGGTGTCCGGCTTGCCGCTCACGCCCTCGGGCACGCCCAGCACCAGCCGGTCCGCCGCGTTGCGCAGCTCGCGCACATTGCCGGGCCACGGGCGCTGCATCAGTGACTGACGCTGCATCTCCGAGAGGATCGGCGCGGGGCGCTGGTAGCGCACGGCCGCCACCAGCATGAAGTGCTCGAACAGCGGCACGATGTCCTCGCGGCGGTCGCGCAGCGGCGGCAGCGGAATCGTCACCACGTTGAGCCGGTAGAGCAGATCCTGGCGGAAGGCGCCCTGCGCCACCAGCCCCTCCATGTCGCCCTTGGCCGCCGCCACGATGCGCACGTCGATCGGCACCGAGGTATTCGACCCCAGCCGCTCCAGCGTGCCCTCCTGCAACACCCGCAGCAGCTTCACCTGGAGCGCCAGCGGCATGCTCTCGATCTCGTCGAGGAACAGCGTGCCGCCTGATGCATGCTCCAGCTTGCCCACGCGGCGCTTGCCCGCGCCGGTGAAGGCGCCGGCCTCGTGGCCGAACATCTCGCTCTCGAAGATCGCCTCGGGCACCGCGCCGCAGTTCAGGGCGATGAAGGGCGCGTCGCGCCGGGTGGACAGCGCGTGGAGGCTGCGCGCCACCAGTTCCTTGCCGGTGCCGGTTTCGCCGTTGATCATCACCGGCACATCGGTGGGCGCCACGTTGGCGATCAGGTCGCGCACGCGCGCCATCGCCGCCGAGCGGCCGATGATGCGCGTGCCCGCCGCCGGGCCCGCCAGCTCGCGCCGCAGGGCCACGTTCTCCAGCTCCAGCGCGCGGCGCTCCAGGGCGCGGCGCACCGTGTCGGTCAGGCGGTCCGCCCCGAACGGCTTCTCGATGAAGTCGTAGGCGCCTTCGCGCATGGCCTGCACGGCCATCGTGATGTCGCCGTGGCCGGTGACCAGGATCACCGGCACGCCGGGCGCGGCGTTGCGGCAGTGGTGGAGCAGATCGAGCCCGCTCGCGCCGCCCAGCCGCACATCGGTGACCAGCACGCCGGGGAAGTCGGCGGACAGATGCGGCATGGCCGCCTCCGCCGAGGGCAGCGCCAGCACCGCGAACCCGGCCAGTTCCAGGCTCTGCGCCGTGGCCTGCCGCACCAGCGGCTCATCCTCCACAAACAGCACGCGCAATCCGTCTTGTATCGCCATCCCTTATTCCTGCTTGCCTTGTCAGGCCGTAGTGGCGGGCTGGTGCGCCCGCCGCAAAGTCACCACGAATTCGGCGCCACCGCCTTCCGCGTTCTGCGCCGTCAGCTGGCCGCCGAACTCGCGCACGATCGACGTGGAAATCGCCAGCCCCAGCCCGAGCCCCTGGCCGATCTCCTTGGTGGTGAAGAACGGCTCGAACAGGCGCGGCAGCACATCGGGCGGAATCCCGGGGCCATTGTCGCGCACGGACACGCTCACCGCCTCGGGCGCGACGTGCACGGTGATGTCGATGTGGCCGGCCTGGCGTGCCTCAGGCCCCTCCCCGGCAATCGCGTCCAGCGCGTTGCCGACCAGGTTCAGGAGCACCTGCTCCAGCTTCAGTTCGTCCGCCCAGACCGCGATTTCGCTGCCTTCCGCCTCGTTGCCTTCCAGCCCGCGCACCGTCAGCGCCACGCCCGCCAGGCGCGGCGTCATCAGTTGCAGCACATGGTCGATGGCGGCGCGCACGCGCACCGCGTGGCGCCGGGGCCGCGCCTTGCCGGCGAACAGCTTGAGCTGGCCGGTGATCTTGCCCATGCGGGCGGTGAGGTCGGCGATCGCGCTGAGGTTGCCCGTGGCGGCGTCCAGCTGGCCGCGTTCCAGCAGCACGCGCGTGTTGTCCGAGAACGTGCGCAGCGCGGCCAGCGGCTGGTTCAGCTCGTGCGTGATGCCGGCGGCCATCTGCCCCAGTGCGGCGAGCTTGCTGGCCTGCACGAGTTCGTCCTGCGTGGCGCGCAGCTCGCCCTCGGTGCGGGTGCGCTCGGCCACCTCGGCCTCGAGTTGTTCATTGATCGCCATCAGGTCGGCCGTGCGGGCCTCCACGCGGCGTTCCAGTTCATCGTAGGCCGCTTCCAGCATGCGGCGGCTGTATTGCATGTCGCGCGCGCGCTGGCGGCGCTGGCGCAGGTTCACCAGCAGCAGGCCGATGCAGGCATAGGCCAGCGCCGCCCCCACGGTGGCGCCGCGCGCGCTGGCCAGCACGGGGTCCAGCGGCGCCATGACCTGCATGGTCCAGCCGGCCGGACCGACCGGGCGGCTGATCTCCAGGTAGCGGTCGCCCCGGTCAGCCGTGAGCCCGATGCCGCCGCCCGGGCTGCCGGGCTCGCCATCGGCGCCCAGGCGCACCAGCCGGGTGTCCTCGCCCAGCACGGTGTCGCCGAGCCAGCGCGTGACCGGCGAGTCCAGCGCCAGCAGCGGCAGCGGCGTGACCGCCTGGTCGTGGTACTGGCGGGTGTTGTGCAACTCCGCCTGGAGTTCGGGCGGCAGCGGGCGCAGCGTGCGGTACTGCCAGGCTGGCACGGACGAGAGGAAGATCACGCCGTGGTCGTCGGCCACCATCAGCGGCTCCGCCCGGCCTGCGCCGGCGCGCTGGAACCACTCCAGGTTCAGCTTGACCACGGTCACGCCGATGACCTTGCCGCCCGACTCGATCGGCTGGGCGATGTAGTAGCCCGGTTCGTCGCTGGTGATGCCGATGGCGTAGAAACGGCCCACCTCGCCCCGCGCCGCGCGCTGGAAGTACGGCCGGAAACGGTAGTCGGTGCCGACGAAGCTGCCCGGCTCGCCATGGTTGCTGGCGGCCAGCGCCATGCCGTTGGCGGCAATGACATAGGTGGCGGAGGCGCGCGCGCGCCGGTTCACATCGACAAGATAGTCATTGACCGCGGCAATCCGTGCCGGGTCCTGGGGGGCGGCCAGCAGCCCGCGCACCGAGGGGTGCAGGGAAACCAGCGCGGGGAGGAATTCGTAGCGGTCGAGCGTGGACTCGAGCGTGGCGGCGTAGCGCTCGGCGCGCATGGCCGTGGATTGCTGCAGCGCGGCGAGCCCGCGCTGCACCGACAGCAGCCAGGTCAACCCGCAGAGCAGCAGCAGGCCGGCCAGCAGGGCGCCGGCAAAGCCATACCATCGCGGGCCAGGCCCGGGCGCATGCACGGAACCCGGCGCCGCAGGGTCATGTACGGCTAGAAAATCGTCGGAATGAGGCATCGGCGCGCACGAAGGGTCTCGCGCCGATGATACCCGTTGCCGGGAAATGTCAGCGGGCCGCGTCGGCCAGTCCGACGGAGTCATCGTCGCCACGCAGCACACGGTTCAGGCGGGCACGGTCCAGCTCCTTTTCCCAGGCCGAAACCACCACGGTGGCCACGCCGTTGCCGATGATGTTGGTCAGCGCGCGGCACTCGCTCATGAAGCGGTCGATGCCAAGGATCAGCACCATGCCGGCCACCGGGATGGTCGGCACCACGGCCAGCGTGGCCGCCAGCGTGATGAAGCCCGAGCCGGTCACGCCGCTGGCACCCTTGGACGTCACCATGGCCACGGCCAGGATCGTCAGCTGCTGGAGCAGCGTCAGCTCGATGCCGGTGGCCTGGGCGATGAAGATCACCGCCATCGTCATATAGATATTGGTGCCGTCCAGATTGAACGAGTAGCCCGTGGGCACCACCAGCCCCACCACCGACTTCGAGCAGCCCAGGCGCTCCATCTTCTCCATCAGATGCGGCAGCGCGGCCTCGGAGGAGCTGGTGCCCAGCACGATCAGCAGTTCTTCCTTGATATAGGCGACGAAGCGGATGATCGAGAAGCCCGTGAACTTGGCCACGGTGCCCAGCACCACCAGCACGAACACGATAGCCGTGAAGTAGAACGTGCCGATCAGCTTCAGCAGCGGCACCAGCGAGCCCAGGCCGTATTTGCCGATGGTGAACGCCATGGCGCCGAACGCGCCGATCGGGGCCACCTTGGTGATCACGTGGACGATGTGGAAGAACACCTTCGAGACCTGGTCCACCATCTCATGCACGATCTTGGCGCGGTCACCCAGCACGGCCAGCGCCGAGCCGAAGAACAGCGAGACCAGCAGGATCTGCAGGATGTCGCCATTGGCGAACGCGCTGAAGACCGTGTCCGGGATGATGTGCATGAAGAACTCGGTCGTGCTCTGGCCGTGGGCCTTGGACACGTACTGCGAGATCGACTTGGTATCCAGCGTGGCCGGATCGATGTTGAAGCCCACGCCCGGCTTGAGCACGTGCGAGGCCACCAGGCCGATCAGCAGCGCGAAGGTCGAGACGATCTCGAAGTACAGCAGCGCCTTGCCGCCCACGCGGCCCACCTTCTTCATGTCGCGCATGCCGGCAATGCCGGACACCACGGTACAGAAGATGATCGGGCCGATGATCATCTTGATCAGCTTGATGAAGGCGTCGCCCAGCGGCTTCATCTCCACGCCTGTGTCGGGCCAGAAATGGCCCAGCAGGATGCCCACGGCAATCGCGAACAGCACCTGCACGTACAGGATCTTGTAGAAGGGTTTCCTCATGATGTCGTCCTCGGTGTTTTGACCGGTGCCGGGCGCTCGGGGCGCCCGCTTTGCACGCCTGGCGGATTGCGGCGCGTCTGAAGGTAACTATTTGCAACAGGCATGCCACCGAGGCAGAAACCTACAAGCCGTTGATTTGGCAGGATTTTTGATTTTTCGGACGAGAGCTCCGTCTGGCTTTCCGGAAATCCGGACGGGGCCGCTCCGGGTTTCCGGAAGCCGATGCGGCGAGGGGATCGCCTTGCAAGGGCATCACGAATCACATTTGACCGGATAGGGCGGCGCGCCACCGCCCCATCGCCCGTCAGATTCCGGAAATCCGGGCAGCCCCGCATGGCGGAACGCGGAGTCTGACAACGTATAATTCCGTGCTTCCCCAACGCCATCGACGCATCGCGCCCCGCGCTAGCGCGCCCGAGCATGAGCAGCTACTACCAACACCACGTCTTCTTTTGCCTGAACACGCGCGACGACGGCAAAGCCTGCTGCGCCGACCACAACGCCCAGGCCATGCAGGAATACGCGAAGAAGCGTTGCAAGCAGCTTGGCATTGCCGGTGGCGAGGGCCGCGTCCGGATTAACAAGGCGGGCTGCCTGAACCGGTGTGAACTCGGGCCGGTGCTGGTGGTCTACCCCGAGGCCGTCTGGTACACCTTCGTCGACGAGCAGGACATCGACGAGATCATCGACAGCCATCTGGTGAACGGCAAGCCGGTCGAACGCCTGATGCTCGACCGCTGATCCGCCTCGCCGTGCCCGCCGGGTCCGCCCGGTTTTTTTGTTGCCCGCTGTCTTCGTCTGCTGTCTTCGTCCCGCTCCGCACCCCTGCCCCTGCCACCATGAACGCGCATACCCAGGTCACCACGATTCCCGGCCCCGTCGGCGCCATCGATATCTCGATCGACCTGCCGCAGGGCGTGCCCGTGCGCGGCCTGGCGCTGGTGGCCCACCCGCACCCGCTGTTTTCCGGCACCAAGGACAACAAGGTGGCACAGACGCTGGCGCGCACCTTCGTCGCCCTCGGCTACGCCACGGTGCGGCCGAACTTCCGCGGCGTGGGCAACTCGGCGGGCGAGCATGACAAGGGCATCGGCGAGCAGGACGACCTGCTGGCCGTGGTGGACTGGATGCGCACCCAGACCGCGTGGTCACCGGACGTCGCCACGCTGCCGCTGGCGCTGGGCGGGTTCTCGTTCGGCAGCTTCGTGCAGACGCACGTGGCGCGGCGGCTGGCCGAGGCCGGCACGCCGGCGCAGCGCCTGGTGCTGGTGGGAACCGCCACCAGCCGCTGGGACGTGGCGCCGGTGCCGGCCGACACCATCGTCATCCATGGCGAGCAGGACGAGACCGTGCCGCTGGCCAGCGTGCTGGACTGGGTCCGCCCGCAGGAGCTCCCGGTCATCGTCATTCCCGGCGCCGACCATTTTTTTCATCGCAAGCTGCACCTGATCAAGCAGCTTGTCGTCAACGCGTGGGACCGGTGATCCGTCCCGTCCGCGCAACCCTCATCCGTTGGAATTCGCACCTATGCTGAACAGAGCCACGCCGCGCCTTGCGTCCGCCCTTGCCCCCGCTTTTGCTCCGATGGCATTCGCCGTCACCGTCGCGCTCGCCGCCGCCCCTGCCGCCGTGCTGGCGCAGGGCGTGCCGACCCCGCAGGTCGCTGCCAAGTCCTGGATGCTCTACGACGTGACGAGCGGCCAGGCGCTGGCCTCGCAGAACGCGGACCTGCGCATCGAGCCGGCCTCGCTGACCAAGATCATGACGGCCTACCTGGCCTTCCAGGCGATCAAGGAAAAGCGCCTGACGCTGGACCAGACCGTGGTGCCGACCAACGTCGTGCTGAAGGTGAAAAGCGACGAATCGCGCATGTTCATCGAGCCGAACAAGCCGGTCAGCGTGCAGGACCTGCTGATGGGCCTGATCGTCCAGTCCGGCAACGACGCCGCGCTGGCGCTGGCCGAGGCCGTGGGCGGTTCCGAGGAAGGCTTCGTGGCGATGATGAACCGCGAGGCCCAGCGCATGGGCCTCAAGGGCACGCACTTCACGAACACGGACGGCATTCCCGACCCGGAGCACTACACCACGGCGGTGGACCTGGCCACGCTGACCACGCGCCTGATCAAGGACTTCCCCGAGTACTACGGCATGTACTCGCAAAAGGAGTTCACCTATAACAAGATCAAGCAGCCGAACCGCAACCGCCTGCTGTACATCGATCCCACCGTGGATGGCGTGAAGACGGGCCACACCAAGTCGGCCGGCTACTGCCTGATCTCGTCGGCGCAGCGCCCGCTCACCAACGTGCCGAACGGCAACCGCCGCCTGGTGTCGATCGTGATCGGCACCACCAGCGAGCAGGTGCGCACGCAGGAAAGCCTGAAGATCCTGAACTACGGCTTCCAGTTCTTCGACACCCTGCGCCTGTACGACAAGGGCCAGGTCCTGGCCACGCCCGAGATCTACAAGGGCGCCGCCGGCACGGTCAAGATCGGCGTGTCCAACGAGACCTTCGTCACGGTGCCCAAGGGCACGGGCGGCCGCCTGAAGCCGGTGCTGGAGCGCCAGGAACTGCTGCTGGCCCCGATCGCGGCCGGCCAGCAGGTCGGCACGGTCAAGCTGATGGACGGCACCACCAAGGTGGGCGAGTTCCCGGTGGTGGCGCTGGAAGACGTGCCCGAGGCCGGCTTCTTCGGCCGCCTGTGGGACACCATCCGCCTCTGGTTCAAGCGCAAGTAATCCGCACTCACGCGAGAGCACGAACATGACGACCGAATCGAACGATGGTCAGCTGCCCGGCGGCATTCCGCCGCAGGCCTCGCTGATCGAGTATCCGAGCGACTTCCCCATCAAGGTCATGGGCGCGATGCAGGACGGCTTTGCCGAGGCAATCGTGACCCTGGTGCAGGACTTCGACCCGAACTTCCATGCCGGCAAGATGGAGATGCGTCCGTCGCGCAACGGCAACTACCTGGGCCTGACCGTGACGGTCTGGGTGACCAGCCGCGAGCAGCTGGACGATTTGTACCGCGCGCTGACGTCGCATCCGATGGTGAAGGTGGTGCTGTAAGCGCATGAACGTCATCACGCTCAAACCGGGCAAGGAAAAGTCCCTGCTCCGCCGCCACCCCTGGGTGTACGCCACCGGCATCGCCTCCACCGAGGGCCGGCTGGAGGCCGGCGCCACGGTGGTCATCCGCGCCGCGGACGGCCGTTTCCTGGCGCGCGGCGCCTACAGCCCCGAGTCGCAGATCCGCGCGCGGGTGTGGACCTTCGACGAGAACGAGCCGGTCGATCACGCGCTGTTCAAGCGCCGCGTGGCCGCCGCGCTGGCCCATCGGCGCCAGTGGGTGCGCGATAC
Source organism: Cupriavidus sp. 2KB_3 (assembly GCF_052115685.1). NCBI lineage: Bacteria > Pseudomonadati > Pseudomonadota > Betaproteobacteria > Burkholderiales > Burkholderiaceae > Cupriavidus > Cupriavidus sp. 2KB_3. Next base: position 129,900 of record NZ_JBFRHD010000002.1, read on the forward strand.
CGACGCGGTACGGCTGATCTTCGGCGAGGCGGACCGCCTGCCCGGGCTGGTGGTCGACTATTACGGCAACGGCGACAAGGGCCAGCTGGTCTGCCAGTTCAACTCGGCCGGCGTGGAGCAGTGGAAGGATGCGCTGGTGCAGGCGCTGGTCAAGGAGACCGGCTGCCCCAACGTCTATGAGCGCTCCGACGCCGCCGTGCGCCAGCGCGAGGGCCTGCCGCTGGTGACCGGCGTGCTGGCCGGTGCCGAGCCGGACCCCGAGCTGTCCGTGACCGAGCACGGCGTGCGCTACTACGTGGACGTGCGCAACGGCCACAAAACCGGCTTCTACGTCGACCAGCGCGACAACCGCAAGCTGGTGGGCGACCTGGCCGCAGGCCGCGAGGTGCTGAACTGCTTCTGCTACACGGGCGGCTTCTCGCTGGCCGCGCTGCGGGGCGGCGCTACGGCGGTCACGTCGATCGATTCGTCGGGCGAGGCGCTCAAGATCGCCGCGAACAACGTCACGCTGAACGGCTTCGACGCCGAACGGGCCACCTGGCTCGACGCCGACGTGTTCAAGACGCTGCGCGAGTTCCGCGCCGAGGGCCGTCAGTTCGACCTGATCGTGCTGGACCCGCCCAAGTTCGCCCCGTCGGCTCAGCACATCGACCGCGCGGCGCGTGCCTACAAGGAAATCAACCTGGTTGGCATGCAGTTGCTGCGGCCAGGCGGCCTGCTGTTCACGTACTCGTGCTCGGGCGCCATCAGCATGGAACTGTTCCAGAAGATCGTGGCCGGCGCGGTCACCGATGCCCGCAGCGATGCGCGCATCCTGCGCCGGCTTTCGGCGGGCACCGACCATCCAATGTCGGCGGCGTTCCCGGAAGGGGAATACCTGAAGGGCCTGCTGCTGGAGAAGGTGTAAGGAAGGTCTGAGGAAAGTCTGAGGGACGCCGGGACACCCCGGTATATACCCTCGGTTTTGACTTCTGACGGTCATATTCACCGTCTATGCTTCGTCTCGCGGTGGGGCATTGGCAGGTGTCTCACTGCCTCTTCTTATCAGTCTTCGTGGTAATTGCCCCGCCTACCCGGCGGGGCATTTTTTTGTCCGCTGGACGCCCGATGGATGCCTGATCGGAATCGAAGCGTGCCTCTAGGCCGGCGGCGGCGCCGGGGATCGCATCCGGACTGAAAGTCCCTATAATCGAACGACCGTTCAATTCTCGACCCGATCAGAGGAGATCTCATGCCCGCCGCCAAGACCTTGCCGCCCATCCTGCAGAACCTGGCCCTGCCCGTCATCGCCTCGCCGATGTTCATCGTCAGCTATCCGGAACTGGTGCTGGCGCAGTGCAAGGCCGGCATCGTCGGCTCCTTCCCCGCGCTCAACGCGCGCCCGGCGGAGCTGCTCGACGAGTGGCTCACGCAGATGCAGGAGGACCTGGCCGCGTTCCAGGCGGCGAACCCGGGCAAGCGGGTGGGTCCGATCGCCGTGAACCAGATCGTCCATGCCTCCAACGCGCGGCTGGAACACGACGTAAAGGTCTGCGTGGACCACAAGGTGCCCATCTTCATCACCTCGCTGCGCGCGCCGGTCAAGGAAATGATCGATGCCGTGCACAGCTATGGCGGCATCGTGCTGCACGACGTGATCAGCCTGCGCCACGCCGAGAAGGCCATCGAGGCGGGCGTGGACGGCCTGATCCTGGTGGCGGCCGGCGCCGGTGGCCATGCCGGCATGCTGTCGCCGTTCGCGCTGGTGGGCGAGGTGCGCAAGATCTTCGACGGCCCCATCGCGCTGTCCGGCTCCATCGCCACCGGCGACGCCGTGCTGGCCGCCCAGGCCATGGGCGCCGACTTCGCCTACGTGGGCACGCGCTTCATCGCCTCGCAGGAAGCCCACGCGAGCGCCGAGTACAAGCATTCGATCACCAGCGCGGCGGCCTCCGACATCGTCTACACGAACCTGTTCACGGGCGTGCACGGCAACTACATCCGCGAGAGCATCAGCAATTCGGGGCTCGATCCGGACAACCTGCCCGTGGCGGACAAGACCAAGATGGATTTCTCGAGCGGCAGCTCCAAGACCAAGGCGTGGAAGGACATCTGGGGCGCCGGCCAGGGCGTGGGCCAGATCGAGGACATTCCCACCGCCGGCGAGATCATCGCGCGCATGAAGACCGAGTACGACGCCGCGCGCGCCCGGCTCGGACTGGTACGATAGGGGCGTTTTTTCGCCCTGAGCGTACCCCTCGCCCCTTTTTGCCCTTCCTTTGCAACCGACCGACTCCGAACGCCCCGCCGGCGACACCCGCCGGCCCCGCTCCCCAGGCAACGTCAGCGACGCGCTCACGCACCGTGAGCGCGTGATCCGGGCATTCTGGGTCACCTGCGGCGTGGTATCGCTGGTGCTCGGCTTCATCGGCATTTTCCTGCCGCTGCTGCCGACCACCCCGTTTGTCCTGCTGGCGGCCGCCTGCTTCGCGCGCGGCTCGGAGCGGTTCCACGACTGGCTGATCTCGCACCCGCGCTTCGGCCCGCTGGTACGGGACTGGCAGGCGCATCGCAGCATTCCGCTGCGCGCCAAGTGCCTCGCGCTCTCGATGATGTGGATCTCGATGGGGACCACCGCCTGGCTGCTGCGCGGGCGGCCGGTGTCCTCGCTGACGCTGCTGGCGGTAGGCGCCGCCGTGACCATCTGGATGGTGCGGCTGCCTACCCGGCCCCGCGGTGGTTATGGCGAGGCGGGCGGGGAGTCGCCCCAGCCGCCGCGCTCTTCCCAGTAAGCCGCCTCAGTCGTAACGGCGCGCGTCCTCGATCACCTTGCCATCCTGCGGCAGCGACCCAGCCGCCACAAATCTCACTTCGCCGCGCAGGCGCATGACGTCGCGAATCGAATCGGCGATGGCATGCGCCAGGCCGTCGTCCTCGCGCGTGGCGTCGCAGTGCAGCGTCATGGTGTCCGCGCCGACCATGCCGGTCACCACCAGCCGCGCGGCGCGGATTTCGGGATGACGGCGCACCACGTCCGCCACCTGCCCCGGATGGACGAACATCCCCTTGACCTTGGTAGTCTGGTCCGCGCGCCCCAGCCAGCCCTTGAGCCGGATATTGGTGCGCCCGCACGGGCTGGCGCGGTGCGAGGAATGACTGACGATGGCCGACAGGTCGCCGGTGCCGAAGCGGATCAGCGGGTAGTCGCCGTTGCCGAGCACCGTCACCACCACCTCGCCGATCTCGCCCTCGGGCATCGGCTGCGTGCCGCCCGGCTCGACGATCTCCACCAGCACGCCTTCATCGACCACCCAGCCGTCGCCGCCCCCGGTTTCGTAGGCGATCAGCCCCACGTCGGCGGTGCCGTACATCTGGCTCACGGTCACGCCATGGTCCTGCAACCATGCACGCAGCGGCGGCGGGCAGGCTTCGCCGCTGACCAGCGCCTTCGACAGGCTTGCGCACGGCAGGCCCAACTCGCCCCCCCGCTCGATCAGCAGTTTCAGGAACGATGGCGTGCCGGCGTAGGCGGACGGTTGCAGCGCGGCCATGGCCTGCACCTGCGATTCGGTCTGGCCGACGCCAGCCGGGAACACGCAGCAGCCCAGCCGGTGCGCGCCTGATTCCATCATCATGCCGGCCGGCGTGAAGTGGTACGAAAAGGTGTTGTAGACCAGCTCCCCGGCGCGGAAGCCGGCCGCGAACATGGCACGCGCGATGCGCCACCAGTCATCAGCATGGCCATCCGGCTCATGGATCGGCCCCGGGGACTGGAACACGTGCCTCAGCCCGCCGATGGGCGTGGCATTGAGTCCGCCCAGCGGCGGCGCGGTGCGCTGGCGGGCGGTCAGCGCCGACTTGCGCGTCACCGGCAGCGCGGCCAGCGCAGCGCGGGAGGTGAGGTCGCGCGGGTCCACGTCGCACAACACCTCGGCGAAGTAAGGCGCATGGGCCTGCGCGTGCGCCACCTGGCGCGCGAGGGCGGCCAGCAGCGCGGCCTCGCGCTCGGCCGGCGGGCGCGTTTCCAGCGAATCGAAATAGTCAGCCATGGTGCGGGAGAGGTAGGAATTCAGGCGAGCCAGCGCTTGCGGCGCCGATAGCTCTTCACATCGCGGAACGACTTGCGCGCGGCGCCATCGCCATCGTTGGCGGCCACGCCCAGGTAGAACTCCTTGACGTCCTCGTTGGTGCGCAGCGACTCGGCCTCGCCGTCCATGACCACGCGGCCGTTCTCGAGGATGTAGCCGTAGTCGGCGTAGCGCAGCGCCACCATCGTGTTCTGCTCGGCCAGCAGGAAGCTCACCTTCTCGCGCGTGTTCAGGTCGCGCACGATCTCGAAGATCTCCTCGACGATCTGCGGGGCCAGGCCCATCGACGGCTCGTCCAGCAGGATCATGGCCGGCTTGGCCATCATCGCCCGGCCGATCGCGCACATCTGCTGCTCGCCGCCCGAGGTATAGCCCGCCTGGGACTTGCGGCGCGTCTGCAGGCGCGGGAAGTAGGTGTAGATCTTCTCGAGCTCGTGGCGCGTCTCGCCGCGCGACAGCCCGCGCGTGTAGGCGCCGGTGAGCAGGTTTTCCTCGATGGTCAGGTGGGCGAAGCAGTGGCGCCCCTCCATGACCTGGATCACCCCGCGCTTGACGAGGTCGTTGGGCGTGAGCTGGTCCACGCGGTGGCCGCGATATTCGATGGAGCCCTTGGTCACGTCGCCGCGCTCGGCGTGGAGCAGGTTCGAGATCGCCTTGAGCGTGGTGGTTTTGCCCGCCCCGTTGGCGCCGAGCAGCGCCACGATGCGGCCCTCGGGCACCTCCAGCGAGACCCCCTTGAGCACCAGGATCACGTGGTCGTAGATGACTTCGATGTTGTTGACGGATAGCAGGGTCATGGGTCACGCCTCGTATGCTGCCGATTCGCCCCCCTCGCCCAGCGGACGAGGGGAGACAAGCACCGCCGCGCTCAGGACTTCGCGCAGGCCGGCGTAATGCCCTTCTCCTTCGCGTACTGCGCCGCGTTGGCCTTGAACAGCGGGTGGATCAGCGCCTTGTTGCCTTCGATCCAGTCCGACACCACCACCCACTTGGCGCCGTCCCACTGCTGGATCTTCACCTTGCCGGAGCCCTCGTGGTTGTCGCAGCTGGTCTTGATCTCGGGCAGCAGGCCGGTGGCGCCAACCTGCTGCAGACGCGCGTTGGTCACGTTCAGGTTCTCGAAGGCCCAGCGCATCTGTTCGCCGGACATCATCTTGCCCTTGCCGAACTTGTCCTGCGCCACGCGGATCGCCTCCACCGTCACCACGGCCGCCGAGACGCCCCGGTTATAGAGCACCGAGCCGACCTTGTTGCGATCCTGCATATTGCCTTTGCCGGCGCCGTAGACCACCTTGTCGATGTCGGCGATCAGCGGCACGTTGCGGCCCGCCACGTTCCATGTCGCGCTCATGTAGCCCTTGGCGGCGTCGCCGGCCGGCACGGTGTCTTCCTCGGAGCCAGCCCACCAGGAGCCGATCATCTTGTCGCGCGAGAAGCCCACCTTCTGCGCCGCCTTGAGCGCGGTCTGGTTCATCACGCCCCAGCCCCAGAAGATCACGTAGTCCGGGTTCTCCTGGCGGATCTTGAGCCACTGGGCGCCCTGCTCGTTGCCCGGGTGCGCCACCGGAATCTCCACCAGGTTGAACTTGTTCAGCCGCGCCTCGGCCTGCAGGGCGACGATCGGCTCCTTGCCGTAGGCCGAGTCGTGATACAGGTAGACGATCTTCTTGCCGTTCAGCGAGCCGCCGCTCTTGGTGGCCAGGTACTTGACGATGGCCGATACCTGCATCTGGTACGTGGTGACCAGCGGGAAGGCATACGGGAACACCGAGCCGTCCACGGCGTCGGTGCGGCCGTAGCCCATCATCACCAGCGGCACCTTGTCGGCGGCGGTCTTGTCGACCAGCGCATAGGAGATGCCGGTGGACATCGAGTGATAGGCCGTTCCCTTGGTCGTGGGATTCTTCGACTTGAGCCGCTCGTAGCACTCCACGCCCTTGGCGTTGTTGTACTCGGTCTCGCACTCTTCCCAGCTCAGCTTCACGCCGTTGATGCCGCCGTCCTTGAGGTTGACGTAGTTCAGGTAGTCGATGAAGCCGCCGTAGAACGACTGGCCGTTGGCGCCGTAGGGCCCCACGCGGTAGCTCGGCAACGCCACGAACTGCTCGTTGGCCTGCGCCAGCGCCGGCAGCGACGGCGCCAGCAGGGCCGCCGCCACGCCAACCGCCAGGGCGGCGCGCTGCACATTGCGAATCAGGGTTGTCATGACAGTCTCCTTGACCTTTCGCCTCGTAGACGGGCGTTGTTATGGGCTACGACGATGAATCAATGCGGGAACGGCCAGAGCCGCAGCTTCTCCTTGGCGATCTGCCACAGCCGTGCCAGCCCGTGCGGCTCCACGATCAGGAAGAAGATGATCAGCGCGCCGAACACCATCAGCTGGATGTGCGATACCGTGGCGTTCGTGAACGGCAGATGCAGCAGCGCGGCCAGGCCGGGCAGCACGTTGTCGAGGAAGATCGGCAGCAGCAGGATGAACGCGGCGCCGAGGAAGGAGCCGAGGATGCTGCCCACCCCGCCGATGATGATCATGAACAGGATGCGGAACGAGAGGTCCAGCGAGAAGCCGTCCGGCTCCACCGAGCCCAGGTAGCAGAACGCATAGAGCGCGCCGGCCACGCCGCAGTAGAACGAGCTGACCGCGAAGGCGAGCAGCTTGGTGCGCATCAGCGGAATGCCGATGACCTCGGCGGCCACGTCCATGTCCCGCACGGCCATCCAGGCGCGGCCGGTGGCCGAGCGCACCAGGTTCTTGGCGACGAACGCCAGCACCGTGACAAAGGCCAGCACGAACAGGTACTTGCGCACCGGGGTGTCGATGGCGAAGCCGAACAGGTCCAGCCGCTGCGCGGTGATCACGCCCGACGAGCTGTTGTTCGACAGCCAGGGGAACTTGGTCAGCGCCCAGACCACGAAGAACTGCGCCGCCAGCGTGGCCACGGCGAGGTAGAAGCCCTTGATCCGCAGCGAGGGCAACCCGAACGCCACGCCCACCAGCGCCGCCGACAGCCCGGCCAGGATAAAGGTGGCCAGCACCGGGATGCCTTCGATCCGCAGCTGGAAGTTGTACGCCGCGTAGGCGCCCACGGCCATGAAGGCCGCCGTGCCCAGCGAGAGCTGGCCGGCGTAGCCGGTCAGGATGTTCAGCCCCAGCGCCGCGAGCGAGAAGATCAGGAACGGGATCAGGATCGCGCTGAACCAGTATTCCGAGGCCGTGAACGGCACCGCGACGAAGGCCACCGCCATCAGCACGGCAAAGCCGATGCGGTCCTGCCGGATCGGGAAGATCTGGCTGTCGGCGATGTAGCTGGTCTTGAACTGCCCGGCTTCACGATAGAGCATGGTGTCGGTCTCCGGACGGGTTACACGCGGTCGATGTGCTTCTCGCCGAACAGCCCTTCGGGCCGCACCAGCAGGAACAGCAAGGCGAATACATAGGGGAACCAGCCTTCGATGCCCCCGAAGTTGCCGCCGAACATCGACTGGAACACCGGCGGGATGTAGATCTCGGCCAGCTTCTCGGACGCGCCGATGATCAGCCCGCCGACGATGGCCCCCGGCACCGAGGTGAAGCCGCCCAGGATCAGTACCGGCAGCGCCTTGAGCGCGGTCAGCGTCAGCGCGAACTGCACGCCGTTGCGGGAGCCCCAGAGCATGCCCGCCACCAGCGCCACGAAGCCGGCCACGCCCCAGACAATCGCCCAGATGTGCTGGAGCGGAATGCCGAGCGAGAGCGCCGCCTGGTGGTCATCCGCCACCGCGCGCAGCGCGCGGCCCACCTTGGTGTACTGGAAGAACAGCGCCAGCGCAGCCACCAGCACGGCGGCAATCGCGGCGGCGGCCAGGTCGAACTTCGAGAGGACGATGTTGAAGCGGGTGAGGATGGCCTCGATCGGCTCGTCCACGATGCCGAGGTTGATCGGCCGCACCTCGTTGCCGAACAGCAGCGGCCCGAGCCCTTCCAGGAAGAACGACAGCCCGATGGTCGCCATGAACAGCGTGATCGGCGGCTGGTTGACCAGCTTGCGCAGCACCAGCCGCTCGGTGCTGATGCCCACGATGACCATGACCACGAACGCGCCGATGAACGCCGCCCACATCGGCATGCCCTTGTCCATCAGCCCCACCACGGCCAGCGCGGCGAAGTAGACCATCGCCCCCTGCGCGAAGTTGAACACACCGGACGCCTTGTAGATCAGCACGAAGCCCAGCGCCACGAGCGAGTACATCAGCCCGGAGAGCAGCCCGCCGATCAGGATTTCGAAGAAGAAGGTCATGATGGGGCGCTCAGTGCGAGGTGCCGAGGTAGGCACGGATTACGTCGGGATTGGCCTTGACCTCCTCGGGCGTGCCGTCGCCGATCTTCTTGCCGTAGTCGAGCACGACCACGCGGTCGGAGATGTCCATGACCACGCCCATGTCGTGCTCGATCAGCACGATGGTGGTGCCGAACTGCTGGTTCACGTCGAGGATGAAGCGGCACATGTCCTGCTTCTCCTCCACGTTCATGCCGGCCATCGGCTCGTCCAGCAGCAGCATCGACGGCTCCGCCGCCAGCGCGCGCGCCAGCTCCACGCGCTTCTGCAGGCCGTACGGCAGGCGCCCCACCGGGGTCTTGCGGATGGCCTGGATCTCGAGGAAGTCGATCACCTCCTCCACCTTGTGGCGGTGCCGGATCTCCTCGGCGCGCGCCGGGCCCCACCACAGCGCGTGCGCGAACAGCCCGGTGCGGAACTGGGTGTTGCGGCCGGTCATGATGTTGTCCAGCACGGTCATGCCCTTGAACAGCGCGATGTTCTGGAACGTGCGCGCAATGCCCTGCCGCGCGGCGGCGGTGGGATGCATCTGGCGCCGTTCCTCGCCCCGGAACACGATGCGGCCCTGCTGCGGGTGATAGACGCCGTTGATCACGTTCAGCATCGAACTCTTTCCCGCGCCGTTCGGGCCGATGATCGCGCGGATCTCGTGCTCGCAGACGTCGAACGAGATGTCGGTCAGCGCCTTCACGCCGCCGAATGCGAGCGAGATGTTCTGGAGGTCCAGGATCACGTCGCCGCGCGTACGGGTGTGCAGGGTGGAGTCCGGCTCCAGCGCGTCGCCGGTGCGGAGCCCCTCGTGCTGCACGCCGTCGGCGTGCCCCGGCGCGGCGATCGTGCCCGCCGGCGCCATCGTGCCCGTGGCGTCCACGCGCCAAGTCATCTGCGTCATGCCATTCCCCTGTTCATGCCGCGCGCGCGCCGCCCGTGGGCGGGAAGCGCTTGACGTCCACCAGCTTCAGCGTGGCCGAGACACTGCCCTCGCGGCCATCCTCGAACTTCACGCGCGTCTCGATGAACTGCTCGGGCTTGCCCGCGTACAGCGCATCCACCAGCACCGCGTACTTCTCGGCGATAAAGCCGCGCCGCACCTTGCGCGTGCGCGTCAACTCGTCGTCATCCGGGTCCAGTTCCTTGTGCAGGATCAGGAAGCGCGCCACCTGCGAGCCGGCCAGCATGGCGTCCGCCGCCAGGTCGGCGTTCACCTGCTCCACGCACTCGGCGACCATCGCGATCACATCCGGCTGGGCGGCCAGGTCCACGTAGCCGGCGTAGGCCAGGTGGCGGCGCTCGGCCCAGTTGCCCACCGCATCGAAATCGATGTTGATGAAGGCGCAGACCGACTCGCGGTCCGTGCCGAAGGCCACCGCCTCCTTGATGTACGGGAAGAACTTGAGCTTGTTCTCGATGTACTTCGGCGCGAACATCGACCCGTCGGCCAGCTTGCCGACGTCCTTGGCGCGGTCGATGATCTTGAGGTGGCCGTCGGCGTCGATCACGCCGGCGTCGCCGGTCATGAAGTAGCCCTCGTCGTTGATGGCCTCGCGCGTGGCGTCGTCGCGCTTGTAGTAGGACTTCAGCAGCCCCACGCCGCGCACCAGCACCTCGCCGTTGTCGGCGATGCGGATCTCCATGCCCGGCGCGGCCGGGCCGACGGAGTCGAACTTGACCTGCCCGTCCGGCTGCAGGCACACGTAGGCGCAGGTCTCGGTCTGCCCGTAAAACTGCTTCAGGTTCACGCCGATGGAGCGATAGAAGCGGAACAGGTCCGGGCCGATGGCCTCGCCGGCGGTGTAGCCCACGCGGATGCGGCTCATGCCGAGCACGTTGCGCAGCGGGCCGTAGATCAGCCATTCGCCCAGCGCGTAGCGCAACCGGTCCGCCAGCGGCACATGGCGCTTGTCGAGGATGTCCGCGCCGCAGCGGCGCGCCACGCCCATCGCCCAGTCATACAGGCGGCGCTTGACCCAGCCGGCATCCTCCATGCGGATCATCACCTGCGTCAGCAGCCCTTCATAGATGCGCGGCGGGGCGAAGTAGTACGTGGGGCCGATCTCGCGCAGATCGGTCATTACGGTCTCGCGCGACTCCGGGCAGTTCACCGTGAAGCCGGCCACCAGCGCCTGCGCGTACGAGAACAGGTTGTCGCCCACCCAGGCCATCGGCAGGTAGGAAAGCACGTCGTCGTCGGGGCCGAGCTTGTCGAACTGGCAGCCGTTGCGCGCCGCGCCGATCAACCCCTGGTGCGAATGGCAGACCCCCTTGGGCTTGCCGGTGGTGCCGGAGGTGTAGAGGATGATCGCGGTGTCTTCGGGCTGGCCGGCCTGCACCTGCGCATCGTAGAAGCCCGGGTGCGCGGCGTCGTACTCGCGGCCGATCTCCTGGAGGCGTTCGTAGGAGAGCAGCGAGGGATGGTCGTAGTCGCGCAGGCCGCGCGGGTCTTCATAGATCAGATGCCGCACGGCGCGGCCGCGCGCGGCAAGCTGGGCCTCCACCTCGAGCAGCTTGTCTACCTGCTCCTGGTCCTCGACCACGGCGAATTCGATCTCGGCGTCTTCCAGCACATAGACCATCTCGTTGGCGATGGCGTCCTGGTAGAGCGGCACAGGCACGCCGCCGAGCGCCTGCGCGGCGGTCATCGCCCAGTACAGACGCGGGCGGTTGTCGCCCACCACGGCCAGGTTCATGCCGCGCCGGAACCCAAGCGCGGCCAGCCCGCAGGCGAGCGCGCGCACCTCGCGCGCGGCTTGCGACCAGCTGTATGTCTGCCAGATGCCGAGATCCTTCTCGCGATGGGCCGGATGATCCGGCCGCTGCGTGGCGTGCGCCAGCAGGCATCGCGGGAAGGTCGTTGCCGACGATTCCTGCATCGCTGTCTCCTCTCCCCCAGGGGGCGTAGGGGCCACGCCGGGTATCAAGCCGCCGGACCGGTCGCTATACTGGGCGCCAGGCGGCGCTTCTCGCACCGCATCAAGCCGCCAAGCCTTGTGAGATCAGGCCGGGCCGGTTCCGTTGTGATCGTAAGATAGCCGATGCCATCCCCCCGGGTTGTCACGCCGATGACAATTCCGGGTTAATCCCTACGGGAGCACCGAGTGGCGATTTCCCATGATTTCATCGACCGCTGCGCCTGGGCCGTCGACCTCAGCCCGGCCCAGCGCGAGCGTGTCAAACGCGTGACCACGGTGCGCGAGTACAGCCAGGGCGACTATGTCTGCCACAAGGGCGACCTGGCCGAGCACTGGCTGGGGGTGGTGGAAGGCATCATCAAGATCACCACGGTGTCGCCCTCGGGCAAATCGGTCACCTTTACCGGCGTGCCGACCGGCGGCTGGTTCGGCGAAGGCGCGGTGCTGAAGTCGGAGATCCGCAAGTACGACGTGATGGCGCTGCGCCGCTCGCGCATCGCGTTCATCCCGCGCGAGACTTTTCAGTGGCTGCTGGATACCAGCCTGCCGTTCACGCGCTTCCTGCTGATGCAGTTCAACGAGCGGCTCGGGCAGTTCATTGCGGCGGTGGAGTACGAACGGCTGCTGGACATCGATTCGCGCGTGGCGCGCGCGGTGTCGTCGCTGTTCAACGAACACCTGTATCCGGGGCTGGGGAATACGCTGGAGATCTCGCAGGAGGAGATCGGCCTGCTTGCCGGCATCTCGCGGCAGCGCGCCAACCAGGCGCTGAAGGTGCTGGAGCAGCAGGGGCTGGTGCGGGTGGACTACGGGGTAATCGAGGTGCTCGACCTGGAGGGGCTGCGGCAGTACGGGGAATGAGGGTCTCCCCCCTCCTCCTGGAAGAGGGGGGCAGCGATCGGCTTACTTGCTGTACACGTAAACCCCACGCCCGGTCTTGCGGCCGAGGTAGCCCGCCGCGACCATCTCGCGCATCAGCATCGCCGGACGGTACTTGGGATCGGCGAACTCGGTGTAGAGCACTTCCATCACCGCCAGCATCGTATCCAGGCCAATCATGTCCGCCAGCGCCAGCGGCCCGATCGGATGGTTGCAGCCCAGCTTCATCCCCTCGTCGATTTCCTCCGGCGACGCCAGGCCCTCGCCCAGCACGCAGAACGCCTCGTTGATCATCGGGCAGAGGATGCGGTTCACCACGAAGCCCGGGCTGTTCTTCACCGTGATCGGATACTTGCCCAGCCGCTTGGCCAGCTCCTCGACGTCGGCATGCGTGGCATCGCTGGTCTGCAGGCCGCGAATCAGCTCCACCAGCGCCATCATCGGCACCGGGTTGAAGAAGTGCATGCCGATGAAGTGGTCCGGGCGCGAGATCGCCGCAGCCAGCTTGGTGATCGAGATCGACGAGGTGTTCGACGCCACGATCACGTGCGCGCCGACGATGCTGTCGATCTGCTTGAGGATCTTGAGCTTCAGCTCATGGTTCTCGGTGGCGGCCTCGATGACGATATCGGCTTTCTTGAGGTCATCGTAGGCGGTGCTGCCGTGGATGCGCGCCAGCGCTGCCGCCTTGTCGGCCTCGGTCGCCTTCTCCTTCTTGATCAGCCGGTCCATGCTGCCGGCCACCGCGGCGATGCCCTTCTGCACGGCGGCGTCGCTGATATCGACCATCACCACGTCCAGGCCAGCCACCGCGCAAGCCTGGGCGATGCCGTTGCCCATCGTGCCGGCACCGACGATGCCTACTGTCTTGATTGCCATGTCGAACTTCCTTGTGTCGTTACGTGTATCCGGGAATGAAATCGGGACCGATCAGGCCGGCAGCTTCGCCAGCGCCGCGATCACGCGCTCGGCGTGCTCCTTGAGCACGGCCATGTCCTGCTGCTCGCGCGCATGGCCGCGAATCGGCTGGTCCGCGTAGCGCGGCACGATGTGGAAATGGATGTGCGGCACGGTCTGCCCCGCCGCCACGCCGTTGAACTGGGTGATGACCATGCCGTCCGGCTGGAAGGCCTCGCGCACGGCACGCGCCACGCGCTGCGTGGACTTGATCGCCGCCGCCGCGCCGGCCTCGGACAGGCCGAATAGGTCCACTGCCTGCTCCTTCGGCACGACCAGCGCGTGGCCGTCGGTCTGCGGCATGATGTCCATGAACGCAATGGTGTCCGCGTCCTCGTAGATCTTGAAGCACGGGAGTTCGCCGCGCAGGATGCGGGCGAAGATGTTCTGGTTGTCGTACATGGGATCAGGGCCCTCCTTCTGCGTGGCTTGGACCCGCGCAAGGATGGCGCGCGGCAACCTTCGAGTGTAGCGCAGCGCGCGCCTACACAACGTCTCCATCAATGGGAATCGTAGTTCGATGAAATCAACGTCCTTGCTGATCTCCCGCAGCAAGTGAACGTTCACGCATTTTCAGTGCCCCGGTCAGCGTTTAAGGTGCAATGCCATGGCAACCGGGGGATTCATCGATGGCACACGCAATCGGCCGTACTGCAGGGTGGAAGGGAACGCTTCGTCTGGCGCTGCTGGCGGGGCTGTGCCTGCCGCTGACAGGATGCACCGAAGACCAGATGGGACTGGACATTCTTGGATACAACCATACCGACCGCAGCATCTACAGCTTCGGCGTCAATGAGTATGGCGGCGGCTACTTGGGAGCACACACCGGTGGTGGAAAATTTACGTGTTGCATGAGCATTCCGCGTGCCTACAAGCCAGGCATGACGGTAACCGTCTGGTGGAGCGATTGGGGTGGGGAAAACGCCATGGAGCGCGTCGTGGAAGTGCCACGGTATGGCCCGGATGAAGGCGGACATTTTGCCGTGCATTTCCTGCGTGGCGGGGAGGTCAAGGTGTTCGTCACCATGATGGGCCTCGGGCATCCGGACTATCCGCTCAAGGGTGAGGATGCCGAACTGTGACAAAGACTCTATCCATGCCTGCCAATACGCGTCATCGCCGCGAAACGAAATGGTTCCCGTCAGTCTGGCGTCTTTGCCTATTGGCCGGGCTGTGCCTGCCACTGACCGGGTGCACCGAAGACCGGATGACGTTGAATCTGGTGGGCTACAACCACACCGACAGGAGCATCCACCGCTATGGCGTCAATGAGTATGGCGGCGGCCACCTGCAGGCACACCGCGGCGGCGGGGGTTTCACGTGCTGCATCAGCATTCCACGCGCCTACAAGCCCGGTATGACTGTAACGGTTTTGGGGGAGTGATTGGGATGGGAAGAACGCCATAAAGCGCGTCGTGGAAGTGCCACGGTATGGCCCCGACGAGGGCGGCCGGTTCGCTGTCCATTTCCTGCGCGGCGGCGAGGTCAAGGTGTTCGTCACCATGATGGGCCTCGGGCATCCGGACTATCCGCTCAAGGGTGAGGATGCCGAACTGTGACAAAGACTTCGTCCATGCCTGCGAATGTCCGGTATCGCCGCGAAACGAAATGGTTCCCCTCAGTCTGGCGTCTTTGCCTATTGGCCGGGCTGTGCCTGCCACTGACCGGGTGCACCGAAGACCGGATGACGTTGAATCTGGTGGGCCACAACCATACCAACAGGAGCATCTACAGTTTTGGCGTCAACGAATATGGCGGTGGCTACCTGGGAGCACACCGCGGCGGCGGGGGACATACCTGTTGCATCAGCATTCCACGCGCCTACCGACCTGGGATGACGGTCACTGTCTGGTGGAGTGACTGGGGTGGGGAAAACGCCATGGAGCGCATTGTGGAAGTGCCACGGTATGGACCAGATGAAGGCGGTGCATTTGCCGTGCATTTTCTGCGCAGCGGGGAGGTCAAGGTGTTCGTCACCATGATGGGCTACTGGCATCCCAACTATCCGCTCAAGGGTGAGGATGCCGAACTGTGACAAAGACTTCGTCCATGCCTGCCAATACGCGTCATCGCCGCGAAACGAAATGGTTCCCGTCAGTCTGGCGTCTTTGCCTATTGGCCGGGCTGTGCCTGCCACTGACCGGATGCACCGAAGACCAGATGACGTTGAATCTGGTGGGCTACAACCACACCGACAGGAGCATCTACCGCTTTGGGGTCAACGAGTATGGCGGTGCGTACTTGGGAGCACATCGTGGCGGTGGAAAATTCACCTGTTGTACAAGCATTCCACGCGCTTACAAGCCGGGTATGACGGTAAAGGTCTGGTGGAGCGATTGGGGTGGAGAAAACGCCATGGAGCGCGACGTGGAAGTGCCACAGTATGGCCCCGACGAGGGCGGCCGGTTCGCTGTCCATTTCCTGCGCGGCGGCGAGGTTAAGGTGTTCGTCACCATGATGGACCTCAGTCATCCCGACTATCCGCTTAAAGGCGACGAAGCCAAATTGTGAAGTACATCCGAGCCTGAGCAATATGCCATACAACCTTACGATACCTGCACCGATGCCTGCGAATGGACAGCGCGAACTTTCGCCACGCGAAACGATGCAGCGAGCGCGGGTAATGGCCTGTGTTTACAAGCGCGACCCGGCGCAGTGCCAGGGTCAGGTGTTTGTCAGTCTGTTCTTCGATGGCACGGGCAACAACAAGGATTGGAAGGAGCCCGGGCTTGGCTGCACACAGGCCGAGGCGAATAAGCACAGCAATGTCGCGCGCCTGTATGACGCGTGCATGAACAAGCGCGAAGAGGGATTCTTCGCCCACTACATTCCGGGCGTCGGCACACCGTTTAAGGAAATTGGTGACTATGGCGGCACGCTCGGATTGGCAGCGGGCCTCCGGGGCACGCATCGCATTCACTGCGCGATTCTCCGTGTGCTCGATTCAGTGCACTTCAATTTGACACAAGTCCACTTGCTGAATGACGAACAGATGAAAACTGTCGTATCAGGCATGAGCTATGACCCGAATGATCCCATGCGCAAGCTCGCGTTCAAGACCTGGGAGAACAAACTGGCGAAAGTGGTGGCAGACCGCGAGCGCAAGGTCACGCGGATCAATGTCGCGGTGTTCGGATTCTCTCGCGGCGCCGCCGCAGCCCGCGCATTCGCCCACTGGCTGTTCGAATTTCTTGCGCAGAAAGATGGCGTCTACCGGCTGGCTGGCATACCGATTCGCATCCACTTCATGGGCCTGTTCGATACGGTCGCAGCAGTCGGCATCCCCGACGGCGTGCTGGGCGCCGACGGCCATGGTTCCTGGGGCGCCCATATGGCCATCCACCCTGCCATCGAACAATGCGTGCATTTCATCGCCCTGCACGAACAGCGCGGCAGCTTTCCGCTGGAAATGGCGCGTGGCAAGCAGGTGGCTTACCCCGGTATGCATTCAGACGTGGGGGGCGGCTACCGGCCCGGTGATCAAGGCAAGGCCATGCCGGATTGGGGATTGTCACCGCAGTTATCGCAGATACCGCTGATCGACATGCACCACGCGGCGCTCGTCGGCGGTGTGCCGCTGTTGTCATCCGATGAAATCCAGGAGGACCCCGGCCTCGCCCGGGCCTTCCATTGCTCCCCGGACCTGATCGCCACCGTCAATGACTTCTATGCGACCTGTGGCATCGCGCCAAGTGCCACCGGCAAGCCGGCAACGCAAGCCTTCCTCGAGGCGCATACCCATCAGTACCTGCAATGGCGCAGCGGCCTGCACTTGCCGGGCCAGGCGCTGGAGCGACGCCGCTTCTACCAGCGGGCGAGAAAGGACCCCGACCAGATCGACCTGCGTGAAGGCGCCGAGGACTTTGCCACCCACCACCGAAGCTTGCGCGTGGCGATGCGTCCGCCAATTCCCGCAGGAGGCCGCGTAGGCCCGAGCATCGCCAACGCGCCGCGCGTGGATGCCGCCACGGCTCGCCTGCTGGCAGCACTGGAAGCGCCGGGCGCCCTGCCACCAAGCGTGCACAAGCTCATGGACGACTACATCCACGACTCGCGGTGCGCGTTCCGACCCACCGGAAAGATGGAGTCCACGGCGCGGACAAACGGCTACTTCCGCTACCGCACCTTCTTCTAGCGTTGCGTCGGCTGCCTGCATCCACTCCTACATGTTGCGCCGATACTGCCCGCCGACCTCGAACAGCGTGTGCGTGATCTGCCCTAACGAGCACACGCGCACGGCGTCCATCAGCACTGCGAACACGTTCTGGTTGGCGATCACGGCCTGGCGCAGCCGCTCCAGCATCGCCGGGGCGTCCGCCGTGTGGCCCTGCTGGAATTCCGCCAGGCGGTTCAGCTGGCTCTGCTTCTCTTCCTCGCTCGAACGCGCCAGTTCCAGCTTCTGCGGCGTCGGGTCGCCTTCCGGATTGCGGAACGTATTCACGCCGATGATCGGCAGCGTGCCGTCGTGCTTCAGCTGCTCGTAGTACATCGACTCCTCCTGGATCTTGCCGCGCTGGTAGCCGGTTTCCATCGCCCCGAGCACGCCGCCGCGCTCGGCGATGCGCTCGAACTCCTGCAGCACGGCCTCTTCCACGAGGTCGGTCAACTCCTCGATCAGGAAGCTGCCCTGATTCGGGTTCTCGCACTTCGCCACGCCCCATTCGCGGTTGATGATGAGCTGGATCGCCAGCGCGCGGCGCACTGACTCGCCGGTCGGCGTGGTGATCGCCTCGTCATAGGCGTTGGTATGCAGCGAGTTGCAGTTGTCGTAGATGGCGATCAGCGCCTGCAGCGTGGTGCGGATGTCGTTGAAGTCGATTTCCTGCGCGTGCAGCGAGCGCCCCGAGGTCTGGATGTGGTACTTGAGCTTCTGGCTGCGGTCGTTGGCGCCGTACTTGTCGCGCATCGTCACGGCCCAGATGCGGCGCGCCACGCGGCCCAGCACGCTGTACTCGGGGTCCATGCCGTTCGAGAAGAAGAACGACAGGTTCGGCGCGAAGTCGTCGATATGCATGCCGCGCGCGAGGTAGGCCTCCACGTAGGTGAAGCCGTTCGAGAGCGTGAACGCCAGTTGGGAGATCGGGTTCGCGCCGGCCTCGGCGATGTGATAGCCCGAGATCGACACCGAGTAGAAATTACGCACCTGATGGTGGACGAAGTACTCCTGGATGTCCCCCATCACCTTCAGCGAGAACTCGGTGGAGAAGATGCACGTGTTCTGGCCCTGATCCTCCTTGAGGATGTCCGCCTGCACCGTGCCGCGCACGTTCTGGAGCACCCAGGCGCGGATCTTCGATTCCTCGTCGGCGGTCGGCTCGCGGCCGTTGTCGCTGCGGAATTTGTCCAGTTTCTGGTCGATGGCGGTGTTCATGAACATCGCCAGGATGGTCGGCGCGGGGCCGTTGATGGTCATCGACACGGACGTGCTCGGGCTGGTCAGGTCGAAGCCGTCGTAGAGCACCTTCATGTCGTCGAGCGTGGCGATGCTGACGCCCGAGTTGCCGACCTTGCCGTAGATGTCCGGGCGCAGGTGCGGGTCTTCGCCGTAGAGCGTGACCGAGTCGAACGCGGTGGAGAGCCGCTTGGCGTCCATCCCCTCCGACACCAGCTTGAAGCGACGATTTGTGCGGAAAGCATCACCCTCGCCCGCGAACATGCGGGTGGGGTCTTCGCCCTCGCGCTTGAAGGCGAACACGCCGGCCGTGTACGGGAAGCTGCCCGGCACGTTCTCGCGCATCAGCCATTTGAGGATCTCGCCGTCGTCCTCGAAGCGCGGCAACACCACCTTGCGGATCTTGGTGCCGGAAAGCGTGGTGGTGACCAGCCCCGTGCGGATCTCCTTGTCGCGGATCTTCACCACGTATTCGTCGCCGCTGTACGCCTGCTGCATCTGCGGCCACATCGCCAGCAGCTTGCGCTCCACGGCGCCGAGGGCTGCGTCACGGTCAGCGGCCAGCGTGTCCAGCGTGGCGGTGTCGCCGCCGGCGTCGGCCTGCCTGACCATCGCCCCGGCGGCGCGCAGCTGCTGGCGCTCGCGCGCAAGGCGGCTCTGTTCGGCCACGCGGCGATGGTAGGCGCGCACGGTATCGGCCAGCTCGGCCAGATAGCGACTGCGCGCCGGCGGCACGATCACGTTCTGGCCAGTGGAAATCCGGCCGCTGGTGGCCGGCAGCACGCCGGGCTTCAGCGCCAGGCCGCGCCCGGCGAGGGCGGCGGCCAGCCCCTGGTAGAGCATCGTCACGCCATCGTCATTGAAGCGCGACGCCTGCGTGCCATAAACCGGCATCTCGTCAGGCTTGCTGTGCCATTGCTCGCGGTTGCGCTGCACCTGCTTGGCCACGTCGCGCCAGGCGTCCTGCGCGCCCTTGCGGTCGAACTTGTTGATGGCGACGAAGTCGGCGAAGTCGAGCATGTCGATCTTCTCGAGCTGGCTCGCCGCGCCGAACTCGGGCGTCATCACGTACAGCGAGAGGTCCACGTGCGGCACGATGGCCGCATCGCCCTGCCCGATCCCGGATGTCTCCACGATCACCAGATCGAAGCAGGCGGCCTTGCAGGCGGCAATCACGTCCGGCAGCGCCTGGGAAATCTCCGATCCGGCCTCGCGCGTGGCCAGCGAGCGCATGAAGACGTTCGGATGGTTGATCGCGTTCATGCGGATGCGGTCGCCCAGCAGCGCGCCGCCGGACTTGCGCCGCGACGGATCGATCGAGATCACGGCAATCGACAGCGCGTCCTGCTGGTCCAGCCGGAAGCGGCGGATCAGCTCGTCCGTCAGCGACGACTTGCCGGCGCCGCCCGTGCCGGTAATGCCGAGCACCGGCGTGGTGGCGGACTTCGCCCGGGCATGGAGCGCCGCGACCAGCGCCGGGTCGGCACGCCCGTTCTCGAGCGCGGTCATCAGCTGGGCCAGCGCGCGGCGGTCGCCGCCGGCCACGGCATCGAGCGAGGTGGGCGCGTAGCGGGTCAGGTCGATGTCGCAGCGCTGCACCATGTCCGCGATCATCCCGGCCAGCCCCATGCGCTGGCCGTCCTCGGGGCTATAGATGCGCGCCACGCCGTAGGCCTGCAGCTCGCGGATCTCGTCCGGCACGATCACGCCGCCGCCGCCGCCGAACACCTGGATGTGCTCGCCGCCGTGCTCACGCAGCAGATCGATCATGTACTTGAAGTATTCGACGTGCCCGCCCTGATAGCTGGAAATGGCGATGCCCTGGGCGTCTTCCTGCAGCGCGGCGGTCACCACCTCGTGCACGGAGCGGTTGTGGCCCAGGTGGATCACCTCGCAGCCGTGAGACTGGAGGATGCGCCGCATGATGTTGATCGAGGCGTCGTGGCCGTCGAACAACGAGGCGGCGGTCACAAAACGCACCTTGTTGGTCGGCGTGGCCGGGCCCTGGCCCGTGGCTGCGCGCGGCTTGGGCGCCGCGGTCCTGCTCACATCGGAAAGATCAGTCATTGTCTCCACCGCTCGGATATGTGGCTGGCGTGCCACGCGCCGGCGGTTCTGACGACCGCACTGACGGGGCCGGACGATTATATGACGTTTACGTTAACGTAAGGCAAGGCGGGCGGGAAGGCTGCGCGCCAAGGGTCATGGCGGCATCCTCGCATGGCGGGAGGGATTGGACCAGCGGGGTTGGCCCGGATGGAGCGCGGCAGGCACTTGCCCGCCGCGCGGCGCGGGGTCAGGCGCTGATCTGCGGGCAGTCGCCAAACGCGTCCGTCTTGCGGGCGCGCCAGCGGCGCAGCAGTTGCCGGGCGATGGCGGCGGCGCGCTGGAGCGAGAGCGGCGCGGGGGTCTCGGCCAGCTGGAAGCGGGCCAGCGGCGACTCGCCCGACAGCCAGACCTGCGCGCCCTCGGGCAGCGCGAGGACGTCACCCGGCCGCAGCCAGATATCGGCGGCCTGCCCTTCGATGGTCAGCCACAGCCGGCCTTCGAGCACGGCGACGCTCTGGCCATGCCGGACGCGCCAGCCCACGGGCTTGCCCGGTTCATCGAGTTCAAAGGTCCTGAGTTCACGCATGGGGGTCTCCTCGTTCTGCCCGGCGGAGCGGCGTCGATGGTCTACGCGGACGCCTCCGCCACGCTTCCATTATTCATGGCGAGGATTACAATCCCATGCACAGTTCCGAACAGTTTTCGATGAACTGTTCAGTAGTTTTTGCTGACAGTTCGCCGCTGCCCCTCGCCCCCACCGCCCCACCGCCCCCGCCATGAAGCTCGTCCTCGACCCCTCCACCGGTGTACCGCTGACCGAGCAGATCGTGCTCGCCGTCAAGGCCTGGATCAGCTCGCGGGAAGCACTGCCGGGCGCCCGCCTGCCGTCGATCCGCCAGCTGGCCGCCGAGCACAACATCAGCCGCTTCCCGGTCATCGAGGCCTATGACCGACTGGTCTCCCAGGGCCTGCTCGATTCCCGCCAGGGCTCGGGCTTCTACGTGGCGGACAGCACGCTGGCCGGCCGCAGCGGCCGGGGCTGGTCCGATCCGAGCCTGGCCGAAGACCTGTCGGTCCATATCATCGACCAGTTCCACCATCCCAGCGGCGCGCTGAAGCTGGCCGGCGGCTTCGTGCCCGAGGAATGGCGCGACGTGGAGGGGCTGACGCAGGCCATCCGCCATATCACCCGGCATGACATCGACAGCGTGATCCACTACGCCACGCCGCTCGGCCACCCCGAACTGCGCAAGCAGGTGCTCACGCGCGTGCGGCAGGTGGGCGTGCAGGCCGAGCTGTCCCAGGTGCTGATCACCACGGGCGCCAGCCAGGCGCTCGACCTCGTCGTGCGGCACCTGCTCAAGCCCGGCGACACCGTGTTCGTGGAGGATCCCGGCTACTACAACCTGTTCGGCCTGCTGCGGCTGCACGGCGTGCAGCTGGTGGGCGTGCCGCACACCCCGAACGGGCCCGACCCGGAAGCCTGCGAGCGCCTGCTGCGCGACCACAAGCCCAAGCTGTTCTTCACCAACAGCATCCTCCAGAACCCCACCGGCTCCACGCTGACGCCGCCGGTGGCGTTCCGCCTGCTCGAACTGGCGCGCAAGCACAACTTCCGCTTCGTCGAGGACGACATCTTCTCGGACTTCCAGCTCACGTTCACGGACCGGCTGGCGACGCTCGACCAGCTCGAGCACGTTATCTATATAGGCGGGTTCTCAAAAACCGTGTCGGCGGCGCTGCGCGTGGGCTACCTCGTGGCGGACAAGGCGCTGGTCAAGGACCTGATCGACGTGAAGGTGCTGACCAGCGTGGCCGGCTCGCATTTCGCCGAAGCCGTGACGGCGACCATGCTCGAGCGCGGCGCCTATCGCAAGTATGTGGAACGGCTGCGCGTGCGCACCCGCGAGGTGACCGCCGATGCGGTGAAGATCCTCGGCGAGAGCAACTGGGAGGTGTTCTGCGAGCCGGCGGGCGGCAACTTCCTGTGGGCCCGGCCGCGCGGCATGGCCGACTCGCGCGATCTCGTCACGCTGGGCGAGCAGTACGGCATCGCGCTCGCCCCGGGGCACTTCTTCCGCCCGGCCGGCGAGACCACGCCCTGGGTGCGCATCAACTCGGCCTATGCCGGCGAGGCACGCTCGCGCGCCTTCCTGGCCGATGCGGGGTCGCGGAACGCGTAACCTCCGGCCGCTAGCCCTCCGCGTCGCCGCCGTGGTTGTGCAGCACGGCGTTGCGGCGCGAGTAGGCGAAATAGACCACCAGCCCGAGCGCGAGCCAGCACAGGAAGGCGACCCACGTCAGCCATTGCAGGTGCGCCATCAGGAACAGGCAGAACGCCACCGCCAGCAGCGGCACCACGGGCACGCCAGGGCAGTGGAAGCCGCGCGGCAGGTCCGGCCGGGTGCGGCGCAGCACCAGGATGGCAATCGAGATCAGTGTGAAGGCGGCCAGCGTGCCGATGTTGATCAGCTCGGCCAGCACGTTCAGCGGCACGAAGCCGGCGATGGTGGCGAAGATCAGCCCCACGGTCCAGGTGGCGACGAACGGTGTGGCGTGCACGGGATGGACGGTCGAGAGCGCCTCGGGCAGCAGCCCGTCGCGCGACATCGCAAAGATGATCCGCGTCTGCCCGTAGGTCATGACGAGGATCACCGTGGTCATGCCGAGGATGGCGCCCAGGTCGACAAACCCGGCCACCCAGTTCTGGCCGGCGTACTGGAGCGCCAGCGACACCGGGTGATCGACCCCCGCAAACTTCGCGTACGGCACGATGCCGGTCATGATGGCGGCCACCACCACATAGAGAATGGTGCAGACCGCCAGCGAGCCGATGATGCCGATCGGCAGATCCCGGCGCGGGTTGCGCACCTCCTCCGCCGCCGACGTCACCGCATCGAAGCCAATGAACGCGAAGAAAACCAGCGCGGCGGCGTTGAAGACCCCGGTCAGGCCGAACGGCGCGAACGGCTCCCAGTTCGCCGGCCGCACATGCCAGACGCCGACGACGATGAACAGCAGCACCACGCTGACCTTGATCGCCACCATCACGTTGTTGAGCCGCGCCGACTCGCGCACGCCGTAAGACACCACCCAGGTAATCGCCAGCATGATCAGCACCGCCGGCAGGTTCAGCACGGTCTCCACGCCGGGCACGGCCCCAGGCGCCGCCGTGAGCGCCACAGGTAGCCGAATGCCGAATCCGGCCACCAGCGACTGGAAGTACCCCGACCACCCCACCGACACCGCCGACGTGGCCAGCCCATATTCGAGCAGCAGATCCCAGCCGATCATCCACGCCACGATCTCCCCCAGCGTGGCGTAGCTATAGGTATAGATCGACCCTGACACCGGAATGGCCGACGCAAACTCGGCATAGCAAAGCGCCGCAAACCCGCACGCCAGCGCCGCGATCACGAACGACACCGTCAACGCCGGCCCCGCCGTCAGCGCCCCCGTGCCAGTCAGCACGAAGATCCCGGTGCCGATGATGGCACCAATCCCCATCATCACCAGATCCACAGGCCCGAGCACCTTGCGCAGCCCGTCGTGCGCGCTGACCTCGAGCATGGCATCGATGTTCTTGGTGCGAAACAGGCTCATGGTGTGGGCTCCGAGTGGGGTGATCAGATCATTGTTGTGCCTGGGGGGCGGTTTGGGGAAGGGGAATATCGGATGGGTCTCTCACGCGTATTGACTCGTTTTGATAACGATTTCAACAGTTTCGTTACAGACAATCGCTTATTGAGCCGTCTCAACCGGCGGGAGCGACCGCGCCTGTAGTCTCAATTCCCTCTTTTTCTGATCAGGGAAGTCGTCGTTCGAGAGTCCGACCGGACGATTCTTCACTTTATGTACTACTGACCCATGCTGACCATTGACACAGACGACTTCCGGCTTCAACTCACGCCGGTTTCCGCGCGGCGTGAGGAACCGGGAGGACCCTATCTCGAATGGATCGACGTACGGATCGATTTGACCGTACCCGGGATTCGCGCGGAGGGGGAATGGAGCGTCATGCCCGGCGAATTGCGGCAGTTTCAACAGCAGCTGGCGTCCCTGCAAACCCGGTTCCAAGCCGGACAAGAAGCCGAATTGTCAGGTGTGGAAACTGGCTTCTCGCTGAAATTGCGAACGCTTGATCAAGGGCAGATCATTGGCGCCTGGCGCTTTCAGCCGGTACCACCCGACGGCGCATGGATTACCGGGCAATGTGGGCTGGATCAGTCCTTCCTAGGCGAGTTTCTGCGAGGAATTGACGCGCTTCTGTCCTTTTCTGGTTGAGCCATCTAGGCTGCCTCAATAAGAAACTGCGGAGTCCACACACCCGCCATTCCGCACTTCTCACCATCACTTCGCCACCGGCATCATGCAGCGCGTGTAGAACCAAGCCAGCCTCAGGCCACTGCAACATTTTCGTTACGAACCCGCGCGGTTTGAGATATCTCAAATGTGTCTGGCCGTTGAACAGATAGCGTCGATCCTCCTTTTCTGACAGGAGGTAGGTTGCAATGGCTCAGTTGGACGAGATGGAAGGCGTGCGCGTAGTCCTGAGCGCGCCGCAGTTGGCTGCGGTGCTTGCGCATCGCTCGATCAGCCCCGCTGAAACGATGAGCAACCGCCTGTGGGGCGGCCTGGACATCGTCGGCGGCGTGCTGGAGATGGTCGGTGCCGGGGTGCTATGCATCGCACCGGAGCCGACCGGGGTCACCAAGGCAGGTTGCATCGCCTTCGGCCTCCATGGCGCCGACACCACCAGGCGCGGCATGCGGCAGGCATGGACCGGGCGGGATACCGCAACCCTGACCCAGCAGGGCGCGGCCAAACTGGCCGAGACGATGCGGGCGCCGCCCGACATGGCGAACAACATCGGGCTGTCGCTGGACATCGGCGTGGGATTCGGACTCGCCGGGATGTTGAAGGCGGCCCGGGTGGCGAGTATTACGCTGGGGCGCTTCAGTTTGATACCTCATGAAGCGAATGTGGTCGGAGGACGGGGCGGGCATACCATTCAGAAACACGTTGGCCAAACGGAAGCACAATTGCGGGCGCGACTGGTGCGGGAAAATCGACTGCCGATCGCATCGACATTCTCCGATCTCCGTACAGCCGAATGGGCAATCTCCGAAACACTACGCAGGGGAGACAGCCAAGTAAAAGCTTGGCTTTCCTCCGGCCGCCTGAAGTTGAGGCTGGAAATGAGCCTTGGCAAACCGATTGGCAAGGTCCTGCCAAGAAACACCGGAAAAATACAGGAGGCGCGCAGCATCACCGTGGTGCTTGCGCATGAAGAACATAATGGCATGCCCTACTACATCCTGACGTCTTTTACGCGGCCTTAATTCCATGACAGACGTAACATATCCTGAATTGTCCCACTTCCTCATCGTCTATCTCAATGAGGACTTCGATATATATGGAGATTCCATGGAAGAGATAGTCGGCGCGTATCTGCGAGAATCAGATGCCGGGATGCGAATAAATCTGATCGGGGAAATCGACCGCATCAAGAAGGACCATCCAGGAGATCTGGAGGTCGCCATCGAAGACGCGTGTCGTGGCTGCTTCGATCCTGCCTTGTGGGGTTACACAGCTACTTCATTCCTGGACGAACTGAAGCAATCGCTACAGAAGTAAGCACTACTGAATTCCAAAAAAAACGGCAGGGTCCAAACCCTGCCGTTTCGCACTTCTACGACCTTTCCCTACCCCATCACTTCGCCACCGGCATCGTGAATTCGGCTCCCTTGCCGATACTGTCCGGCCAGCGCTGCATGATGCTCTTGTAGCGCGTGTAGAAGCGCACGCCTTCCTCGCCGTAGGCGTGGTGGTCGCCGAACAGGGAGCGCTTCCAGCCGCCGAAAGAATGCCAGGCCATGGGGACCGGAATCGGCACGTTGATGCCCACCATGCCCACCTGGATCTGGCGCGAGAAGGCGCGGGCGATGCCGCCGTCGCTGGTGTAGCACGACACTCCGTTGCCGAATTCGTGGCCGTTGATCAGGTCCACCGCCTCGGCGAAGTCGTGCACGCGCACTACGGACAGCACCGGGCCGAAGATCTCTTCCTTGTAGATCGTCATGTCCGGCTTCACGTGGTCGAACAGCGTGCCGCCAACGAAGAAGCCGCCGTCGTGGCCGTCCACCTTGTGGCCGCGCCCGTCCGTGACGAGCGTGGCGCCTTCGGCCTCGCCCTTGGCGATGTAGCCCTCGACCTTCGCCTTGTGCACGCCGGTGACCAGCGGGCCCATTTCGGCGTCGGCGTCCATGCCGTTGCGGATCTTCAGCGCGCGGGCGCGTTCGGCCAGGCGCGGCACGAGCTTGTCGGCCACGTCGCCCACGGCCACGGCAACCGAGATCGCCATGCAGCGCTCGCCGGCGGAGCCGTAGGCGGCACCGATCAGCGCGTCCACGGCCTGGTCCAGGTCCGCGTCCGGCATCACCACGAGGTGGTTCTTGGCGCCGCCCAGCGCCTGCACGCGCTTGCCGTGCCTGGTGCCTTCCGTGTAGATGTACTCGGCGATCGGCGTGGAGCCGACGAACGACAGCGCCTGCACGTCCGGGTGGGCCAGCAGCGCGTCCACGGCGGTCTTGTCGCCCTGCACCACGTTGAACACGCCATCGGGCAGGCCGGCCTGCTTGAGCAGGTCGGCGATCAGCAGGCTCGGCGAGGGGTCGCGTTCGGACGGCTTCAGCACGAAGGTGTTGCCGCAGGCCAGCGCCACCGGGAACATCCACATCGGCACCATCACCGGGAAGTTGAACGGCGTGATGCCGGCCACCACGCCCAGCGGCTGGCGCAGGTTCCAGTTGTCGATGCCGCCGCCGATGTTGTCGGTGAAGTCGGTCTTGAGCAGGTTGGGGATGCCGCAGGCGAACTCCACCACCTCAATGCCGCGCGTGACCTCGCCCTTGGCATCCGAGAACACCTTGCCGTGCTCGCGCGTGATCAGCGCGGCCAGGTCGTCATGGTGCTTGTCCAGCAGTTCCTTGAACTTGAACAGGATGCGCGCGCGGCGCAGCGGGGCCAGTTCGGACCACGCCGGAAACGCGGCCTTGGCGGCGGCCACGGCGGCACCGACGTCGTCGGCGCTGCCCAGCGCCACGCGCGCGGCCACCTCGCCGGTGGCGGGGTTGAATACGTCGGCGAAGCGGCCGGCACCCTCGGCGGCGGCGCGGCGGACGCTGCCGCCGATGTAGTGATGGATTTCGGCGATCTGCCGGTTTTCAGCGATGTTCACTGCGTCTTCCTCTCAGTCTGTCTTGGCTTACTGCACGTCGTTCAGCGCTTGCCTGACGGTATCGAACAACTGGTCGATCTCCGCCTCGGAAATGATCAGCGGCGGCGAGAACGCCAGGATGTCGCCGGTGTAGCGTACCAGCACGCCGCGCTCGAGGCACTTCAGGAAGGCTTCGTAGGCGCGCGCGCCCGGCTGGCCGGGGCGCGGCTCCAGCTCCACGCCAGCCACCAGCCCCAGGTTGCGGATGTCCTTCACATGCGGCGCGCCGCGCAGGCCATGCACGGCCGACTCGAACTTCGGCGCCAGTTCGGCGGCACGGCCGAACAGGTTGTCGCGCTGGTACAGGTCCAGCGTGGCGATGGCTGCCGCGCACGCCAGCGGGTGGCCCGAGTACGTATAGCCGTGCAGCAGTTCGATGCCGTTCGGCGCCCCGGCGTTGATCACGGTGTCGTGCACCTCGCGGCGCACGGCCACGGCGCCCATCGGCACGGCCGCGTTGTTGATGGCCTTGGCCATGGTGATCAGGTCCGGCGTCACGTTGAAGCGCTCGGCGGCGGTGGCGGCGCCCAGGCGGCCGAACGCCGTGATGACCTCATCGAAAATCAGCAAAATGCCATGCTTGCTGGTGATCTCGCGCAGCTTCTCCAGATAGCCGACCGGCGGCACCAGCACGCCCGCCGAGCCAGCCAGCGGCTCGACGATCACGGCGGCCACGTTCGAGGCATCGTGCAGCGCGATGATGCGTTCCAGTTCATCGGCCAGATGGGCGCCCCACTGCGGCTGGCCCTTCGAGTAAGCGGCCTCGGCGATGTTCAGCGTGGCCGGCAGGTGGTCCGTGCCCGGCATCAGGTTGGCCGACCAGGTCTTGCGGTTCGGGCCAATGCCGCCCACGGCCATGCCGCCGAAGCCTACCCCGTGATAGCCGCGCTCGCGGCCAATGATGCGCGTGCGCTGGCCCTCGCCGCGCGCGCGGTGGTAGGCCAGGGCGATCTTCAGCGCGGTATCGACCGACTCCGAACCCGAGTTCGTGAAGAAAATGCGATCCAGCGGCTTCGGCATGATCGCGGCCAGCTTGGTGGCCGCCTCGAACGAGAGCGGATGGCCCATCTGGAACGGTGGCGCGTAGTCCAGCGTGGCGGCCTGCCGCGCGATGGCATCGACGATTTCCTGGCGGCCATGGCCGGCAGCCACGCACCAGAGGCCGGCACAGCCGTCCAGGACCTGGCGGCCGTCGTGGGTGGTGTAGTACATGCCGCTGGCCGAGGCCAGCAGGCGCGGGGCGGCCTTGTACTGGCGATTGGCGGTGAACGGCATCCACAGGGCATCCATATCGGGGATCACGGTCTTGGCGGCGTCCATACTTTCTCCTCAGAATCGGGGTGTGGGGGGCGCGGGGCAAAGCGCCCCGGCACGGATTCCGGCAACTCTACCGGCGCGGTCGGGCCGCACGAATATACGGTCGGGAGATCGCTGCCTTACCGTACAGTGTAGTCAGCCTCGACTGTACAGATAGCGGATTGCGCCGCGCACGCGCGCCGGCGCCTGGATCGCCGGCAAAAATGGCGTATCGCCGCTGCGCTGCACCAATCGAGCAGACGCCCGGTCAGGCGGCGTACTTGCCAGTACACTGTACAGGTTTCGCGCCCTGCCGAGTGCCTCATGCTCAACCTGAACCTTGTCCGCAGCCGCCGTGGCGGCGACACCCTGACCGAACAAATCGTGGCCGGCATTGCCGCGCTGGTGGATCGCCGCGCGCTGCGCGCCGGCACGCCCCTGCCGTCGGTACGCCGCTTTGCGCAGCAGCACAACGTCAGCACATTCACGGTGGCGGAAGCCTACGGCCGGTTGACCGCGCTGGGCTACCTCGCGGCGCGCCCCGGCTCCGGCTACACGGTGGCGCACCGCCACGCGCCGGCCGGCCATGCCCGCGCACCCCACTGGGAGGCGCCGGGGCTCAACGCCGCGTGGCTGCTTTCCGATGTATTCGCCGACCATTCCGTGCCGATCAAGGCCGGCGCGGGCTGGCTGCCGGGCGACTGGCTCAACGAGGAAGGGCTGCACCAGGCCATGCGCAGCGCCGCGCGTGTGCCGGCGGCGCAGGTCTCGGGCTACGGCCATCCGTATGGCTTCGCGCCGCTGCGCGAACACATCGCCACGCATATGAGCCAGTACGGCATGCCGGTGCAGGCGCAGCAGGTGGTACTGACCCAGGGGGCCACGCAGGCGCTGGACCTCGTGGTGCGCACGCTGCTGCGCCCCGGCGAGACGGTCCTCGTGGAAGCGCCCTGCTATTGCAATCTGTTGCAGATCCTGCGGCTGGCCGGGCTGCGCGTGGTGGGCGTGCCGCGCACCGCGGCCGGTCTCGATACCGACGCGCTCGAAGACGCCATCCGCCAGCACACCCCACGCGCACTGTTCGTCAACACGGTGTTGCAGAACCCCACCGGCGCCAGCCTGACCAGCATGAACGCCTTCCGCGTGCTGCAACTGGCCGAGCAGCATCGGCTGCTGGTGGTGGAGGACGACATCTACCGCGAGCTGGCACCGGCCGGGTCGCCGATGCTGGCGGCGATGGACGGCCTCTCGCAGGTGGTCTACGTGAATGGATTCTCGAAGACCATCACGCCGTCGCTACGCGTGGGCTACCTCGCGGCGAGCCCGGACCTGGCGAAGGCCTTCGCGCGGACCAAGATGGCGGTGGGACTGACCTCGTCCGAGGTCACGGAGCGACTGGTGTATTCCGTGCTGACCAGCGGCCACTACGGCCGCCACGTGGCGGCACTGGCCGAACGGCTACGCGCACAACAGGATCGCGTCACGGAGAAGATGGAGGCGCACGGGCTGGAGGTGCTGCTGCGGCCCGAAGGGGGGATGTTCGCCTGGGCGCGGCTGCGCGGCGACGACGCGCCGCCTGCAAGCCGCCTCGCCACGCTGGCACTGGACCACGGCATCTGGCTGGCACCGGGCTCGTACTTCGAGCCCGACGAGACTGATTCCCCGTGGATCCGCTTCAACGTGGCAACGAGCGACGCGCCGGAGCTGTGGGCGTTCTTCGAGGCCTGCCGCGCCGGCCGGCTGCCGCTGGCGCGCGCGGCCTAGGCGGAAGGCCGGGAAGCCTCAGAAGCGATAGCGCACGTATCCGGTGTAGAAATTACTGCCCGGATTCGGCCCCTTGATGCTGGCGTTGGAGATGTGCTGGAAGCGGAAGCCCGCTTCCGTGTTGGCATTCTTGCCGAAGCCCACGCCGATACCGACCATGTCGGAGAACTGGAACGCAGTGCCCGAACGGTGTTCGTCGGACGTGCCGGTGTGGGATTGCACGCGCAGACCCACCGACGCCTCGGCAAACGGCACGAAATAGCCGCCGCGCTTTTCCACGCGCAGGATCGGCGACACGCCAAACTCGAACAGGTTCTGCTGGTTGGTGCCGCTACGTGCATCCCATCCGGCGACGTTGAATTCGGCCTGCAGGCGGAACAGCCAGCCCTGCGGATTGCCGTATTGGAGCGGGGTGTTGTAGTTCAGCCCGAGTTCGTACTTGTTGATGTTATGGCCGGGATCACGGCCATAGGCCACGTGCACGGCGGGATGGCTCCAGCCGACCAGTTCCTCGGCGCTGGCGGGCGACGTGGCGCCCGCGGCCAGCGCGGCAACGGCAAGAGTCCGGGTGATAAACAGGGTGCGAGCAGAGAGGGCGGGATGCATGCGGCGTTCTTGTTGTTCTGTCTTCCCGAGGAAGACAACGAAGAGAGATGGCTCGACAACACAACTCGGCGCGATTGACAGGCCCTGCCCGCTTCCCGAGGAGGAACGCGGGCGATCAGGCCCAGAGTCGCTCGACCAGCCAGCTCGCGGCAACGCAAATTCCGAGCCAGACGGCGAGGCAACCTGCAATAAATCGGTACGTCATTGTGGAAATGGACTTCTGAGGGGGTCTTGGAATGAAAATGTGCGCGGATTATACATCCATCAGTGAATGTAAGTTTGCCCCGAACCTGCCGGGTCAGACACTGCGCAGTCAGACCATGCCAAAAGTCCTCAGTTCGCCATAATGCCAGTGAGCGGCGAACCGTGCACTGAGCCAAACGCGGCGGATCGTGCAACACACTGTTCCCTGGCCGCATGCAATCCGCTCGCCAACCAGCCCCCCTCAGCCGCGCAAGAACGGCAGCACTTCCGCAAGTAACTGCTCCGGCACTTCCTCCGCAATGTAGTGCCCGCTCGGCAGGGCATGCCCCCTCACCCGGCGCGCCACCTTGCGCCACTCTTCCAGCGGCTGGAAGCACTTGCCGACCGCGCCGTCGGCGCCCCACAGGGCCAGCATCTCGCACTCCACCGGGCGTCCGGCCGCGGCGTCGGCACGATCGTGCTCCAGGTCGATGCCGGCGCTGGCGCGGTAGTCCTCGCACAGGCCGTGGGCGGCGCCGGGCAGCTTCAGGCAGCGCAGGTATTCGGCCAGTGCGGCCTCGGTGAACGGCGCGAGGCCGGCGCTGCGCGTGCCCATGGTCTGGCGCAGGTAGAGATCGGGGTCGGCCTCGATCAGCGTTTCGGGGAACGGCGCGGGCCGGATCAGGAAGAACCAGTGCCAGTAGGCGCGCGCGAAGGCTTCCGAGGTCTGGGCATACATCGCCAGCGTCGGGGCGATGTCCAGCGTGACGAGTTTTTCCACCGCCTGCGGATGGTCGAGCGCCAGCCGGTGCGCCACGCGCGCGCCGCGATCATGTGACAGCACGCGGAACCGCTCGAAGCCGAGTGCCCGCATCACCGCCATCTGGTCGGCCGCCATGGTGCGCTTGCTGTAGTTTGCGTGGTCGGGCAGCCCGGCGGGCTTGTCGCTGTCGCCATAGCCGCGCAGGTCCGTGGCCACTACCGTGAAATGCCGCGCCAGCTCACCGGCCACCTTGTGCCAGATCACATGCGTTTGCGGATGGCCGTGCAGCAGCAGCAGCGGCGGGCCCTCCCCGCCGACCACGGCATGAATCGCCACGCCCTGGTTGTCGATCCGGTACGTCCTGAATCCTTCAAACATCGGCTGTCTCCTTGGTCTTGATGCGTCGATGCGGCAAGCCGTGCCATGGTAGTCGCCGCGCGTGGGATGCGCATCGCGCGGGCAGTGTAATCGCGGAATCCATCGCTATAATTGCGCAAACTGAACTTCATTCGTGCGTTCGATTCACGAATTGCCGCTATCGATGGACGCCTTCTCCGATCTCGCCTTCTTCGTCCTGCTGGTCAAGCGCGGCAGCCTTGCCGGCGCAGCGCAACAGCTTGGCGTCACGCCCTCGGCGGCCAGCAAGCGGCTGGCGGCGCTGGAGGCGCGGCTGGGTGTGCGGCTGCTCAACCGCACCACGCGGCGGCTGTCGGTCACGCCCGAGGGCGAGTCCTACCTGGCCCAGGGTGGGCGCATCCTGGCCGAACTGGAGGAACTCGAACAGGGCCTGGGCGGCAGCCGGGTGGCGCCGCGCGGGCTACTGCGGGTGAATGCGACGCTCGGTTTCGGCAGGCGCCACATCGCACCGCTGGTCAGCGACTTCCTGCAGGCGTATCCCGATGTCGAAGTGCAGTTGCAGCTGACCGACCGGGCAATGAACCTTGCCGAGGAAGGCTACGACGTCGGCATCCTCCTCGGCGACCTGCCCGATGCGCGGCTCAACGCCCGCCTGCTGGCGCCGAACCGCCGGCTGCTATGCGCGTCCCCGGCTTACCTCGCCCGACACGGCGAGCCGGCCTCGCCCCGTGCATTGCAACAGCATCGTTGCATTGTGATCCGGGAGAGCGAATCGGCCTATGGCACCTGGCATCTCCAGTCGGCAGGCCGGCAGGAGACCGTGAAGGTGCGCGGCCATGCCGCCACCAACGATGGCGAGGCGGCGGCGAACTGGGCGCTCCAGGGCCATGGCATCGTGCTGCGTTCGGAGTGGGAGGTAGCGCCGCTGCTGCGCTCGGGCCGACTGCGGCAGGTGCTGGCTGACTGGGCCTCGCCGCCGGCGGACATCTACGCGGTGTATCTCACGCGCGACAAACTCTCGGCCCGCGTGCGCGCCTTTGTCGACTTTCTGGCCGAACGGCTCGGCGCGTACGAGCAGACCGCGCCCTATCACGGCTGGTAGCCGGCACGCCAACCCTGCCGCCGGCAGGGTGGCGAGTGACCGGGCGCGCCATGGCTGGTACGCTTGGGTGGCGTCCCCCCCAACCGACTCCCGACCCCTCCCCGACATGCACACGCACGATCTGTCCGCGTGGACCCATTCCCACGTCTTCGATGCCGGCAACCAGGCTGCCGAGCGCAGCACACGCCTGGTCATGTGGATCACACTCGCCACGATGGTGGTGGAGATTGCCGCCGGCCTCTGGTTCAACTCGATGGCCCTGCTGGCCGACGGCTGGCACATGAGTTCGCACGCCCTGGCGATTGGCCTCTCGGCCTTCGCCTATGCCGCCGCACGCCGGCTGGCCGCGGATGGGCGCTTCACCTTCGGCACGTGGAAAATCGAGGTGCTGGCGGCCTTCGCCAGCTCCATCTTCCTGCTGGGGGTGGCCGCGCTGATGGTGTTCGGATCGGTGGAACGGCTGTTCAGCCCGCAGCCCATCCACTACCAGGAGGCGATGGCCGTCACCGCCATCGGCCTGCTGGTGAACCTGGGCTGCGCGTTCATCCTCGGTGGCGCGCGCCATGATCACGGTCACGACCATGATCATGAGCATGGGCACCACCACCACGGACATGCCGGTCACCACCATCACGACATCAACCTGCGCTCGGCCTACCTCCACGTGATGGCCGATGCGGCCACCTCGGTGCTGGCCATCGTGGCGCTGGCTGGCGGTTGGTGGCTGGGCTGGAGCTGGCTCGATCCGGTGATGGGGCTGGTGGGCGCGGCGCTGGTCGGCCGCTGGGCCATCGGGCTGATGCGGCAAAGCGGCACGGTGCTGCTGGACCGCGAGATGGACCACCCGGTGGTGGACGAAGTACGAGAGGTGCTGGCCGGCTTCCAGCAGGGTGAAGACGGCACGTGCGTGACCGACCTGCACGTCTGGCGCGTGGGCCGCGAGCAGTTCGCCTGCATCGCCAGCCTGGTCACGCACGACACCACGCTCACGCCGCGGCACGTGCGGCAGGCGTTATCGATCCACGAGGAATTGGCCCACGTGAGCGTGGAGATCAGCCTGTGCGATGACGGGGCACCGCGCCGGCCCGCCCGTCATCGTCATCCTCATCATTCCCACTAGTCGAAACTCGTCGAATTAGGGCAGCAGCAGGATGGCGCCGGTGGTCTCGCGGCGCTCGGCGGCCTCGTGTGCGCGGGCGACCTCGGCCAGCGGGAAGCGGGCGCCGATTTCCACCTTCACATGGCCGGCGGCGATGGCATCGAACAGATCCTTCGCATTGGCGCGGAAGCGGGCCGGGTCTGCGTTGTGCGGGAACACCGAGGGCCGGGTCAGGAACAGGCAGCCCTTCTTGTTCAGGATCTCCGGCTCGATGGCCGGCGCCGGACCGGACGCGCCGCCGTACAGCACCACCAGCCCGAAGGTCTGGGCGCAATCGAGCGAGCCCATGAAGGTGTCCTTGCCCACGGCGTCATAGACCACGGTCACGCCCTGGCCGCCGGTGGCATCGCGCACCTGCTTGACCCAATCTCCCTGGCTGTAGTCGATGGCGATGTCGCAACCCGCCGCACGGGCGCGCTCGCACTTGGCCGCGCCGCCGGCCGTGCCGATCACGCGCGCACCGAGTGCGCGGGCCCAGCCGGCCAGGATCTGGCCCACGCCACCGGCGGCGGCGTGTACCAGCACCGTGTCACCGGGCTTCACGGCGTGCGTGTGGCGCACCAGATACTGCGCGGTCATGCCCTTGAAGATCACGGCGGCGGCCTGCTCGTCGCTGAGGTTGTCGGGCAGCTTGACCAGCTTGTCCGCCGGCACGTTGCGCGCCTCGGCATAGGCACCGAGGCCGGCGTTCATGTACGCCACGCGATCTCCCACGGCGATGTCCGTCACGCCCGCGCCCACCGCCTCCACCACACCAGCCGCCTCGTGACCGAGACCCGTGCCCACCGGCAGCGGATAGGTGCCGCGGCGCTGGTACACATCGATAAAGTTGAAGCCGATGGCGGTATGCCGCACGCGCGCCTCGCCAGCCGCCAGGGCCGGCAGCTCGACCGGCGTGAGCTGCATCACTTCGGGCGCGCCAAATTCCTGGAGGCGGATGGCACGGACAGTGGTCGTCATGGGGTCTCCCTGGTCAGGCTTGCAGAATTGGAGCCCCGATTATTGTCGCTTTTGTAAAACCTTGCCGACGGCGGGGCATCCAGGGAGAAACCGGATCAGGACAGCATGGCGCACATGCACAGCGCGCTGGTATGGCGCAGGCGCTGGAATTCCTCGCTCTCGAGGACTTCGGTGGGCAGCTTGGAGGCGTGGATCAGCGAGAACCCGTAGCGGGCGAAGTAGCTTGGGCAGCTCGAGGTCAGGAGCACCGCGCGGCGCGTGCCGTTGGCGCGGGCGCGCATCATCACCGCGTTGACGAGATGGCTGGCCACGCCCTGATCGCGCCATTCGCGCAGCACGGCTACCGAGCGAACAATGGCCGTATCGCCGAAGCGTTGGGCGCAGGCGCAGCCGACCAGTTCAGACTCCATGAGGGCCACGTGGAACTCGCCCACCAGGCGCGGCAACTCGTCCACCGGCAGGCCGCAGCACTCCAGCACTGCCGCGATGGCTGGCATATCCCACGGCTGCGCCGCACGCACTCGCAGATCTTTAATCATCGGGAGCCTCTGTTTCTCTCATCGCCGCGGGACGGAAACGCCATGGAAGCCCTGCATGGTGAAACCTGCCTTGCGTGCTGACACTTGGTGCACACGCGACAAAACATTAT
This sequence comes from Cupriavidus sp. 2KB_3, assembly GCF_052115685.1. Classification (NCBI taxonomy): domain Bacteria; kingdom Pseudomonadati; phylum Pseudomonadota; class Betaproteobacteria; order Burkholderiales; family Burkholderiaceae; genus Cupriavidus; species Cupriavidus sp. 2KB_3. Next base: position 166,587 of record NZ_JBFRHD010000002.1, read on the forward strand.
CGTAATCGGGGCGCTATATCCACAAGGAAACTCCGCGTTGCGGCGTACTCAACGCTTGGGCGCACCTGTCTCCGGAGCGAGCATGAAATGCGCCAGCGGCGCGCTGTCGTGCACGGTATGCGCCGGGAATGATAGCCGCGGAAGATGACAGATTGGTCAGATCCGTCGAAGGCAATAAAGGGAAAAAAACGGAAGGAGGGGAATGGAGGCGGGGATACGGAATCGAACCGTCGTAAACGGCTTTGCAGGCCGTCGCATCACCACTCTGCCACCCCGCCCCGGAGTCTGGCGCCCTGGCGGGCGCCTTGCAATCAGTGTGCGGGGCGCAGTGTAGCCGAAGATTTGGAACTCTGCAGAGCGCCGGCCTGCTAGCCGTCGGACTCGCCCAGCTCGCCCATCGCGGATTGCAGGTAGTTCTGCACGCCCACCTTGCGCACGAGTTCCAGCTGCGTCTCCAGCCATTCGATGTGGTCCTCCGTATCCGAGAGGATATCGGTCACCACATCGCGCGACACATAGTCGCCAATCGACTCGAAGTACTTGATGGCGTCCTTGCAGCTTGTCTGGGACACCAGCTCCAGCTTCAGGTCGCAGCCGAGCATCTCCTCGGCATTTTCGCCGAGTAGCAATTTGTCCAGATCCTGGAGATTGGGCAGGCCGTCGAGCATGAGGATGCGCTCGATCAGCTTGTCCGCGTGCTTCATCTCCTCGATGGACTCCTCGTACTCATGCTTGCCCAGCGCGTTCAATCCCCAGTGCCGGTACATGCGCGCGTGCAGGAAATACTGGTTGATCGCGGTCAGCTCGTGACGCAGCTGGCCGTTCAGTAACTGAATAGCTTTCTTGTCGCCTTTCATGAGATCGACCCCAAAACGCCTTGCACACCACGGTGGACGATTTTTCATGTTAATGGCCGAGGCCAGAAGATCAAGCATCCATATGGCAAATCGCGATAATAAATCCCTTGCCACACGGGGCTTTACGGCACGATGCGGATGATTTTGCGGATGATTGCGATTTCGATTCAGCCACCTTTCGGCACGCCCGAACATAATCCCCAATGAAAAAGGCGCCTCCCTAAGGAAGCGCCTTCGTGCCGGCCCGGAAGCGGTGGAAACGGTTATTCGCCGCTCGCGCGATAGCGGTTACGCAAATCGCGGATCAGGTCGTGGTTGCGCAGCACCCCCTGGTACTGGCGCTCGATCAGTGCGCGGATGTCGAAGCTCAGGTCGGTTTCCTGGAGCGCGTCGCCATACTTCTTCTTGGCCACGTCCTCGCCCTTCTCGGTTTCCTCGAGAATGGCGAGGTCCGTGCGGTCGGCCACCGCGCTGCGCAGGCTCACCCACCCGCGATGCAGCGCGCCGGCAATGCTGCCATGGTCCTCGGGCTTGCCGCCGAGGGTCATCACCTGGCTCTGCAACTCGCGTACCGCCGCGCCGCACTCGGTGGCGCGGCTCGAGAACAGCGTCTTCAGCTCCGGATTCTTGGCGTCCTCAGCCGCCTTGCGGAAGCCCTCCTCGCCGTCGCGCGAGACTTCGATCAAGTCGTTCAGTACCGAAACGTTGTTATCAGCCATTGTTGGACTCCTCTCACATCCGAGGCGCGCCGTGAGGTCACGGCGACACTTCGCGTGGAACATCCCGCACCATGCCGAGCATGGTGCGGACCTTATATCCACGATAGGAGAGTCAGAGCGCGGAGGCTGTCGGGAGGCCGCCCAAGCGGTTGTCGGCCTACGCCTACACCTGCTGCATCAGTCCAGCAGGTGACCCATGCGAGACCGCTTGGTGGCGAGGTATTTCTCGTTTTCGGCGTTGGACGGCACGATGTGACGCATTTGCTCGGTCACGGCCAGGCCGGCGTCTTCGAGCGCCCGGATCTTGATGGGGTTGTTGCTCATCAGGCGGACCGACTTCACGCCCCACTGGCGCAGCATGTCTGCCGCGAACGCGTAGGTGCGGGCGTCGATGGCCTGCCCAAGCGCGAGGTTGGCGTCCACCGTATCCAGCCCGCCGTCCTGCAGTGCGTAGGCGCGGATCTTGTTCGAGAGGCCAATGCCCCGGCCTTCGTGGCCACGCAGGTAGAGCAGGATGCCGCGGCCCTCGTCGGCAATCTTCTGCATGGCGAGGTCGAGCTGCTCGCCGCAGTCGCAGCGGCACGAGCCGAAGACGTCGCCGGTCAGGCATTCGGAATGCAGGCGGACGAGGACGTTCTCGCCCGAGATGTCTCCCATGGACAGCGCCAGGTGTTCGGTGCGGCTGTCCACGCCCTGGAAGGCATGGGCGGTGAATTCGCCGTAGCGGGTCGGCAGCCGTGCGGAGCCGATCAGCTCACTTTCTAGGTCTTTCATATTCCTGTGATCGCGGGGGGCGCCGTGGGGCCCGGGCGCGCATGATGCGGGCCGGGACAGGCGCACTGCGCGCCACCCTGAGGGGGCTATGGCGCGCGGCATGCCGGCAAGGATACCGCGAAACGCGTATTCCTATAGGTATCGCTGCAGGTACCCCTATGCCGAGCGGGCACTCTCGGACGCCTGTGGGGTCGCCCGGCGAGTGCCCTGGAAGACGCTTTTGCGCCGCCCGCGTTCAGGCTGGAATGCGCATCGCGTCCGGCCGCTGCCACCAGCGATGCTGGCCCACGGCATCCAGGAATTCCCGATGCCGCGCCGGGTCCTCGGCCTTGGCGATCACCACGCCCGGCCCCGCGAAGCCGCCAGGCAGCCCCGCGCAGCGCGCGGCCTCGGCCACCATCACGGCGCCAGAGCCGCCCGCGCCCACCGCCTTGCAGTGCTTGTAGGCTTCCTTGATAAACAGCAGCGCGTCCGGATCGGGCTCGGCCGGCGGCTTGGCCACGTCGGGCACGTACACCGCATCGAACAGCACCGAGCCGACCGAGGACAGCGCATGGTCCACCGGCAGCGCCGCGCCCTTCGCCGTGGTCACGCTGGCCGCGCGCGGGCCGATGATCTTGAGGTTGGCGCGCGCCGCCTGGGCCAGTTGCTGGAGCGAAGCGATGGCCGCGTCGTCCACCCCATCGTTGACCAGCACGGCGATATTGCGGCCCGTGATGTCGCCCTTCGGCTGCGCGTCCAGGCTCAGCGCGGGCGATGCCGGCACGCCGTAATCGTTGATCTGCACGTTCGGCCCGACCGGCTCCACGGGAATCCCGAGCTTCTGCGCCACGCGCTCCGCCAGTTCCACGGCGATATGGTGGATCTGCCCCACCACGCGCGCGCGGATGGCGGGGTCGAAGACCTTGGAGAGTTCGAACGCGTACGCATCGACGATCTGCCTTTTTTCGACGTCGGACTGGCTGCGCCAGAAGAGGTTGGCCTGCGAGAAATGATCGGCGAAGGTCTGCGCGCGCATGCGTACCTTCACCGCGCCATCCTCGGCTGCGGCGGCGAAGTGCCGGTAGGCGTCGGCATCGCCGGCCAGGAAGGGGCAGCCGCCGCTGACCGAGTTCGGTTGGTAGCTCTCCTTGCCCTGCACCACGGTTTGCCGGCCAAAGCCGTCGCGCTGGTTGTTATGCACCGGGCAAAGCGGGCGATTGATCGGAATTTCATGAAAATTCGGCCCGCCGAGCCGCGTGAGCTGGGTATCGGTGTACGAGAACAGCCGCGCCTGCAGCAGCGGATCGTTGGTGAAATCCATGCCCGGCAGGATGTGGCCGGGATGGAACGCCACCTGCTCCGTTTCGGCGAAGAAGTTGTCCGGGTTGCGGTTCAGCACCATCCGGCCCACGCGCCGTATCGGCGCCAGCTCCTCGGGAATGAGCTTGGTCGGGTCCTGGAGGTCGAAGCCGAACTTGAGCATGTCGGTCTCGGGCACCAGCTGCACGCCGAACTCGTACTCGGGAAACTGGCCCGCCTCGATCGAGTCGTAGAGGTCGCGCCGATGGAAATCGGGGTCCTTGCCGTTGATCTTGACCGCCTCGTCCCAGACCAGCGAATGCGCGCCGCCCACCGGCTTCCAGTGGAACTTGACCAGCGTGCCCTGCCCCTCGGCGTCGACAAAGCGGAAGGTGTGCACGCCAAACCCTTCCATCGTGCGGAAACTGCGCGGGATGGCGCGGCCGGACATGGTCCACAGCACCATATGCATCGACTCGGGCTGGAGGGAGACGAAATCCCAGAACGTGTCGTGCGCCGACGCCGCCTGCGGGATCTCGTTATGCGGTTCCGGCTTCACGGAATGGACGAAATCCGGGAACTTGATGCCGTCCTGGATAAAGAACACCGGGATGTTGTTGCCGACCAGATCGAAGTTTCCCTGCCGCGTATAAAACTTGGTGGCGAAGCCGCGCACGTCGCGCGCCAGATCGGCGGAGCCGCGCGAGCCGGCCACGGTCGAAAATCGCACGAACACCGGTGTCTTCTGGCCGACCTGGGTGAACAGCTCGGCGGTGGTCACATCGGCGAGCGACTCGGTCAGCTCGAAATAGCCATGGGCCGCCGCGCCGCGCGCGTGGACCACGCGCTCGGGAATGCGCTCGTGGTCGAAGTGCGTGATCTTCTCGCGCAGGTGGAAGTCCTCGAGCAGCGTGGGCCCGCGCAGGCCGAGCTTGAGCGAGTCGTCGTCCTGCGGAATCTGGAGGCCCTGGTTCGTGGTCAGCGTGCGGTCACGGTTCGAGACGATATTGCCGACCGAGTCCGAGCCTAGCTGCCTGGGCCGCTCGGCCAGCCGGTCTGCCACGGCGCGCTCGTAGCTGCCATCGTTGTTGTTGCCGATGCCCTGTGGCTTGGGAGGCGTGGTGTCGCCCTTCTTTCCGGGTGGCTGGGCGGCGGACGGTGCGGTCTTTTTAGTCATGGGGACCCTCGGTGGCGGTATGGAGCGGATTGGAGCCCATGGCTTCCGCAGATACCGTGCCACCGGGGGCCAGGCGTGTGCCGGCTCCCCGCCAGGCCGCGCCACGTCTGGCAAACCGGGGGTGCGACCGGTCGAAAAAAAAGCCACGGTGCGTGCACACCGTGGCTTCCTTTTACATCCGGCTTGTAAAACCGCCTGCCGCTTCCGCCTTATTCCACCGTCACCGATTTAGCCAGATTACGCGGCTTGTCCACGTCCGTGCCGCGTGCGCAGGCCGTGTGATAGGCCAGCAGTTGCAGCGGCACCGTGTGCAGGATCGGCGACAGCGCGCCGTAATGCTCGGGCAGGCGGATCACCTGGATGCCATCGGACGACTGGATATGCGTGTCAGCATCGGCAAACACATAGAGCCGGCCGCCGCGCGCGCGCACTTCCTGGATGTTGGACTTCAGCTTCTCCAGCAGCGCGTCGTTCGGCGCCACGGTCACTACCGGCATTGCCTCGGTGACCAGCGCCAGCGGGCCGTGCTTGAGCTCGCCAGCCGGGTAGGCTTCAGCGTGGATATATGAGATTTCCTTGAGTTTCAGCGCGCCTTCCAGGGCGATGGGGTAGTGCAGGCCCCGGCCCAGGAACAGCGCGTTCTCGCGGCGCGCGAAGTCTTCCGACCAGGCGATGATCTGCGGTTCCAGCGCCAGCACGCCATGCAGCGCCACGGGCAGGTGGCGCAGGTTGGTCAGCGCGGCGGCCTCCTCGGCCTCGGTCAGCCGGCCGCGTACCTTGGCCAGCGCCAGCGTCAGCATGTACAGCGCGGCGAGCTGGGTCGTAAACGCCTTGGTCGAGGCCACGCCGATCTCGGTGCCGGCACGCGTCAGGAAGCGCAGTTCGGTCTCGCGCACCATCGCGCTGGTCGCCACGTTGCAGATGGCCAGCGTGTGGGTGTGGCCGAGGTCGCGGGCATGGCGCAGCGCGGCCATCGTGTCGGCGGTCTCGCCCGACTGGGAGATCACCACCACCAGCGCGCGCGGGTTCGGCACGGTGTCGCGGTAGCGGTATTCGCTGGCCACTTCCACCTGGGTCGGGATCTTCGCCACGGACTCGAGCCAGTACTTGGCCGTGCAGCCCGAGTAGTAGCTGGTGCCGCAGGCCAGGATCAGGATGCTGTCGATCTCGGAAAACACCGAGGCCGCCTTCTCGCCGAACAGTTCAGGCGTGATGGCGACGATGCCTTCCAGCGTGTCGCCCAGTGCGCGCGGCTGCTCGAAGATTTCCTTCTGCATGAAGTGGCGGTACGGGCCCAGCTCGACCGTCGCCGCGTGGGCTTCGACCACGCGTTCCTCGCGCACGACTTCCACGTCGTTCACGTCGCGGATGGTGGCGCCGGCACGGGTCAGCTCCACCACATCGCCCTCTTCCAGATAGACGATGCGGTTGGCGGTGCCGGCCACGGCCAGCGCGTCAGAGGCCAGGAACGATTCGTTCTCGCCCAGCGCCACCACCAGCGGCGAGCCGGCGCGCGCGCCCACCACCACGTCGGGGTTGTCCTTGGCCACCACGGCAATCGCGTAGGCGCCGTGCAGGCGCTTGGTCACCACGCGCACCGAGCCAAACAGGTTGCCGCGCGTGGCGCTGCTCGGGTAGGTGTAGGCCTGGTGGATCAGGTGGGCCACCACCTCGGTGTCGGTCTGCGACTCGAAGCCATAGCCCACGGCGCGCAGTTCGTCGCGCAGCGGCTCGTAGTTCTCGATGATGCCGTTGTGCACCAGCGCGATGGTCTCGTCCGAGAAATGCGGGTGGGCGTTGACCGTATCGGGCTTGCCGTGCGTGGCCCAGCGCGTGTGGGCGATGCCCAGCGTGCCGGCCAGGCCGGACGACTGCGTCTGCGTGTCCAGATCGGCCACGCGCGAGACGGTGCGCGCGCGCTCGAGCATCCCGTCGCGCACGATGGCCACGCCGCACGAGTCATAGCCGCGGTACTCCAGGCGACGCAGGCCTTCGATCAGGACCGGAACGATATTGCGCGTGGAAACCGCGCCGACGATGCCACACATCTTGTGAACCCCCCGTTTGGGTCGCGCCGCGCCGCGCGGCACAACCCGCTGAATAATGATGGCCGGCCCTCCCCGGGCCCGGCCTGACTGACTTTGACTGACTACGCTTACTTCGACTGCTTCGGCTGCTTCACCGGGCGCTGCCACGCGTCCAGCGTCATCTGCTTGGCCCGCGAGAGCGTGAGCTTGCCGGCCGGCGCGTCCTTGGTCAGCGTGGTGCCCGCGCCGATCGTGGCGCCACGGCCCACGGTCACCGGCGCCACCAGCTGCGTGTCGGAGCCGATGAACGCATCGTCCTCGATCACGGTGCGGCTCTTGTTCACGCCATCGTAGTTGCAGGTAATGGTACCCGCCCCGATGTTGACGCGCTGGCCCACCGTGGAATCGCCCACATAGGCCAGGTGGTTGGCCTTGCTGTGATCCCCGACCTGGCTGTTCTTCACCTCGACGAAGTTGCCAATGTGCACGTCCTCGCCCAGCTCGGTGCCGGGGCGCAGCCGCGCGTACGGCCCGATCCGGCCCGCCGGCCCGATCTTTGCTTCCTCGATGTGGCAGAACGGTTGCACGCGCGCGCCGGCGCCGATGGTGGCATTCCGGATCACGCAATGCGCGCCGATGTGCACGCCATCGTCCAGATGCACGCGGCCCTCGAACACGCAGCCGACGTCGATGGTCACATCGCGTCCGCACGTAAGCTGGCCGCGCACATCGATGCGCGCGGGGTCCGGCAGCGTCACGCCGGCCTCGAGCAGGCGCTGGGCGAGGTTGCGCTGGTGAATGCGCTCCACCTCGGCCAGCTGGACCTTGCTGTTGACGCCCAGCGTCTCCCACAGGGCCGCCGGCTGGGCGGAGACGATCTCCACGCCCTCGTTGGCGGCGCGCTCGATGGTGTCCGTGAGGTAGTACTCACCTTGCGCGTTGTCGTTGCCCAGCGTGGCAAGCCAGCGGCGCAGGTGACCGGTCGGGCAGACGATGATGCCGGTGTTGATCTCGCGGATGGCGCGGATCTCGTCGCTGGCATCCTTCTGTTCCACGATGCGCACGATGTTGCCGGCGGCGTCACGTACGATGCGGCCGTATCCGGTAGGATCGGGCATCTCGACGGTCAGCACGCCCAGGCGCTCGGCGCCGGCCGCATGGACCAGGGCCTCGAGCGTGGCGCCGGTGGTGAGCGGCACGTCGCCGTAGAGCACCAGCGTGGGCTGGCTGTCATCGAGCAGCGGCAGCGCCTGCATCACGGCGTGGCCGGTGCCAAGTTGCTGGGTCTGCTCGGCGAACGCCACGTCCGGCGCGCCCACCGCCTCGCGCACGTGCTCCGCACCGTGGCCGACCACCACGACGAGGCGCGACGGCGACAGGGTGCGGGCGGTGTCGAGCACATGGGCGAGCATCGGCCGCCCGGCAACCGGGTGCAGGACCTTGGGCAGGGCGGAATTCATCCGTTTTCCCATCCCTGCGGCAAGAATGACGATATTCACAAGGAGGTCCCTAAGTGAGTGTGTCTGATAATAAGCGCGATAACCCGTGCCACGCGATCCTCTCAATCCCTCCAAACCCTTGTCAGGACTGGGCTGGCGGGCGATCTGCCGGGCCGGAAAACATGCGCGGCGATTTTAGCATGGCGCCTTGCGCCCGACCGCCGGTGGTTTCCGTTTTTCACATTTGGCGGCGGCGCATTTTTGCAGGATTTGCAGCATTTACCGTCGTCCTGGCTCTGGGTGGCTGTAACGCCATGAAACTCGGCTACCAGCAGGGCGACCGGCTCGCCTACTGGTGGGTCGACCGATACGTGGATGTCACGGACGACCAGGAACCGCCGACCCGCGAGGCCATCGCCCGGTTCTTCTCCTGGCACCGCCGCGCCCAGTTGCCCGAGATCGCCACCGTGCTGACGCGGGTCAAGAGCGAGGTGGCCGGCCCGGTGGATCCGTCCATGGTGCGCCACGCGCGCGAGGACACCCAGCGGCTGGGCCGCCAGGCCTTCGAGAACGCCATCCCCGACCTGGCCGACCTGATGCTGACGCTGACGCCTGCGCAGATCCAGCGCATGGAGTCGAAATTCGGCGAAAGCAACGCCAAATATCGCAAGGAATTCCTGAAATCGGACCCGCAAGCGCGCACAAACGCCCGTTTCGACAAGGTCATGGACTACGCCAAGCTGGTATATGGCAAGTTCTCGGACGATCAGGAGCAGAAGATCCGCGCCGCAATGGCGCCGTACATGCAGGGCGCCGATGCCCGCTACGCGGAGCGCGTGAAGCGGCAGCAGGAATGGCTGGCGATTGCCCGGGAGGTCTCGACGACCCATCCGCCCAAGGCGCAGGTGGAAGACATGCTGCGCAAGTACGCCGACCATTGGCAGCGCCCGGCCGCCGAGCGCACGCAGATCCGGCAGGCCAACGAGGCCGGGGTGGACCTGACCGTGACCATCGCCAACCTGACCACCCCGGCGCAGAAGGCCCACGCGGTGGACCGCTTCCAGAAATGGATCGACGATGCCCGCTCGCTGATGCGCGAGGCCGGTCCGTCGCAGGCGTCTAAATAAGGGGGCTGGCGGGGCTGTCGGCCTGATCGGCGTGATTGGCCTTCTCCGCCAGCTTGTCGAACCGGACGAACTCCATCCGGTTCGGCTCGGCGCTGCCGGTGAAGGTCAGCGCCTGCTGGGTGAAGGTGGTCTCGCCGAACAGCGAGGCCTCGTCCACCTTGGCCAGGCCGGTGGCCAGCCCGGTGAACGGGAACAGCTCGGTATCGGCCAGGTGCGACGGCACCACGTTGCGCAGCGACGCGAAGATATTGTCGATGCGGCCCGGGTTCTCGCGCTCCCAGCCCTGCAGCATCTCGCTGACCTTCTTGCGCTGGAGGTTCTCCTGCGAGCCGCACAGGTTGCAGGGGATGATCGGGTAGGCCATGGCCCGCGCGTAGGACGCAATGTCCTTCTCCGCACAATACGCCAGCGGCCGGATCACGATGTGCTGGCCGTCATCGGTGGACAGCTTGGGCGGCATCGCCTTCATCTTCCCGCCGAAGAACATGTTCAGGAAGAAGGTCTGGACGATGTCGTCCCGATGGTGGCCCAGCGCGATCTTGTTGGCGCCCAGCTCCTTGGCCGTGCGGTAGATCACACCCCGGCGCAGCCGCGAGCACAGCGAGCAGGTGGTCTTGCCCTCAGGCACCTTCTCCTTGACGATCGAATATGTATCCGCCTCGACGATCACATATTCCACGCCGGTGGACTTCAGGTACTCGGGCAGGATGTGTTCCGGGAAACCTGGCTGCTTCTGGTCCAGGTTCATCGCGATCAGCTTGAAATTGATCGGCGCGCGCTTCTGGAGCGCCATCAGGACCGACAGCATGGTGTACGAGTCCTTCCCACCACTCATGCAGACCAGCACGGTGTCGCCGTCCTCGATCATGCCGAAATCGCCGATGGCTTTGCCGGTCAGCGACTGGAGGCGGGTTTCGAGGCGATAGAAGTTAGCGGAGTGACTCATAAGACATACCTGATGCGGGGCGCGGGCCTTTGGGGGAGCCCGTCGGATGGCCCTGTCGGACGGGCCCGTATTCTACTTGACGTGGAACACCTCGACGCCGACCGAATCGCAATCCGGGTAGACATCGGGCTTTTCCGTGGAAACGCGCACGGCGCGCACCTTGGGGTGCTTCAGCATGGCACGCGCCACGTCGTCGCACAGCGTTTCCTGCAGGTGGATATGGCCCTGGGCCATGCGCGCGGCCACGGTGCTGCGCATGAAGTCGTAGTCCACCACTTCGTCGAGCTTGTCGGCCTGCGGCGTGCTCTGGGCCAACGGCACGAACAAGTCGATATTGACCAGCACGCGCTGCTCGCCCTTCTTCTCGAATTCGTGCACGCCGATATTGATCTGCACCTCGTAATTGCGCAGGAACAGGCGGCGGCAGTCTTGCAGACTGGGGTGGGAAAGCGCGGCAAAGGTCATGGTGGGGCGTCGGGCAGGTGCTGCGGTAAATCGGAAAAGGCTTGAAAAAGACCGAGGATCGGGATTACTCGGTCAGGAACATCACGTCGCGGGCCAGCGGCATCAGGTGCTGGCCGCCATCGACGTACAGCGTGGTGCCGGTCACGGCCTGGGCACCGGCGAGGTAGGCCACGGCCTGGGCGATGTCATCCGGCGTGGACGACTTGCCAAGTGGCGTCATGCCATGCGCGCGGACGAAGCCGGGGTCGGACTGGTCGCCGGACACCAGCGTGATGCCGGGCGCCACGCCCACCACCCGCAGCCGGGGCGCCAGCGCCTGGGCCAGTTGCACCGTGGCGGTCTGCAGCGCGGCCTTGGACAGCGTGTACGACAGGAAGTCCGGGTTCAGGTTGTTGAGCTTCTGGTCGAGCAGATTGATCACCACGCCGCGCTGGGCGGTCTGGTTGCCGTCGGCGCCAAGCGCCTTGTGCATCTCACGCGCCAGCAGCAGCGGCGCCGCCACGTTGGTGCGCATGTGGGTGTCGAGCGAGGCGTAGGAGAAGCTCGTCGCCACGTCGTACTGGAACAGCGAGGCGTTGTTGACCAGGCAGGTCGGCACGCCGAGCGCGTCGGCGCAGGCGGGGATCAGCTTGGCGGTGGCCGCTTCGTCGGACAGGTCGGCCTGCAGCACGGCAGCCCGGCGGCCCAGGCTGCGGATCTGCGTGGCGAGCGTCTCGGCTTCGTCGCGCGAGCGGTTGCAGTGGATCGCCACGTCCCAGCCTCGCGTGGCAAGTTCCAGCGCGATGGCACGGCCCAGGCGGCGCGCGCCGCCGGTCACGAGGGCGACGCCGCGCGCGGCGGCAGGATGGGCGCCGGAGGCGCCAGCAGTCAGGGAATCTGGCATTGCTACAATTCGCGGTATGCAGAAAGTCGCTAGTCTACCCCTTCCCCCCGCCGACGCGCTGGACGCCTCCGCGGCCCTTTCCACCTGTATTGGCGACGCCATCGAGGCCGCCGACGGCTGGATCGGCTTCGACCGCTATATGGCGCTGGCCCTCTACGCCCCCCGGCTCGGCTATTACAGTGGCGGCGCCGCCAAGTTCGGCTGCGATGCCCGGGACGGCAGCGACTTCATCACCGCCCCGGAGCTGACCCCCTTCTTCGCCCGCACGCTGGCACGCCAGTTCGCGCCGCTGATCGCCATGGACCTGCCGCGCGTGCTCGAATTCGGCGCCGGTACGGGCCGGCTCGCGGCGGACCTGCTGCTCGCCCTGGAAACCGAAGGTGCGCTGCCCGAGACCTACCAGATCGTCGAATTGTCGGGCGAGCTGCGCGTGCGCCAGCAGGAAACGCTGGCCGCCCGCGCGCCGCATCTGGCCGGCCGCGTGCAGTGGCTGGACGAACTTCCTGCGCAATTCGAAGGGGTTATCGTCGGCAACGAGGTGCTCGACGCCATGCCGGTGCGCCTGTTCGCGCGCCTGGGCGGCCGCTGGCACGAGCGCGGCGTGGCGCTGGCCGACGGCAAGTTCACGTTCGAGGACCGTCCGCTGGCGGACAACGCCATCCCCGACGTGCTGCGCGTGCTGCCAGGCGACCACGACATGGTCACCGAAACCCATGCCGAAGCCGAAGGCTTCACGCGCGCCGTGGGCGCAATGCTGACGCGCGGCGCCGCCTTCTTCATCGACTACGGCTTCCCGGCGGCCGAGTACTACCATCCGCAGCGCGCCGAGGGCACGCTGATGTGCCATTACCGCCACCACGCGCACCCCGATCCGTTCCTGTATCCGGGGTTGCAGGACATCACCGCGCACGTCAATTTCAGCGGCATCGCCGAGGCGGCGGTGGACGCAGGGCTGTCCGTGGCCGGCTTCGCCTCGCAGGCGCGCTTCCTGATGAATGCCGGGATCACCGAGCTGCTGATGGAACTGGACCCGACCGACGCCCGCGCCTTCCTGCCCCACGCCAACGCGGTGCAGAAGCTGCTGTCCGAGGCCGAGATGGGCGAGCTGTTCAAGGTGATCGTGCTCACGCGCGGCCTGGACGACGCGCTGCCGCTCGCAGGCTTCGCGCGCGGCGATCGCACGCACGCACTCTGAGGAACAGCCGCCATGCTGCGCTGGACATTCACCATCTTCCTCTGCGTGATCGTGCTGTCGGCCTCGCTGCCGTGGCTGCAGAAGATCGGCCTGGGGCGCCTGCCGGGCGACGTGCGCTTCCGGCTATTCAAGCGCGAGTTCGTGCTGCCGTTCGCCTCGACGATCCTGCTGTCGCTGATCGCGCTGGCGATTGGCAAGCTGCTGTAGGGGAAGCCCGTCAGGCGGGCTCCGCGCCCAGCCCCAATTGCTCCGCTACCGCCGCGATCCGCGCCTTGTGCACGCGTTCCTTGATCAGGTCCGGGCGGTCCGCGCAGGCCTTGGCAATTGCGCCGGCATCGACCGCCGCCGCCGCCGCCCGCGCCGCCAGCAGGCGTTCCGTCTGCGGATAATCGCGATCCTCGAAACCTAGCCGGCCGCGCGCGTCGGCCTCGCAGGCCCGCAGGGCCTCCGCGAAGCGGTCTGGCTTGCGCAGCGCGTCGCAGCGCTCCACCAGCCGGGTCAGCGCGGCGGCGCCGAATTCCATCGCGCGATGGATGTTGCCGTGCTCGCGCGCCACCAGCACCGCCAGGTCGCGGCAGTCGTTCGGCACGCGCAGCCGCTCGCAGACCGCCTCGAGCAACTTCACGCTGCGCTGCTCGTGGCCGATGTGGCGCGGCAGCACATCTGCCGGCGTGGTGCCCTTGCCGAGGTCATGGACCAGCGCCGCGAAGCGGATCGGCAGCGACGCGCCCGTCGCGGCCGCATGATCGACCACCATCATCACGTGCACGCCCGTGTCCACCTCGGGGTGATACTCGGCGCGCTGCGGCACGCCCCAGAGCCGGTCCAGCTCCGGCAGCAGCCGCACCAGCGCGCCGCATTCGCGCAGCACGTCGAACATCCGGGACGGCTTCGCCTCCATCAGCCCGCGCGCCAGTTCCTGCCACACGCGCTCCGGCACCAGCGCATCGACCTCGCCCGCCTCGACCATCGCGCGCATCAGCGCCACGGTCTCGGGCGCCACGGAGAAATCATGGAAGCGCGCCGCAAACCGCGCCGCGCGCAGGATGCGCACCGGGTCTTCGGCAAAGGCATCGGAGACATGGCGGAACAGCCGCGCAGCCAAATCGCGCTGGCCGCCGTACGGATCGATGACCGGGCCGACCAGCTGGCCGGCATCGTCCACGGCCTGCGCCATCGCGTTGATGGTCAGGTCACGCCGGACCAGGTCGTCTTCCAGCGTGACGTCGGGCGCGCAGTAGAACGCGAAGCCCTTGTAGCCGGCGGCCGTCTTGCGCTCGGTACGCGCTAGCGCGTACTCCTCCTTGGTGCGCGGATGCAGGAAGACCGGGAAGTCCTTGCCCACGGGCTTGAAGCCGGCCGCTTCCATCTCGGCCGGCGTGGCGCCTACCACCACGTAGTCGCGGTCCTGGCTTGGCTTGCCCAGCAACTGGTCGCGGATGGCGCCGCCCACGGCATAGACCTGCATGAAATTCCTAGTGATGGATGATGATGGCGTCCGGATGGTCCGGCACGGTGCGGTACGGCTCGTCGTCGGCCAGGAAATCACGTTCCTCGCGTGCGGCGGCGATCCATTCTTGCATGGCCGGCAGGGCGAGGATGAAATCGGCGTATTGCTTGGCCGCCTCGGGCAGGTGGATGCCGTAGGTAGCGAAGCGCGTGACCACGGGGGCGTAGAACGCGTCCGCCACCGTGAACGTGCCGAACAGGAACGGGCCTTCGGCGCCGTAGCGCGTGCGCAGGTCGGTCCAGATTGCGGCGATGCGCTCCACCTCGCGCTGCACCGCCACGTTCCAGCCGCAGCCGGGCAGCACGGCGGTCACGTTCATCGGCAGCAGGTTGCGCACGTTGGGGAAGCCCGAATGCATCTCGGCACAGACCGAACGGGCCAGCGCGCGCGCGGCGGGGTCGGCCGGCCAGAGCGCCTTCTCGGGGAAGCGCTCGGCCAGGTATTCCGAGATCGACAGGGAATCCCAGACCGTGATGTCGCCATCCACCAGCGTCGGCACCTTGCCGGCCGGCGAGTACTGGGCGACCTGGGCGGCGAAGCCGGGCGTGCCCAGCCGCACGGGAATCTCCTCGAACGCGATGCCAGCCTGGCGCAGCAGCAGCCAGGGGCGCAGCGACCAGGACGAGTAATTCTTGTTGCCGATGACGAGTTTCATCGCGAATCCTTGGGGGCGGGGGGAGGGAAGTGGGCTGAACCGATGATTCTAGCGAGTGGGCCGCGCCACCTCCAAATGAATTGCGCTCGCAAGGCTGTGAGCGCAAGTCACATCGGCGTCGGAGGGGGCGGGCTGGCGGTGTCAGCGATGCACGCTCTCCCGCATGGCCTGGAGTGCCGCCTCGCGATTGCGGCCACCCAGCACATCGGTCATCACGGACTCCAGGCTGGACGGCTGCAGGCCGAGATCGGCTGACATCGGCGCGTGCAGCACGTTGTCCAGCCGCATCGAGTCGAGGTTATCGCGCGACATGACCGGCCCGCCGGGCATGTGTTCGAGCACGGCCGCCTGCACGCGCGCGAGCGCATCAGGCAGCGCGATCACCGGGCGCGGATGGCCCGACGCCCGCCCCGCGAAGCGCACCAGTTCCTCGAGCGTATAGACCTGCGGCCCGCCCACCTCGTAGACCTGGCCCACCGTGGCCGGGTTGACCATCGCGCGCAGGAACGCCTCCACCACATCCATTACGAACACCGGCTGGAAGCGCGCCTGGGCGCAGGCCAGCGGCACCACGGGCGCCATCTGCTGCATCTGGGCGAACAGGTTCAGGAAGTGGTCGTCCGGCCCGAACACGACCGACGGCCGCATGACGGTCCAGTCGAGCCCACTTTCGCGCACCACGCGCTCGCCCTCGCCCTTGCTGCGCAGGTACATCGACGGCCCCTGCGGGTCCGCGCCGAGCGCGCTCATGTGGATCAGCCGGCGAACGCCGGTGCGCTGGCAGGAAGCCACGATCTGGCGCGGCAGGTCCACATGCGCGGCGGCGAACTGGGGGCCATATGGGTCGCCCCGGTCGCCATGCAGCACGCCGACGAGGTTGACCACAATGCCATCCATGCCGACCGAGCCGATGGCGTCGTCCAGCGCGGCGGCATCGGCCAGGCCCAGCTCGCACACCTCCACGCGCGGCAGCAGCAACAGGTGCTGGGCATGCTCGGCATGGCGCGTGCCCACCAGGATGCGCTCGGGCGCGATGGGGCTGTCGGGATTGGTGGCGGGGTTGCGCGGCACCCCGGAGGCGGAGGCCGCGCCGGCAAGGCGGGAGACGAGGTGGCTGCCGATGAATCCGGCGCCACCGATCACAAGGACATTACTGGTCAGCATGTTGGGCTCCGTGACGGTCACGTAACGCTGGCATCTCACGATGCGCGCCCGGGGTCACGGCGCCCCTGCTGGCCCCGCTTACGTCAAGGCAGGCTGGTGGTCGTGATCGAGGACGGTGCGACTGTCCCCAGGCGGTCTTTGAGAGACTGGGGCCGGCCGCTCATCAATGCAGCATAGTACGTAGCGTTGGAAAGCACATTCTTGACATAAGTTCGCGTTTCCGTGAACGGAATCGTCTCTGCAAAGATCGCGCCTTCCACCGGCCGGGACAGGCTGCTGCGCCAGTTCTTGGGCCGCCCCGGGCCGGCGTTGTAGCCCGCAGAGGCCAGCGTCCACGAGCTGTCCAGGTCCGTCAGCACCATGCTCATGTAGCTGGTGCCGAGCAGGATGTTGATATTGGGGTCACTCATCATCGACGGCGAAAAGTCGGTCATGCCGATCTTGCGCGCCACGAACTTGGCCGTGGCCGGCATCACCTGCATCAGGCCATGCGCGCCGGCCGACGAGCGCGCATTCATGATGAAGCGCGATTCCTGGCGGATCAGGCCATAGGCCCAGGCCATGTCCAGGCCCACGTCATCGGTCGCGCGCTGCATGATGTCCCGGTACGGCATCACAAAGCGCAGCGAGAAATCGTGCTCCGCCTTGGTGCGGTCGGCCGTGTTGACGGTGCGGTCCAGCAGTTCGATCTTGCGCGCGTACTCGGCGGCGGCCAGCAGTTCGCGGTCGCTCATGCTGCGCAGCTCCCAGTTCCACTCGCGATTGCCTTCGAAGCGCAGGTTCAGTTCATAGAACTTCTGCGCGCGCACGAAGCCGGGCCGCGTACGCATGGCCATGGCCTCGGCATCCGAGACCGTGGTGCGCGCCGGCAGCGTGATGCGGTTGCCAAGTTCCTCGGTGGCCAGCTGGCCGTAGAAGTTGAACTGGCCGGCGATGGTCTGGAACTGCGTCTGCGCGTCCGCGGTACGGCCATCGGCCTTGAGCGCGCGGGCGTACCAGTAGATCCATGCCGGGTCCTTGGTGCGCAGCTCGGGGCGCATCAGTTCCACGGCCTGGCGCACCTGCTTCCAGTCGCCCTGGCGCAGCGCAGCGCGCACGCGCCATTCCTGCGATTCGTCGGACAGCCACTGGTTGCCGCCCAGCGTCATCTGGTTCTTGTAGTAGCCAGCCGCTTCCGGCATCAGCTTCTTGGCCGCGTACTGGCCGATCACGCCCCAGCCGGCGCCCTGCTCGTCGCGTGACAGCGCGCCGCCCGTGGCGGTCAGGTAGGCGGCAGCCTGGGCCGGATCGTTGCGCGCCATCTTGACCACGGTGGCCAGCGTGTCGCTGTCCACCCGCGCCCCCGGTGCCGTGGGCGCCGATGGTGTATCCGGCACGGTTGCGGCGATCTTTGCCGCCAGCGTGGTGAAGTTCAGTTCGAGCGCCTGGCGTGCCTGGAACGCCACGTCGCTGCGCTGGATCTGCTGGCTCTGGGCCAGGTAGCTGATCAGGTCGACGCAGCCCTCGCCGTAGTAGCGCGGGTCCGCCAGCACCGCGCGGGATTCGGCGGCCACGTTCTTGCCCTTGAGCGCACTCGACAGCAGCGCGTAGCACTCCACCTGCGTGTCGTCCTTGAGCACGAACTGCGGGTATTCGACGTCGAAGTTCGCCCAGTCGCGCTTCTTGCCCAGCACCAGCAGCCAGTCGTTGCGCATCCGGTCGGCAATCGCCTCGCCCTGGTAGCGCTTCAGGAACACGCGCACCTGCTCGTCGGGCACGTCGATGCGGGCCAGGCCGCTGGCATCGAACATCTGCGGCTTGATGCGGAAATACTCCACATACGACGGAATCGGATAGTCCACCAGCGTGGCCGAGATGGCAGCCGTGCGGTCCACGTCGTTCTTGCGGGCGGCCTCGCGCAGCGCGACAAAGGCCTCGTCCGGATTGCTGGGGATGGTCAGCGCGGCCGGCTGCGGCGCCGGGCGCTTCTGGGCGTAGGCCGGCGTGGCCAGCAATGCACCTGTCAACGCCCCCAGCCCTGCCAGCCACGCGGCGCGTTGCGCACGGCGCAGATATACTCCCTTCGGCATTCTTGCTATCCCTTGTTGGTCCGCGCGCGGCGCCGGGATTCCCGGTCGCGCCCTGCGCGTGTTGGTATTCGGATGTCGATCCGTCGATCGATCGCGGTGCCGGCCATTATTGCACGCCATGCAGCCTGAACAGGCCCCAGACAACGGGGCGGAAAACCTGCCATTCCTCGAAGATCGCCGCGCGCTGCGCCGGCGGCTGCTCGCGCTGCGCGCCGGCCTGCCGGATCGTGCCGATGCCGACGCGCGCATCGGCGCCGCGCTGGCGCCCCTGCTCGAACGCCTGGGCGCGCGACGCGTGGGCTTCTACTGGCCGATCCAGGGCGAATTCGACGCCCGCGCCGTCATCGCGCAATGGCTGGCCGGCATGCCGGGCCGCCAGGCCGCGCTGCCCGTGGTCAGCCGCCCCGGCACGCCGCTGGACTTCCACGCCTGGACGCCCGAGACGACAATGCGCGCCGGCCACTACGACATTCCCGTGCCCCATGGCACCGAAGCCGTGTTGCCCGACGCGCTGCTCATTCCCTGTGTCGGTTTCAGCCGCGATAAGTTCCGCCTCGGCTACGGCGGCGGCTTCTATGACCGCACGCTGGCGGCCCGCGCAGACACCCCAGTGGCGATCGGCATCGGCTTCGCGGCCTGCGAGATTCCCTTGCAGGCCCAGCCGCACGACCTGCCGATGGACTGGATCGTCACCGAAGGCGGCGCGTTTTAAGCGTTCGCTTCCCCTAGCAATTCGTCCACCAGCGCGCGCATCTTGCGCCAGTGCGACCCTTCCCAGAACACCCGCCGGCAGTGCGTGCAGGTAACAAAGCGCGCGTGCCGCGCCAGCACGCCCTCGGGCACGCGGCCATCCACGTCAGACTTGTCGATCCGGTGCAGCGGCACGTTGCAGTCCAGGCACAGCGCGAACGGCCGCGCGCTGCGGGCCAGGTCCAGCCGCCGGAAGACCTCCCGCACCTGAAGCGACGACTTGATCGCCCGCACATAGCAGCCGTGCGTCACCCCGCGCCGCTTGAGCAGTTCGCGGTCGCGCGTGAGCACGATGCGGCCCTCCTCGGCGGCAATCCGCGCGATCTCGCTGTCTTCGAAACGATTGTCGTAGAGCGTGTCGAAGCCGGTCATGCGCAGCAGGTGCGCCAAGCCGCCCAGGTGGGCATCGGCAACGAAACGGGTCTCGCGCAGTGGCTGATCGCGCACGCGGAGCAGGGGCGAGATGTCGAACGCCTCGAAGGTGGGATAGACGGCCACGCGGTCGCCGTCCTGCAGGGGGCGGTCGAACGGCACCGATTCGCCGTTGACCAGGATCAACTCCACCTCGGTGTGCGGCACGCCAAGCGCCTCGATCATGTGCTTGACCGTGGCCGCGCGGGCGCAGGGCACGACGATGTCCTGGTGGCGTCGGGTGTGCGCCAGGAAATCGTTCAGCTCCTCGTAGAAGCGGAAGGTGGCGGTGACGTTGGCGGGAACCATGGGGCGCAGTATGCCCCCATGACCCCGTCCGATGGAAGTTACAGCTTCAGCCGTTCCCAGACCGCCTTGGTGGCGCCGGCCGCGTTGAGCGTGTAGAAGTGCAGGCCCGGCACGCCGGCGGCCAGCAGCCGCTCGCAGAGCCCGGTCACCACGTCCAGCCCGAATGCGCGGATGGACTCCCGGTCGTCGCCGAACGACTCCAGCCGCTTGGCCACCCAGCGCGGCACTTCGGCACCGCACATTTCCGAAAAACGCATCAGTTGCGAGTAGTTCGTGATCGGCATGATGCCTGGCACGATCGGCACGTCCACGCCCTGCGCGCGCACCTCGTCCACGAAGCGGAAGTAGGCGTCGGCGTTGTAGAAGTACTGGGTGATCGCCGAATCGGCGCCTGCACGGACCTTGCGGACGAAATTGTCGAGGTCGTGGCGCGGCGACTTGGCCTGCGGGTGGTACTCGGGATACGCCGCCACCTCGATGTGGAACCAGTCGCCGGTCTCGGCGCGGATGAATTCCACGAGTTCGTTGGCGTATCGGAATTCGCCGATTTCGCCCATGCCGGAGGGCATGTCGCCACGCAGCGCAACGATATGGCGGATGCCGCCGTCGCGGTACGTCTTCAGGATCTGGCGGATGCTGTCGCGCGTGGAGCCCACGCACGAGAGGTGCGGTGCGGCCTCGATGCCGTCACGCTGGATCTCCAGCACGGCGTCCAGCGTGCCCTGCTGCGTGGTGCCGCCGGCGCCGAATGTCACCGAGATGTACTTGGGTTGCAGCGGAGCCAGCTGCGCGCGCGTGTTGCGCAGTTTCTCCGTGCCTTCCGCCGTCTTCGGCGGGAAGAATTCGAAGCTGTAGTAGCGGTCTGTCATGCGAATAAAGTCTCAGTCGCGGTCGCCGAGCAACAGGCTCGACAGCACCCACGAGATCACGCTGTACAGGATGGAGCCCAGCAGCGCGGCGCCGAAGCCCTGCACCACGAAGCCCGACAGCAGGTTGCCGACGAACAGGAACAGCAGCGCGTTGATGACGAAGATGAACAGGCCCAGCGTCAGCAGCGTGACCGGCAGCGTCAGAATGACCAGGATGGGCCGGATCAGCGTGTTGACGAGGCCCAGCACCAGCGCGGCGATCATCGCCGAGCCAAACCCGCCCAGCGAGATGCCGGAGATGACGCTTCCGACCAGGAACAGCGAGGCGGCGTTGATGATCCAAACGGCCAACAGTCTCATTGCGACTCCTTTTCCCTTTTCCAGGTTGCCTGTCGAATTCCCCCTCCCCCGCGCACGGGAGAGGGGGACACCTCCCGCCAATCAATAGCGGTAGTGGTCAGCCTTGTACGGACCCTGCTTCTGCACGCCGATGTAGGCGGCCTGCTGGTCGGTCAGCTCGGTCAGCTGCGCGTTCAGCTTCTTCAGCTGCAGGCGCGCCACCTTCTCGTCCAGGTGCTTCGGCAGCGTGTACACGCCCACCGGGTACTTGCCGCTGTCACGCTCGGCCCACAGTTCGATCTGGGCGATGGTCTGGTTGGCAAACGAGCTGCTCATCACGTACGACGGGTGGCCCGTGGCGCAGCCCAGGTTCACCAGGCGGCCCTTGGCCAGGATGATGATCTTCTTGCCGTCCGGGAACACCACGTGGTCCACCTGCGGCTTGATCTCGTCCCACTGGTACTTTTCCACCGAGGCGATGTCGATCTCGTTGTCGAAGTGGCCGATGTTGCAGACGATGGCCTGGTCCTTCATCTTGGCCATGTGGTCATGCGTGATGACGTGGTAGTTGCCGGTGCAGGTGACGAAGATGTCGCCGTGCTCGGCGGCGTAGTCCATGGTCACCACGCGGTAGCCTTCCATGGCAGCCTGGAGCGCGCAGATCGGGTCGATCTCGGTCACCCAGACCTGGGCCGACAGCGCGCGCAGGGCCTGGGCGCTGCCCTTGCCCACGTCGCCGTAGCCAGCCACCACGGCCACCTTGCCGGCGATCATCACGTCCGTGGCACGCTTGATGCCGTCCACGAGCGATTCCCGGCAGCCGTACAGGTTGTCGAACTTGCTCTTGGTCACCGAGTCGTTCACGTTGATGGCGGGGAACTTCAGTTCGCCCTTCTGCGCCATCTGGTACAGGCGGTGCACGCCGGTGGTGGTTTCCTCGGTCACGCCACGGATGGCGGCGAGGTTGCGGCTGTACCAGCTCGGGTCCTTGGCGAGCTTTTCCTTGATCGCGGCGAACAGGAAGGTTTCTTCCTCGCTGGTCGGCTTGGCGATCAGCGACGCATCCTTCTCGGCGCGGGCGCCCAGGTGCAGCAGCAGCGTGGCGTCGCCGCCGTCGTCCAGGATCATGTTCGGCGTGCCGCCGTCGGCCCAGTCGAAGATGCGGTGCGTGAAGTCCCAGTATTCCTTGAGCGACTCGCCCTTGAACGCGAACACCGGCGTGCCGGACGCAGCGATGGCGGCGGCGGCATGGTCCTGCGTCGAGAAGATGTTGCACGAGGCCCAGCGCACGTCGGCACCCAGTGCCGCCAGCGTCTCGATCAGCACGGCGGTCTGGATGGTCATGTGCAGCGAACCGGCGATGCGGGCGCCCTTGAGCGGCTGCGCGGCGGCGAATTCGTCACGGATGGCCATCAGACCCGGCATTTCGGTCTCGGCGATGGCGATTTCCTTGCGGCCCCAGCCGGCCAGGCCGATGTCGGCCACGAGGTAGTCTTGCTTGAGTTCGGTCACAGC
This sequence comes from Cupriavidus sp. 2KB_3, assembly GCF_052115685.1. NCBI lineage: Bacteria > Pseudomonadati > Pseudomonadota > Betaproteobacteria > Burkholderiales > Burkholderiaceae > Cupriavidus > Cupriavidus sp. 2KB_3. The sequence goes on from NZ_JBFRHD010000002.1 coordinate 189,068, forward strand.
GTTCATGTTTCACTCCGGTGAAGAGTGGCACGCAGGTGACGAGGGGGGACAACGGCCGCATCCCGCGCGAATTGCGGAACGGGCGGATAGGTCGACTCGCCTCCGTGCGGACCACGGATCAGCGAGCGCCGTTGAAACATTCCGAGCCTGGCGGATGAGGGCCATCCGTTGCAACGCTCCTCGGACGGACAGGAGTGTACCATTTCTGGCGCAAAAGACGCTATGAGGGGCCAGCACAAGCCAATCGCACCTGTACCGCTTTGTTGGTGACCAGGGCCGGCTCCGTCGCAAGAACGAGTGATTTTTCTCCGCCACTTTTTAGCCCGACCAAGCCCCCTTGCAGGATCTGCCGGACCCCCGCCCGGTTTACGCTGCTGGTGTATGTTGCCAGCGCCGAGAGACAGCCACATTCGCCAATGGGTTTACGCAACTGAATGGTGGTATTGGCCAGCACCACATTGGATGCCGTCGCCGTCTTCGTTTCCTTTATCGCCACGCAGGCGGACAAATCATTCTGAAATGTAATTTTCTCAACATCCGCGGCGGAGGCTATACCAACGAATGTCGCCAACACGATGAACGGGATCAGGTTACGCACGCGTGCCCCCGTTCGTCGCGCGTCCCGGAACATACTTGACGCTCAGAATGAAATGGCTCCGCTGGCTTGTCGCGCGCGCTCGCAGGATCGCGAAGAACCGTGGCTCCACTTCAATACATCCGTGGCTGTAGCCTTTAGTGGAATCGTGTATATAAAAACCGGCCCGTTTGGGCGTGCATGCCTTGCTCGTCTTGATGTCGGCGGGTTCCAGTCTTGCCCGGTTCCGCCCCCAGTTTGCCCAATAGGTTTCGCACATTCCGGCATCGGCTCCCCGCGGAATCCTTTGGACACCCCATCCAGGCGACAAGTTACATTGCCCGGTGCCGTCGTCCTTCGCAACACCAAGATCCGTAACAAGCACTTTATACATGCCCTCGGGAATCGGCCCGCTGTCCTTGACACATTGGTTGTTTGGGTGCTGGTGGCCAGCGAGTCCCGTAGTTGCCTTGAACGTTCCCGAGCCGATCCATGACAACACCTGTCCATCGAACTTCATGTCTGGAATCACAAGCATCTCCCTGAACCAATCGTTGGCGACGGCGTGCCGCCATTCCGAGTGATAAAAGAGGCCCATTGTTCAGCGACGCTTTCTTCACATCAATCGCCGAAGCCCTAAAATTGCCGGATTGCGTGAGAATCGTTCCAGTGGTTCCTTCCAGATTACCGACTTTCCTGCCCGCCCATATGCTTTCCACGCCACCCCGCACGCTGACCATCGCCGGTTCCGACTCCGGCGGCGGTGCCGGCATCCAGGCAGACCTGAAGACTTTCAGCGCACTCGGCTGCTTCGGCATGAGCGCGATCACCGCCATCACGGCGCAGAACACGCTCGGCGTGACCGGCGTGCACGCCATTCCGGCCGACATGGTGGCCGCCCAGATCGATGCCGTCGCCACGGACATCGGCGTGGACGCCGCCAAGACCGGCATGCTCGGCACGGCCGCCATCGTCGAGGCCGTGGCCGAGGCGGTGGACCGGCACGGCATCCGCCAGTTGGTGGTGGACCCGGTGATGATTTCCACCTCGGGCGCCACACTTTCCGACGACGCCACCAGCCAGGCCATGGTGCGGCTGCTGTTCCCGCGTGCGCTGGTGGTCACGCCCAACCTGCCGGAAGCCTCGTACCTGCTCGGCCGCCGCATCGCGCGCCGCTCGGACATGGAAACCGCCGCCGCGGACCTGCTCGCGCTGGGCTGCCAGGCCGTGCTGCTCAAGGGCGGCCATCTGGAAGACGATCGTAAAGCCGATCGGGACGATGGCCTGGACGGACGGGGGCTGGATGACCTGCTGATGCTGGCCGACGGCACGGTGCGCGTGTTCACCCATCCGCGCATCGACACGCCGAACCTGCACGGCACCGGCTGCACGCTGGCGGCCGCCATCGCCGCGCAACTGGCCCGTGGCGACGCGCTGGCCGACGCCATCAGCACCGCGCTGGACTACGTGGCCCAGGCCATCGCCGCCGGCGCCCGGCTGCGCATCGGGGCCGGCAACGGCCCCCTGAACCATGCCTTCGCGCCGCGCGCGCTGGGCTGAGGACCGACCATGCAGACCCTGAGCGATATCGACCTGCGCACCGATCCGGCCGCAGCCCGCTATATAAAAGAGGAAGTGGTCCAGGTGACGTTTGCCGCAGAGCCCGGCGAGCTGGCGAGCCGGGAAGGCCCCAACCGCTACCAGCCCGGCGACGCCATCGTGACCGGTGCCACGGGCGACCGCTGGGTGGTCTCGCGCGACCGCTTCGACGCGCGCTACGTGCCCGCGGACGGCGGTGGCTGGTGCAACCGGCCGGTGCCGGTGCTGGCGAAGGAGATGGCGGCGCCGTTCGCCATCGCACGCTCGGCCGGGGGCGACGTGCTGACCGGCAAGGCCGGTGACTGGCTGATGCAATACGCGCCCGGCGACTATGGCATCACCGAGCGCGCGCGCTTCCTGGCGGTGTACCGCCGAATGGAGGACTAGTCGGACTTAGTTGCCGCCGGCCAGCTGCACAAGCTTGAATGCGGCGCGGGCCACGCACACCACGGTGCCGGCCGCGTCACGCGCCTCGCCTTCGCAGAAGGCGATCTTGGCGCCGCGCCGGATGCAGCGCGACTCGAAGGTCAGTTCGCCGCGCGCAGCGGCCAGGAAATGCGTGGACATGTCGATGGTGATGACCCCCACGTCGAGCGGCGAGTAGGAGCGCGCCGCGCCGCTAAGCGTGAAATCGAGCACCGCCATCAGCGTGCCGCCGTGCACATCGCCCCGGCTGTTCACGAGCGACGGGTTGGCCGGCAGGCGCGTGCGGCACATCCCCTCTTCCATATGTTCCGGCTGCAGGCCCAGATGCCGCATCAGCGGAATGTCGATGCCGAAATACGGCTTTTCCGGCGTGCCAGGGGCGGCGGGCTTGATCTCGTTCACGGCTGTTTCCTCTCTGCTCCGGGTTCCGTATGGCGGAACCTCGATCCATTGTGTCGGTGGAGCGGAGAGGATATGCGGATTTCAGGGGCCGTGCCAGCCGGCTGGGCGGTCAGCGCCCAAACAATGCGGTGAGGGAGGCGACCGCCGCCGGCACGTCGCTGGCCTCGGTAATCGCCCGCACCACGGCGGCGCTGCCGACGCCCACATCGAGCACCTCGCGCAGGTTGCTCCCGTTGACCCCGCCAATGCCCACCAGCGCGGGCACCACCGGCTGCATCAGCGCCACATAGGCCCGGAAGCGGCCCATGCCCTGCGGCGCGGTCGGCATGACCTTGGTCGTGGTCGGGAAGATCGCCCCGAGCGCCAGATAGCTGGGGCCGATGGCGGCCACGCGCAGCATCTCGGCGTAGCCGTGCGTGGACACGCCCAGACGCAGCCCGGAGGCGCGAATCGCCTCGAGATCGGCCTCGTCGAGGTCTTCCTGGCCCAGATGGATGCCGTAGATGCCGCTGTCGCCACCCATCGCCGCATGGTGGTCGAGCGCCACGCGCCAGTGATCGTTGATGAACAGGCGCGACGGCTGGCCCTTGGCTGCCCTGGCCGCGCGGGCGACTTCGGCCTTGACCGCCGCCGAGTCGTCCGATTTGAAGCGCAGTTGCACGGTCGGCACGGCCAGCGGCACCAGCCGCTCGATCCAGTCCGCGCTTGGCACCACGGCGTACAGGCCGAGGTCCGGCGGGCACGGCGCGAACGGTTGGGGTGGATTGTCGGGCGAGGCCAGCGCCGCGTGGCGCACGCGCGGGAAGCGGGCGAAGTCGGTCGGCCAGTCCTGGCGGCCCGGCTGCCACGCGCGGGCGATGCACAGCGCGTCGTGGGCCGGGAAGTGCAGTGCCAGCGCGGCCAGCAGCACGGCCACGAAAGCCGGCGGGTGCGGCATATCGTCGTCGGTACGGTCGTCGGTACCGTCGTCGGCTTGGACGTCCAGCACCCAGGTGCCCATCGGCGAGCGCACGGTGTCGATCCAGCGGCCGCCCTCGCGGTCGGTCTCGATCAGCACGGCGCCGGCCGCAGTCAGTTGGGCGATGGTGTCTGCCGTGGCCTCGCCTTCGGCCAGCACCACGTCGTGGCGGCCCGGCGCGGCCGGGGCGTTGGCCAGCGGCCACGCACGCCACGGGGCGTCGTCATGGCCGAAGGTGGCGCCGAAGCGGGTGATCAGGGTGTCGAACAGCGCGGAGTCGATGGCCGCGGCCACGCCGGGGCGCGTCATGCGCGGTCCTCCGCGCCTTCGGCGTGCCAGAACGGCATGCCGACCACCGGCGTGCTGGCCTGCGCCACGTCACGTTCGGGCATCGGCCCGGCCAGATAGGCGGTGCGGCCAGCCTCCACGGCCAGCGCGAACGCGCGGGCCATATTCACCGGGTAGGCGGACTGCGCCACGGCGGTGTTCAGCAGCACGCCGTCATAGCCCCATTCCAGCACCTGCGCCGCGTGCGACGGCAGGCCCAGGCCGGCATCGACGATCAGCGGCGTGTCCGGGAGTCGGTCACGCAGCGTGCGCATGGCCAGCGGATTGGCGGCGCCCCGGCCCGTGCCGATCGGCGCGGCCCACGGCATCAGCGCCTGGCAGCCCACGTCCAGCAGGCGGCGGCACAACACCAGGTCCTCGGTGCAGTACGGCAGCACCTTGAAGCCTTCCTTGATCAGCGTCTCGGCCACGGCGGGCATGTTCAGCGTGTCCGGCTGGAGCGTGTAGTCGTCGCCGATCAGTTCCAGCTTGATCCAGTCGGTCTCGAAGACCTCGCGCGCCATCATCGCCGTGGTGATGACTTCCTGCGCCGTGAAGCAGCCGGCGGTGTTCGGCAGTACCGGTACGCCCAGCGCGCGCAGCATCTGCCAGAACGGCTGGCCGCCGAGCGTCTGGCCATCGCTGCCGTCGCCCTTGCCCACCGCGCTCTGGCGGCGCAGCGCCACCGTGATCATGGCGGGGCGGCTGGCTTCCACGGCCGCCTGCAGCGTGGCCGGCGACGGATAGCGCGCGGTACCGAGCAGCAGGCGCGAGGCGAAGGACTCGCCATAGAGCACGAACGGGTCGCGCAGGGTTTCAGCGGGTTCGAAAGTCATGATGGGTCAGCCTCCCGTCACGGGTTGCACGAGGTCAATGTGGTCGCCCGCCGCAAGCGGCGTGGCGGCATGGGCGGTGCGCGGCACGAACTGGCCGTTGACCGCCGCGGCGAACGGGGGCGCGATGGCAGCCGCCGTCACCGCGTCCGCCAGCGTGGCGGCCTCGGGCAGGTGCAGCAGCTTGCCGTTGAGCAGGATTTCCATGATCCGGGTGTCTTCCTAATGCAGCATGCTGCCCAATCCCGGCACCGCCGCGCCGCGCGCGTGGGCGGGCTCCTCGACGGACTGGATCAGGCCCGGCCAGCGCAGCGACGCCGGCACCGCGTGCGCGGCCGGGTCCCCGGCCAGCAACGCGCGCACCACGGCGCAGGCGGCCTCGGTCACGGCCGGCGCAATCAGCCAGCCATGCCGGTACAAGCCATTCACACGCACCACGCGCGCCTGCTGATCCACGCGGATCGCCGGCAGGTGGTCGGGCCGCGTGGGCCGGCGCTGCACGTTCAGCTCCAGCACGCGGGCCTCGCCAAACGCGGGGTGCAGCGAGTGCGCCGCCGAGAGCAGCTCCAGCGCGGAGCGCACGCTCATCGGCGAGTCGTCCTCGGACTCGATTTCGGTCGCGCCAATCACGTACAGGTCGTTCGGCTTGGGCGCGATATAGATGGGGTAGCGCGGATGCAGCAGGCGGACGGGCCGATGCAGCTTCACGTCGGGCGCATGCACGCGCACCACTTCGCCACGCAGGCCGCGCAGGCCGGGCTTGACCACGCCGGGCTCCGCCGTGGGATCGCACCACGCCTCGCGCGCGCCCAGGCCGCGGCAGTCCAGCACCACGTTGGCGCGGATGTCGAACTGAGGCAGCAGGTCGATATCGACATCGCCGGCCTCCCAGATGCAATGCACGCCTTCCTTGACCGCGCAGTCGAGCAGCGCGCGCAGCGCGCCACGGTTGTCCAGCTGGCCTTCGCCCTTGAGCAGCAGGCCCTGTGGGAAGCGCCCGGCCAGTTCCGGCTCCACGGCGGCCACGCCGGCGCCGTCCAGCACGGCCAGCCTCTCCCGCACCAGTTCCGGCGGCGCCACGGCGCGCATGCGGCCCGTGAACAGCGACACCTCGCTGCGGTCCCGCGCGTGCCAGACCACCAGCGTGCCGTCTTCCTGGAAGAACACGGGCTCGGGCAACTCCTGGAGCCAGGCACGCCACAGGTCGACGCTGGCGATGCCGAGATCGACGATACGCCGCTCCGCGATGGCCGACTCGGCCAGCGGGGCCAGCATGGCGGCGGCCACGTGGGCGGCCGCGCCGGTGCCGTCGGGGCCGTCACGCTCGACCAGCGCCACGCGGGCACCGGCGCGCACCAGCAGCCAGGCGCACAAACGCCCGGCCAGGCCGGCGCCAAGAATGGCGACATCGAAGGACTTTACTGCTGTCATGGGTATCTTCGCCGCGGGCGCCCGGGTGGAGGTGGCGCCGCGCGGTCTTTAGTTGAATTACGAGTAGATCTTGGAGCCGGACTTCACGAACTCGATCGATTTCTCCTCCATGCCGCGCTCGGCTGCGGGCAGCGATGCCGCGTAGTCGCGCACTTCCTGGGTGATCTTCATCGAGCAGAACTTCGGCCCGCACATCGAGCAGAAATGCGCGATCTTGGCGCCCTCGGCCGGCAGCGTGGCATCGTGGTACGAGCGCGCGCGCTCCGGATCGAGGCCCAGGTTGAACTGGTCTTCCCAGCGGAACTCGAAGCGGGCCTTGGACAGCGCATTATCGCGCAGCTGCGCGCCGGGCCAGCCCTTGGCGAGGTCGGCGGCGTGGGCGGCGATCTTGTACGTGATGATGCCCTCGCGCACGTCTTCCTTGTCCGGCAGCCCCAGGTGCTCCTTGGGCGTGACGTAGCACAGCATGGCCGTGCCCATCCAGCCGATGTTGGCCGCGCCGATGCCGCTGGTGATGTGGTCGTAGCCGGGGGCGATGTCCGTCACGAGCGGTCCGAGGGTGTAGAACGGGGCCTCGTAGCAGTGCTTGAGTTCCTCGTCCATATTGGCCTGGATGCGCTGGAGCGGCACGTGGCCCGGGCCCTCGATCATCACCTGCACGTCATGCTTCCACGCCTTGGCGGTCAGCTCGCCCAGGGTGCGCAGCTCGCCGAACTGGGCGTCGTCGTTGGAGTCCGCGATGCAGCCCGGACGCAGGCCGTCGCCGAGGCTGAACGACACGTCGTAGGCCTTCATGATTTCGCAGATCTCGTCGAAATGCGTGTACAGGAAGTTTTCCTTGTGGTGCGCCAGGCACCACTTGGCCATGATCGAGCCGCCGCGCGAGACGATACCCGTCACCCGGTCGGCCGTCATCGGCACGTAGCGCAGCAGCACGCCGGCGTGGATCGTGAAGTAGTCCACGCCCTGCTCGGCCTGCTCGATCAGCGTGTCGCGGAACATCTCCCAGGTCAGGTCCTCGGCGATGCCGCCGGTCTTGTCCAGCGCCTGGTAGATCGGCACCGTGCCGATGGGTACCGGCGAGTTGCGCAGAATCCACTCGCGGGTCTCGTGGATGTGCTTGCCGGTGGAGAGATCCATGATGGTGTCGGCGCCCCAGCGGATCGACCAGACCATCTTTTCCACTTCCTCGGCCAGCGAGGACGTCACGGCCGAATTGCCGAGGTTGCCGTTGATCTTGACGCGGAAGTTGCGGCCGATGGCCATCGGCTCCAGTTCCGTGTGGTTGATGTTGGCGGGGATGATGGCGCGGCCGGCGGCGATTTCCTTGCGCACGAATTCCGGGGTCATGTCCTCGGGGCGCAGCGGCAGGTTCGCGCCGAGCGCGTTGCCCGGATGCTGGCGCAGCAGGGCCTTGTACTCGGGCTTGTCGTAGAGCGCCTGGAGGTTCAGCGACTCGCGCAGCGCCACGTATTCCATTTCCGGCGTGATGATGCCCTGGCGCGCGTAGTGCATCTGCGACACATTGGCACCCGCCTTGGCACGGCGCGGGTTGGTCAGCTGGGCAAAGCGCAGGTGCGCCGTGGCCGGGTCGTTGGCGCGGTCGCGGCCATATTCGGACGACAGGCCCGGCAGCACCTCGGTGTCGCCGCGCTCCTCGATCCAGCGGGTGCGCACGCCGGGCAGGCCGGCCTTCAGGTCGATATGGATGTCCGGGTCGCTGTACGGGCCCGAGGTGTCGTAGACGGGGATCGGCGGATTCGCCATCTCGCCCTTGTCGGTGCGCGTGGACGTCTGCAGGATCGTGCGCAGCGGCACGCGCAGGTCCGGACGGCTGCCGGTCAGGTAGGTCTTGCTGGAAGCCGGATAGGCGAATTTCTGGTCGAGATCGCTCTCGAGCGATTCAAACGATGCGGCGGGGGCAGTGCGGGCCATGGGTGTCGTCCTCTCTCTTGCGGGGGATGGACGAAACCAGGAGCCCTGTGAGCCCGCTGCGCGGCAGAGCCGGCGGCGAGGTCCCGTTGCGGGACAGGAGCTGTTCGGTATTCAGTGAAACTTCCCACGCCGGTACTAGCCGGATCGGGTTCGAAGGGACTCTCTCAGCCGCACGGCCCATCCGTACGGCACCCCTGTTTCATCCAACGGGGTGAATTTAAGCACAAGCCCCCGCCCGGCGCCACCCGGAATTTTGTTGCGACTGCCGTGCGCGAAGGTATCGACTGGCCGATGTTGCACTGCACGATGGCCGACGATGTAGCGACCTCGACCATTTTTGCCCGGGAATGCGCGCGTTTCCCGAACGCGGCAGTTGCCGTACCATCGGCCGTACCATCGACGCAGCCCGCCCGATTGCCAAGGAGCCGCCATGTCTGCCGTGCCCGATTCCTCCGCCGCGACCCACGCCGTGTTCAATCAGGTGCCGGACCTCTCCGGCTACAACCTGTTCGAGACCGACCCCGGCCTGCGGGCCACGCTGGAACGGCTGGGCGGGGGATGGCACGCCGGCGCGCTCGGGGCCTTCGGCGCCCGGCTCGGCGATCCCCAGGTACAGGCGTGGGCCGCCGACGCCAACCGGCTGACGCCGGAACTCCACACCCACAGCCGCACCGGCGAGCGCATCGATGCGGTGAGCTTCCATCCGTCCTGGCACGCCCTGCTCGGCCTGCTGCGCGGTCAGCAACTGCAGGCCCTGCCCTTCGCCCAGCCGCGCCCGGGTGCGTGGGCCGCGCGCACCGCCGGCTACTTCCTCCAGGCCCAGGTGGAATCGGGCTCGCTCTGCCCCACCACCATGACGCTGGCCAGCATTCCGGTGCTGCGCAAGGAACCCGCGCTGTTCCGCGACCTGGAACCCCGGCTGTATTCGACCGAGCACGACGCCCGCGACCTGCCCTGGCGCGACAAGACCGCCGTGATGATCGGCATGGGCATGACCGAGAAGCAGGGCGGCTCCGACGTGCGCGCCAACACCACCGTCGCCCTGCCGGTGCGCGGCGAGGGCCGGGGCGCCGAGTACGCGCTGACGGGCCACAAGTGGTTCTTCTCCGCACCGATGTGCGACGCCCATCTGGTCGTGGCGCGCATGGGCGGGCCCGAGGGCCCGCTCTCGTGCTTCTTCGTGCCGCGCTTCCGCGACGACGGCAGCAAGAACCCGATCGAGATCCAGCGCCTCAAGGACAAGCTCGGCAACCGCTCCAACGCGAGCAGCGAGGTCGAGTTCCGGGGCGCCACGGGCATCCTGATTGGCGAGGAAGGGCGCGGTATCCCCACCATCATCGAGATGGCCACCAACACCCGGCTCGACTGCGTGATCGGCAGCGCGGCGCTGCTGCGCGCGGCGCTGGTGCAGTCGCTCCATCACGCGCGCCACCGCATGGCGTTCGGCAAGCTGCTGGCCGACCAGCCGCTGATGCGCAACGTGCTGGCCGACCTCGCCCTGGAGTCCGAAGCCGCCACGCAGATGATGATGGCCCTCGCCCACGCCTTCGAGCATGCCGAGGACGACCCGCTCGCCGCCGCGTGGAAGCGCGTGGTCACGCCCGCCGCCAAGTTCTGGATCTGCAAACGTGCGCTGGAAGCCACTGGCGAGGCCATGGAGGTCTGGGGCGGCAACGGCTACGTCGAGGAAGGCCCGATGGCGCGGCTCTACCGCGAAGCGCCGGTCAATTCGATCTGGGAAGGCTCGGGCAACGTGATGTGCCTGGACGTGCTGCGCGCGCTGCAACGCAACCCCGACGATGGCGCGCGGATCCTGCACGAACTGGCGCGGCTTTCCAACGGCAACGCGGCCGTGCGCGCGGAACTTGCGTCGCTGCAGGCCATGCTGCGCGAACCGGCCGAGCAACTCGAAGCGAGCGGCCGACGCTTCGCGCAGGGCCTGGTGCTGACCGCGCAGGCCGCGCTGATGATCGCGCATGCGGACTCGGAATCGGCCGAACTGTTCGTCGCCAGCCGCCTCGGGCGGCAGCACGGCCGCGTGTTCGGCACGCTGGATGCCGATACCGTCACATTGCAACGCGTGGCCAAGCGGACGTGGCCGGTCTGATTCCTATAGAGCGGCAAGCGCAGGAGTCGCCGCTGGCACGACCGACATCGCCACGATATCGCGCGGCGACAAATAGCCGCCATTGCCGACCATCATGAATCCCGCCCGCGAGTCATGCACATATTCGTCGAAGAAGCGGATGAGATTGGGCGACAGGTCGGGCGGGTTGCTCCACGCCTCGAAGTAGGCGGATTCCCTTTCGCTCAGCACCGGCGGCGCGCGATGTTCGTGTTCGTAGCGCATCGCCAGATGCCAGCGATAGGTATCGGGATACCGGCGCTGCATATCGGCGACCCAGGCGCGATCCGCCAGTTGCGCGGCATCGCGTTCGAGATAGGCGTAGGACTTCCGGATCCGGTCCATCTCCGCATCGCCGCCGATATTCGAGGCTTGACACCGACTATAGACATCGCACGGGCTGGTCTTGTAGCGGGATTTCAACCACCCGTAGTACAGCCGCACATGGGCCAATATCTGCGCCTCGCGTGATTCGTGGGTCGGGATGGCCGCCATATATTCGTCGTACAGGGCTTTCAGGTCCGCGCTGTATTCGAAGAGCGCATGAACATCCGGAGTCAGGAGCAGGGGCGGCGTAAATGGCACGCCGGCAATGGCCGCCTCCAGCCGCATGCGATTCAGCGGAATGCGGGCCAGCATGTCGGATCTCCCCTGGTCGTCAGGCCGATATCCGCCGCCCACGTCGGAATGCACGCCCGGCATGGCGATTTCCTCGCAGTGCTTGAGACCGGCATCGACGGGCGTCAGCGGGAAAAAGGACCGCAGTTCGTGCGTGGCGTAGTGATGGACGCAGCGTTCCACCTGCTCGGGAATGGACATCCACATGTCCGGATGCAGGTTTTTTCCCGGCAGGCCGACCGATTCGACGGTATCGAAAAGGCCCAGGAACCGGATATGCAGCGGTGCGGATTCGCCGTCTAGGGCAGTCTCGCAAGGCCAGTGGAGTATGCCATCGCGCATTTCGCACTTTTGGATCAGGCGGTTGACGAAGGCCCGCGCCAGGGCGGCGCCTCGGGAAAATCCGAAAACGGCGATGTCGATGCGCGTGACGCGGTGGGTGTATTTGAGGAGGTCGACCAAATCAGCTTGTGCAGTGGCCAGTCGAATGTCGGCGCCAAGTCCTGCTCCGCCGCCAAGCGCCTCGCTATCGCGGACCATTTCAAGCCAACTTGCGTTGCTCGGAGCGAGCGGGGTGCCAACACCTGGATAATATAGGCGAGAAACTTTAGGAGTTTCTTCGCTATGCCCCTCGTAAAGCCTCGCAATATTTGAAAATTTATTTAAAGGCCTGTCGATATCCATGTTGTTGCCCGTCCCATCAAAGAAGAAACTGACCCATGGACGCTGCTCGCATGTCGAGCAGGTCACAAAATCGTCTGGGTAAAGAATAGTGGCGGTTTTCAGGGCCCGAAAAAATGTATCGTGGCAATCTTGAATCCAATCCTGCATCACTCCCCCTTACGCCGCATGAGCCGTTTTCCGGAGAACGCAGCGTCAGTGCGTGGATTGGCCGGATGAAATTTCTCCCTTTGTATAAACTCCGCCTCAATCTCGTGACCTTCGAAGAATCGGATAATTAGATACCCTTTCGCATTTGCCTTACTGGGGGCCTCACCGATAATAATGACGTCTTTGCTGTACGTTTTCCACTGCGGACGCAGATCATGAAAGTCCCCAACCTGCCATTCAACCTTGATAGATCGGCCTACACCGGGTAGCCATACGCAGCAGCCACCGGTACCTGCACTTCCCCAGGAAAAGGGCTTCACTTGACCACCGCCAATACCATAGGGCTCACCGCTAAGCTTCATGATTGAGTAGCGATGGATGTAATCTTCCGTGTAGTTAACCGATTTTGCGCGGGCATCGATAGAATTATCTGGCGCAACAGCGCACCCACTAATCGCGACTGCAATGGCAAGTATTGCCGACGATCGGACAACCCGTCTCGACACACTGATATATAAAACCTGACAATCTGACGCCCTTCGGGCCGTCAGCAACGCAGATGGACGAGGCATCCGTGGCAAGAAAAATCCGAGAAAAGATGAATGCCGCCTCATGAAATACCCCTCCTTTGCGATACGCACATGCGCAAGAGGCATATCAGGCCCTTTCAGATCCGATTAAACAATCGTAAAAATGTGATTTTTGATATCTCAGGGGATCTCAGCGCAGTGGGGGCATGGCCGGACATCGCACGCCGGTTGCTGCGGCGCATCGAAAATCCCTTCAACCCGTCAGAAACCGGTCGTAAACGTTGAGGTGACGGGCTACGAGCCTGCCTGCACTTCAGTCGCCACCAACGAGCACTGCGATAAAGCATGTGCCGTCCACACCCCATGAATATCACCCAACGCCTGCTTCTTACGCTTTCCATCGCCGTACTCTCGCTGCTGTTCCTCGGAATCGGCGGCATCTGGCAACTCAACCAAGCCGAGAAACGACTCGAGTACTTCAACTCGAACACGCTGGCCAGTGTGCGACACCTGAATATCATCAGCGACGCCGTGGCCGGTCTGCGCGTGAGCCTGTACCGCCATGCGGTCACCGATGACGCCGCGGCCAAGAAGGAGGCCGAAGCCGACATCGACAAGGCCAGGAAGCGCCTCGACGAAATGGCGGCGCTGTACGCCCGCGAGGATATCTCGGACGAGACCGACAGCAAGATGCTGGAATCCGGCAAATCCGCCATCAAGCGGTTCGTCGACCAGTTCCCCGCCTTCCTCGATCGGTCCAACAACAACGACCATAATGCGGTCCAGCAAATGCTGACGCCCGGCAGCGAGCTGTTCCAGGCATCGGCGGCGCTGCGCAATGCCATCGACGAACACATCGCGTACAACACCAAGCTCGGCGACGACGCCGTGGTGGCGAACAAGGCGCAGCACACCCGCACCGTGTGGACGTTCGTGAGCGTCATCGTCGCCGTCGTGGCGTTCACCGTCTTCATGGCCGTGTCGCTGTATCGCCGCATCAGGCACAGCCTGGCCGATATCCAGGGCACGCTGGAACACGTGAGCCAGACGCTGGACCTGGATCATCGCGCGTCGGTGGCGCGGATGGACGAGATCGGCCAGACCGCGCAATCGTTCAACACGCTGATCGAGCGCGTGGCGCAGACCCTGCGCGAGGTGCGCCAGTCCACCGATTCCGTCAGCGTGGCCGCCGGGCAGATCGCGGCCGGCAATGTGGACCTGTCGTCGCGCACGGAGCAGCAGGCGGCGTCACTGGAGGAAACCGCGTCGAGCATGGAAGAACTGACCACCACCGTGCGCCAGAACGCCGAAAACGCGCGCCAGGCCAGTTCGCTGGCCGCCAATGCCGCCGAGGTGGCCGACGCCGGCAACCAGGCCGTGCAGCAGATGGTGGATACGATGGGCGCCATCAGCGGCAGTTCCGAGCGCATCGCCGAGATCACCAACCTGATCGAGGGCATCGCCTTCCAGACCAATATCCTCGCGCTGAACGCCGCCGTGGAAGCGGCCCGCGCCGGCGAGCAGGGCCGTGGCTTCGCGGTCGTGGCCGGCGAGGTGCGCAGCCTGGCGCAGCGCTCGTCCAGCGCCGCCAAGGAAATCAAGGAGTTGATCGAGGCCTCGGTGACCACCGTGCGCACCGGCTCGGCCCAGGCCGAAGGCGTGGGCGGCACGATGACCGAGATCCGCCAGGCCGTGAAGCGCGTGTCGGACATCATCGCGGAGATCGCCGCCGCCTCGCAGGAGCAGAGCGCCGGCATCGAGCAGGTGGGCCACGCGGTGGGCCAGATGGATCAGGTCACGCAGCAGAACGCCGCGCTGGTCGAGGAAGCCGCCGCCGCCGCCCAGTCCCTGGACGAGCAGGCCGGCAAGCTGCGCGAGTGCGTGGGGCAGTTCCGGATGGCCGGCTGATCAATCCGCCATCAGTCCGCCATCAGTCCGCCGCCACGCCGGCCACGGTCTCCCGGATGCGCAGCGTCACGCGCGGCGCATAGCGGATCAGGTCGTGGGCGCGCTCGCCGATCATGATGGCGGGCGCGTTGGTATTGCCGCCGACCAGCGTCGGCATGATCGACGCATCGACCACGCGCAGCCCCTCCACGCCGCGCACCCGTAGCTGCGGGTCCACCACGGCCAGCGGGTCCATGCCCATGCGGCAGGTGCCCACCGGGTGGTAGATGGTGTCCGCATGGCGGCGGATCAGGGCGCGCACGGCGTCATCGTCGCTGCCATCGAGCCGCAGGTCCGCCGAATACAGTTCCCGCCCGCCAAACGCGGCCAGCGGGGGCTGGTCGAAAATGGCGCGCACGATGCGCAGCCCGGTGACCATCCCCTCCATGTCTTGGGGATCGGACAAATAGCGCGGATCGATGGCCGGCGCCTCGCGCATGTCCGCCGAGGCCAGCCGCACCACGCCCCGGCTGCGCGGCCGCAGCAGGCACACATGGCAGGAATAGCCATGCCCGCGATTGACGCGGCGCATGTGGTTGTCCGCCATCCCCACCACGAAATGCAGTTGCAGATCTGGTTCGTCGAGGTCCGGACGGCTGCGCACGAAGGCACCCGCCTCGGCGAAATTCGAGGTCATCATGCCGGCGTTCTCGCGGCGGTAGCGCCGCATCTCGGCCAGCAGCCGCCAGGCCCCCGCCAGCGAGACGCCGAACAGCGCCGTGGCCGCCACGCGCTTGTGCAGGATCACGTCGAGATGGTCCTGGAGGTTCTCGCCCACGCCGGGCAGGTCGTGCACCACGGCCACGCCGTGCCCGCGCAGGTGCGCCGCCGGGCCGATGCCGGACGCCATCAGCAACTGCGGCGAGCCGAACGCACCGGCGCTGACGATGACTTCGCGGCGCGCGCGCAGCACCACTTCGGCCCCATCGCGCCGGGCCAGCACCCCCACCGCGCGGCGCCCTTCGAACAGGATGCGCAACACCTGCGTGCCGGTGAGCACATGCAGGTGCGAGCGCCCGCCGTTGCAGGCGCGGTCGCGCACGTTGCCGCCGTGCAGGTAGGCGCGCGCGGCGTTCCAGCGCTCGCCGTTGTGCTGGGTCACCTGATACCAGCCCACGCCCTCCTGCTCGTCGCCATTGAAATCGTCGTTGCGGGGCAGGCCGGCCAGTTCGGCGGCATCGATGAAATGCTGGCCGAAGGGGTTGGGCGAGCACAGGTCGCTGACGTGGAGGGGGCCGGTGCCGCCGTGCAGCGGATCGTCGTCGTGGCCGGCCACGCGGGCGTTGCATTCGGCGCGGCGGAAGACGGGCAGGACGTCGTCCCACGACCAGCCGTCGCAGCCGGCGGCGGCCCAGCCGTCGTAGTCAGCCGGGCGGCCCCGCATATAGATCATGGCGTTGATCGACGATGACCCGCCCAGGCCCCGGCCGCGCGGCTGGTAGCCGCGCCGGCCATCCAGCCCGGCCTGCGGCACCGTCTCGTAGCCGTAGTTGCGGCGGCCGGCGCGCGGCAGCATCGCGCCGCAGCCGGCGGGTGTGCGCACCAGCACATGGTGATCGTGGCCGCCGGTTTCGAGCAGGCCGATGGAGTCGGTGCCGCTGTCGGCCAGCCGGCCGGCGAGCGCGCAGCCGGCCGAGCCGGCCCCCACGACGAGATAGTCAAAGATCGCTTCCATCTGTCTCCCCGCCTGCCTGTGTTCCCGGGCCACCGCGAAAATCCAGTGTAGGCGCTGGGGCCGGCGGAATGAAGCCGGGAACGACCCGCGCCGGCACGCAGCGTTTGGGGGCCGTCCTCCATTGCGGGAACGAGGCGGCTGGCTTATGGTGCGCGATGGTGCGCGATGGCCTTGCGCCATCCCCCCGATGCAGCCCCCGGACAGCCCCCGGACAGCCAGGAGACCGCCAGATGAGAGAAGTTCCCGCCATGTCATCGGTGTTCGGCGCCATGCGCGCGGCGTCGCGGCACGACCAGACCCCGCCGTGGGACGTCCGCGCGGACCGCCTGCGCCGGCTGCGGCAGCTCGTGAAGACCCACCACGACGCCATCGCCACCGCCATCAGCGCCGACTTCACCAACCGGCCACCGCAGGAAACCGCGCTGCTGGAGGTATTCCCAAGCCTGGCCGGCATCGATGACGCACTGCGGCACGGCCGGCGCTGGATGCGCGTGCGCCGCGCCCGCACCGGCCTGTGGTTCCTGCCGGGCCGCTCGCGCCTGATGCCGCAGCCGCTCGGCGTGGTGGGCGTGGTGGTGCCGTGGAACTATCCGCTCTACCTCACCGTGGGGCCGCTCACCGGCGCGCTGGTGGCCGGCAACCGGGCCATGGTCAAGCTGTCCGAATACACGCCGCGCTTCTCGGCGCTGTTCGCCCAGCTGGTGCAGGCCAGCTTCGCGCCGGACGAGATATCGGTCATCAACGGCGATGCCGAGGTCGCCGCCACCTTCAGCGCCCTGCCGTTCGACCACCTGCTGTTCACCGGCTCGACCAACGTCGGCCATCACGTGATGCGCGCTGCCGCCGCCAACCTCACACCGGTGACACTGGAGCTGGGCGGGAAGTCGCCGGCCATCATCGGTCCGCATGCCGATTTCGACCACGCCGTGGAACGCATCGTGGTGGGCAAGCTGCTCAACGCCGGCCAGACCTGCATCGCCCCGGACTACGTGCTGGTGCCCGAGCACCAGCACGAGCGCTTTGCCGAGACCGCGCGCCGCTGCGTGAACCGCCTCTATCCAGATCTGACCCGCAACCCCGACTACACCAGCATCATCAGCCCGCGCCACTTTGGCCGGCTGGTGTCGATGATCGACGCCGCGCGCGCAGCCGGCGCCAGCGTGGTGCCGCTGACCGACGCCACGCCGGATGCCGACGCGCGCCGCCTGCCGCCCGTGCTGCTGACGAACGTGCCCGGCGATGTGATGGCGATGCAGGAGGAGATTTTCGGGCCGGTGCTGCCCGTGGTGACCTATCGCACCGTGGACGAGGCCATCGGCTTCGTCAATGCGCGGCCCCGGCCGCTGGCGCTCTATCTGTTCGACCGGCGCCGCGACGTGGTGGACCACGTGATGCGCCAGACCGTGGCCGGCGGCGTCACCATCAACGACACGCTGTTCCATATCGCCCAGGACGACCTGCCGTTCGGCGGCGTGGGCCCGAGCGGCATGGGCGTGTACCACGGCCGGGCCGGCTTCGAGACCTTCTCCAAGCTCAAGCCGGTGTTCCATCAGGCCGGGCTGAACGGCGCCGGCCTGCTGCGGCCGCCTTACGGCAAGCGTTTCGCGTCGATGCTGAAGCTGTTGTTGCGCTGAATCGGGTCCGCTCGGGGACCGTCATGCACGCTCAGGCCGCCAGCATCGGCTTGCCGAGCATGCGCGCCAGCACCGCCTCGGGCGAGTGGGTGTGGTCGCTGATGGCTGCCGGATCGAGGTAGATGGTCTGCTCCATCATCGCCCGGCCGCGCATGGCGGCGTGGAGCAACTGGTCGCTGAACACGATCCAGGTGGCGCCGGGCGGGAAGTGGAACTCCTGCTGCGGCACGGTCTTCTGGTAGTCCAGGTCGGCCTTGGCCAGGTCGTGCAGCTGGAGCATGCGGTGGTCGTACTCGGACCGCGTGCGCTTGGTGATGTGGAGCTGCTTCATCAGCCACGCCTGCCCCGGCCACATGCCGCGCGTCTTCGGCACGAAACGGGCGGCGAAGTCCGCGAACGGCTCGCCCACGCGCCACACGCGCGGCGCGGCGGGGTCGATGTTGTGGAACACGCGCAGCAGGCGCTTGCCCAGCATCGGATTGGACGGGAAGGAATCCACGTGCAGGCGGGTGTCGTCCTTGCGCCAGCTCACCGGCCGGCCGGCGATCTCGCTGGGCCGCAGCGAGGTGCCCGCACGCGTCATATGCGTCACATATTCCGGGAACAGCGTGTGGATCAGCGTCTCGCTGGCGTCCGCATAGCGGCGGATCAGCGCGTAGAGATCGGCCAGGTCCTGCTCGCTGCCCACGGCACCGCGCACGGCGCGGTCATCGGCGCGCAGGTTGATGTTCTTCGACTTGCCGTCGGACCAGCGGGCATCGAGAAAGCGCTCCTCGCCAGGCTGGAAGCGGAAATTCAGGTTCGGGAAGTACAGCACGGCGCCCTGCTCCAGCTGGCGGCGCAGGTCGGCGCGCACCTCGGGGGTGACGTCGGGCGCCCATTCGGTATAGGGCTGCGTGCGGATCAGGTTCAGCGGGGTCGTCATGGCGTTGGCGTGGAGGTCCGGTTGCCCCGGATTCTACTCCGCGGCCAGCGTGGTGCCACGTGGCGCCCAGATAACAAAAAACCCCGCGGGTCCCGAAGGACCGGCGGGGTTTCTGACTGCCGGGCGACCGATTACAGGCCGGCGGCGGCGCGCAGCACGGCGGCCTTGTCGGTGGCTTCCCACGAGAACTCCGGCTCCTCGCGGCCAAAGTGGCCGTAGGCGGCGCTCTTCTCGTAGATCGGGCGCAGCAGGTCCAGCATCTGGACGATGCCCTTCGGGCGCAGGTCGAAGTGCTCCTGCACCAGCTCGGCGATCTTCTCGTCCGAGATCTTGCCGGTGCCTTCCGTGTACACGGTCACGTTGATCGGGCGGGCCACGCCGATGGCGTAGCTGACCTGCACCTGGCACTGGCGCGCCAGGCCGGCTGCCACCACGTTCTTGGCCACGTAGCGGGCGGCGTAGGCGGCCGAGCGGTCCACCTTCGACGGATCCTTGCCCGAGAACGCGCCGCCACCGTGCGGCGAGGCACCGCCGTAGGTATCGACGATGATCTTGCGGCCGGTCAGGCCGCAGTCGCCCTGCGGGCCGCCAATCACGAAACGGCCGGTCGGGTTGACCAGGTACTTGGTGTCCTTGAGCATCGCGGCCGGCAGCACCGGCTTGATGATTTCCTCGATCACGGCTTCGCGGATCTGGGCCTGAGTGATATCCGGGGCGTGCTGGGTCGACAGCACCACGGTATCCACGCTGTGCGGCACGCCGTCGACATAGCGCACGGTGACCTGCGACTTGGCGTCCGGGCGCAGCCAGGACAGGCGGCCGTCACGGCGCAGCTGCGACTGGCGCTCCACCAGACGGTGGGCGTAGTAGATCGGGAACGGCATCAGTTCGGGCGTCTCGTCGCAGGCGTAGCCGAACATCAGGCCCTGGTCGCCGGCGCCCTGGTTCAGGTAGTCGTCCGAGGCGCGGTCCACGCCCTGGGCGATGTCCGGCGACTGCTTGTCGTACGCCACCAGCACGGCACAACCCTTGTAGTCGATGCCGTACTCGGTGTTGTCGTAGCCGATGCGCTTGATGGTGTCGCGGGCGACCTGGATGTAGTCCACGTTGGCCGTGGTGGTAATTTCACCGGCCAGCACCACCAGACCGGTGTTGCAGAGCGTCTCGGCCGCCACGCGGGCGTACTTGTCCTGGGCCAGAATGGCGTCCAGGACAGCGTCCGAGATCTGGTCGGCAACTTTATCGGGATGGCCTTCGGATACAGATTCCGAAGTGAACAGGAAGTCGTTTGCCACGAGCTTGTTTCTCCAAGGTTTGCCAATATTGGCTGTGAGTCGGCTATTGCGTGCCACCCTCGGGAAACGATGCGGCGACGCTTTAGCGGTATTTTCAGACCGCTCTGGAGAGAGCGGCATCGCCCCGCAAGTTGTCAGTTAACTCGGCGATACAGGCTATTATACGCGCCTGCCGCGTGCGCTGCAGCACTCCGCGATGCCCGGGAATGGCGCGCCGCACAGTGCACCGCGCGCACGGATGCGCCAGGACGTATAGCCGGTACGATACCGTGCCTGCCTCGCGCGCGATTCCCCGTCGACAAGCCTTTTTTGCCCGTATTTCCACGTTTGGCCCCATGACCTTTATCTTCTGGCTCATCTCCCTCCTGCCCCTGCGCGTGCTGCACGCCATCGGCGGCGCGCTGGGCCTGCTCGTGGCGCGGCTGCCGGGCCGCTATGGCCAGCGGCTGACCGAGAACTTCCGCCACGCCTACCCGGACGCCACCGACGCCATGCTGGCCGAGGCCGCGCGCGCCACGGGCCGGCTGATCCTTGAGATGCCGTACTTCTGGAGCCGCAAGACGCTGGACGCCAAGCTCTACAACTTCGACGACTCGCTCTGGCCCACGCTGAACCGGCTCCAGATGCAGGCCAACGGCATCATCATCCTGACCCCGCACCTGGGCTGCTTCGAAGTGCTGCCGCAGTCCCATGCGGTGCACCGCCCCGTGACCGTGCTGTACAAGCCGCCGCACCAGCAGTGGCTGCGCGAGTTCATCGAACGGATGCGCAGCCGGCCGGGCATCTCGATGGCGCCGGCCACGCCGCGCGGCGTGCGGATGCTGGTCAAGGCGCTCAAGCGCGGCGAGGCCGTCGGCATCCTGCCCGACCAGGTACCAAGTGCCGGAGACGGCACCTGGGCGCCGTTCTTCGGCAAGCCGGCCTATTCGATGACGCTGGTGCACCGCCTGCACCGGCTGACCAACGCGCCGGTGGTGATGATGTTCGCCGAGCGCCTGCCCAAGGGCGCCGGCTATGTCGGCCACATGCGTCTGGTGGGCTGTGGCGGCGTGCTGGCCGCCGAGGTGGACGCGGCCGCCGCCCAGATCAACCGCGCGGTCGAGGAGTCGATTGCGATGGCGCCCACCCAGTACCTCTGGGGCTACAACCGCTACAAGCAGCCCACCGGCGCCCCGCCGCCGCCCGCCCTGACCAGCCAGCCGCAGGCGGCCACCCACGACACCATCCAATGAGCCGAATCTTTACCTGGCTCGGCATCGGCCTGCTGACCGTGCTGGGCAAGTTGCCGTATCCGTTCGTTGCGCGCTTCGGCGAAGGGCTGGGCGGCTTGCTCTACCGGATTCCGAGCGGCCGCCGCGAGGTGGTGCGCGCCAACCTGCGGCTCTGTTTCCCGGAGAAATCCGAAGCCGAGATCGACGAGATGTCGCGCGAGACCTTCCGCCACATCTTCCGCAGCTTTGCCGAGCGCGGCATCTTCTGGACCGGCAGCGAGGCGCAGATGCGCCGCTGGGTGCAGATCGACGACCAGGCCAACCTGGTGGCGCTGGACGGCAAGCCCCATATCCTGGTGACCATGCACCTCTCGGGCGTGGAGGCGGGCGCGATCCGGCTGACCATCCACCTGCGCGACCACGTGGGCCGCTCGGGGGCTTCGCTATATACCAAGCAGAAGAACGCGCTGTTCGACGATTTCCTGAAGCACGCGCGTGGCCGCTTCGGCGCCAACATGATCTCGCGCAACGACAGCGCGCGCGACATCCTGCGCTGCCTGAAGAAGGGCGAGGCGCTGCAACTGATCGCCGACATGGATTTCGGCGAGCGCGACTCGGAATTCGTGCCGTTTTTCGGCGTCGAGGCGCTCACGCTGACCTCCGTGTCACGGCTGGCGCGGCTGACCGGCGCCAAGGTCGTGCCGATCTATACCGAGATGCTGCCCGACTACAAGGGCTATGTGCTGCACATCCTGCCCGCCTGGGAGGACTACCCGGGCGATAGCGTGACCGACGACACGCGCCGCATGAACGCCTTCTTCGAGGACGCCATCCGCCCGCGCGTGACCGAGTACTACTGGGTGCACAAGCGCTTCAAGCATCGGCCGCCCGGCGAGGCGGAGATTTACTAGCTACAATCCGAGCCATGAAACTCCAGTTCACCAAGATGCACGGCGCCGGCAACGACTTCGTCGTGCTGGACGGCATCCACCAGAAGCTCGACCTGACCGAGGCCCAGTGGCGCGCGCTGGCCAGCCGGCACTTTGGCGTGGGCGCGGACCAGATCCTGATCGTCGAGAAATCGACGCGGCCGGACGTGGACTTCCGCTACCGGATCTTCAATGCCGATGGCGGCGAGGTGGAGCATTGCGGCAACGGCGCGCGCTGCTTCGTGCGCTTTGTCACGGACAAGGGCATGACCGACAAGCGCTCGGTGCGCGTGGAGGTCATGAACGGCGTGATCACGCTGACCCTGCAGGACGACGGCCAGGTCACGGTGGACATGGGCGCGCCCGAGCTCACGCCGGCCCGCGTGCCGTTCCTGCCCGAGGGCCTGCCGACGCGCCGCGAGGGCGACGACACGCTCTATGGGCTCGAGGTAAACGGGCGCACGGCGTGGATCTCGGCGGTGTCGATGGGCAATCCGCACGCGGTGCAGATCGTGGATGACGTCGAGCAGTTTCCGGTGCTCCAGGATGGCCCGGTGATCGAACACCATCAGACATTTCCCAAGCGGGTGAACGCCGGCTTCATGCAGATCTTGGATCGCGGCACCGTGCGGCTGCGCGTGTTCGAGCGCGGCGCCGGCGAGACGCTGGCCTGCGGCACGGGCGCCTGCGCGGCCGTGGTGGCCGGTATCCGGCGCGGCCTGCTGGACTCGCCGGTCAAGGTCCACACCCATGGTGGCGACCTGACCATCGCCTGGAACGGCGCCGGCCAGCCCGTGCAGATGACCGGCCCGGCTACCACCGTGTTCGAAGGCACTATTGACCTCGCCGCACTGAACGCGTGACTATGAGGGCTCCGCAGGCCACGCCACCGGAGACCCCATGACGCTGGACGATTTCCGCATCACCAGTAGTAAAAAATTCAATCTGGCCGATTTCGACCCGCGCGGCAAACCGCTGTCGCAGGGCGACAAAGCCGCCGACGAGGCGCGGCTGGAGACACTCTCGGCAGAACTCGACGCGCTCCAGGACATCTTCTACGCCGAGCACCGCCGCAAGGTGCTGGTCGTCCTGCAAGGCATGGATACCAGCGGCAAGGACGGCACGGTGCGCTCGGTCTTCCGCAGCGTCGATCCGCTCGGCATCCGCGTGGTCAGCTTCAAGGTTCCCACCGCCGAGGAACTGGCGCGCGACTACCTGTGGCGCGTGCATGCACAGGTGCCGCGCGTCGGCGAGATCGTGCTGTTCAACCGCAGCCATTACGAGGACGTGCTGATCACGCGCGTGCATGGCTGGATCGACGAAGCCGAGTGGGAGCGCCGGTACAAGCAGATCCGCGCGTTCGAGTCCCTGCTGACCGATACCGGCACGACCATCGTGAAGTGCTTCCTCCATATTTCGAAGGACGAGCAGAAGGCGCGGCTCGAGGCGCGCATCGCCGATCCACAGAAACACTGGAAGTTCGACACGCAGGACCTGGCCGAGCGCAAGTTCTGGAAGGAATACGAGAAAGCCTACGAAGCCGCCATCGCGGCCACGGCCACGCCGGACTGCCCGTGGTACATCGTGCCGTCCGACTCCAAGACCCACCGCAACCTGATGGTGGCCGAGATCATCACGGCCGTGTTCCGGCAGCTCAAGCCGGAATACCCGCCGCCGAAGCCGGAACTGGCAAAGCTAAAGGTGGAGTAGGCGCCGGCGATCAGTCGTCGCCGTTGCCGCGATGCACGTCGTGGGTGACGAACGGCCGCTCCGGGCCGGGCATCGCCAGCCATTTCGGGTGCTTGAGGGTGTCGCGGATATCCTCGAGCCCGCTCGCCCAGTGCTCGTGCATCGTCAGCGCACCGAACTGGTAGTCCTTGGCGCTGCCCTCGAACGACTTGTCGCGGTAGATCAGCTGGATGACGTTGCGGCGCGCGTCGCAGGCATGGTCGGCGGCGCGCTGGTACCACGGGTCGTTGCGCCTGGACGCCGGCACCAGCGCCATCAGCTCGCTCAGCATGCGGCGATAGTTCTGCTGCTCGCGCATGACGTCCGTGATGGCGCGTGTGCGGCTGGAATACTGGATGTCCTTCTGGCGCTCGGCCACGTCGAGCAGGTTGTGCGGCAGCTTGCCGCGCGCGCTCCAGAGGTCCACCTGGAAGATCAGGGCGTCCCGGCGCGGCTGGGCGGTCAGCACTTCCTGGAGCGGCGTATTCGAGACCAGCCCACCATCCCAGTAGTACTCGCCATCGATCTCCACGGCCGGGAAACCCGGCGGCAGGGCGCCGGACGCCATGAAGTGCTCGGCGCGCAGCCGCTCGCGCGTGTTGTCGAAATACGCGAAATTGCCTGTGCGCACGTTCACCGCGCCCACCGAGACGCGCATCTCCTTAGGATGGTTGATGCGGTCGAAATCGGCAAAGCGCTCCAGCGTGGCCTTGAGCGGCGCGGTGTCGTAGTAGCTGGCGCGGCCCGGGTCTTCGCCACGGCCCCAGAGATCGGCGATGGCGCGCGGCGTGAAGAAGCCGCGCTGGCCTTCGATCATCGCGCGGGCCGCGTTGAGGCTGTCGAACCAGATCCGCATCGGCTCCGGCCAGGTGGGCGCGGTCTCGGTCAGCAGCTCCAGCGGCAGGCCGGGCAGCCACGGCTGGGCGCAGATGTACTCCCAGAACGCGCGCAGCTGCGTCACGCGGGTTTCGGGCGGGTTGCCGGCGATGACCGCCGCATTGAGCGCGCCGATCGAGATACCCGCGATCCAGTTCGGATGAATGCCGCCTTCGGCCAGGCCCTGGTAGACGCCGGCCTGGTAGGCGCCGAGCGCGCCGCCGCCTTGCAGCACCAGCGCGCGGATCGCATAGGCTTCGTGGGCGGGGCCGTCGCCCGGCAGCGCGTCAGGGGCGCAGTGGTCGCTCACTGCGGCGCGCTTGGGCGCCCGGGTGCGCTTCGCCCGGGCCGCTGTGGCCGTCGAGGCGGAGTCCTGCGGGGGCGCGCCCTGATCGCCCAGTTCGCGCCTGACTGCCTGCCCGATTGCCTGCTTTACTTTTTGCCGCTTGTCCGCCACGCCATGCTCCCTCGGAAGTTGAGCCGGGGCGCCCCATGGCGCCCGCTCCGGCGCGTCAGACGCCGTACTTCTGACGATAGGCCGCCACGGCCGCCCGGGAGTTCCCGAGCGCGGGGTCGTTCGACGCATCGAGGTAGGCCAGCAGGTCCTTGAGGCTGGCGATCGAGATCACCGGTACGCCGTATTCGCGCTGCACGTCCTGCACGGCCGAATGCGTGCCGATGTTGTCGGCGGTGCCGCTCTTTTCCATGCGGTCCAGCGCGATCAGCACGGCGGCCGGCTCGGCGCCGGCGGCGCGAATCATCTGCATCGACTCGCGCACCGAGGTGCCGGCCGAGATCACGTCATCGATGATCACCACCTTGCCCTGCAGCTTGGCGCCGACCAGCGTGCCGCCTTCGCCATGGTCCTTGGCTTCCTTGCGGTTGTAGGCAAACCCCACGTCCCGGCCCATGCCGGCCAGCGCCACGGCCGTGGCCGAGGCCAGCGTGATGCCCTTGTAGGCCGGCCCGAACAGCACGTCGAACTCGAGGCCCGAGTTGAGCAGGGTTTTCGCATAGAATTGCGCCACCTGACCCAGCATCGCGCCCTGGTTGAACAGGCCGGCGTTGAAGAAGTAGGGCGACTTGCGGCCCGCCTTGGTCACGAACTCGCCAAAGGACAGCACGCCCGCATCGAGCGCGAAGCGGATAAAGGTCTGGCTGAGGTCGTCCGGCGTGGTCTGCTGCGTCATCTTTTCTCTCTGAATTTCAAAATTTCCCGAGATGTTACGGATTATCAGCGCCAACCTCAACGGCATCCGCTCCGCGGCCAAGAAGGGCTTTTTCGAGTGGATGGGCAAGCAGGACGCGGACATGATCTGCGTGCAGGAACTGAAGGCCCAGGAAGCCGACATGACCGAGGCGTTCCTGGCGCCACATGGCTACCACGGCTTTTTCCACTACGCCGAGAAGAAGGGCTACAGCGGCGTGGGCCTGTACACGCGCCACAAGCCCGAGCGGGTGGTCACCGGCTTCGGCGTGCCCGAGTTCGACGCCGAGGGCCGCTACGTGGAAGTGCAGTATCCGCACCTTGCGGTGATCTCGGTCTACGTGCCGTCCGGCTCCAGCGGCGAAGAACGCCAGCAGGCCAAGTTCCGCTTCATGGAGGCGTTCCTGCCGCATCTGCTCCAGTTGAAGGCCAGCGGGCGCGAGATCGTTTTGTGCGGTGACGTCAACATCGCCCACAAGGAAATCGACATCAAGAACTGGAAGGGCAACCTCAAGAACTCCGGTTTCCTGCCCGAGGAGCGCGCCTGGATTGGCGAACTGTTCGACAACCATGGCTATGTGGATGTCTTCCGCCAGCTCGATCCGCGCCCGGACCAGTACACCTGGTGGAGCAACCGCGGCCAGGCCTACGCGAAGAACGTCGGCTGGCGCATCGACTACCACCTGACCACCGACAAGATCGCCGCCACGGCTCGCGCCTGCGCCATCTACAAGGACGAGAAGTTCAGCGACCACGCCCCGCTGTCGATCGATTACGATTTTCCGCTTTAAGGCAGGCGCCCCGGCGGGATGCCGGGGCCGTCGCGCTCAGATGGCGCGGATTTCCTCCAGCAAGTTCGGGTGGCGATCCAGCAACTTGAGCAGCTTCACCAGCGCCAGCGGTGGCTTGGTCCGGCCGGTCTCATAGCGCGAGAACGCATTGACGCCGCCGCCGAAGATCTCGCCGGCCTCCCGCTGGTCGAGTTCCAGCTTGCGGCGCACGGATACGATGAACGCCGGATCGACGATGGCGGCGTTGACCTGCTTGTTGAAGGCAACCATCAAGTGTCCGATCCGCTCGTCTTCATCGAGATCGAGAACTCCTTCACCGCAGGCGGGACACCAGTCCGCCAGCACTGCTTCGATCACCGTGGTTTCGCCGCGATAGTCGTAGGGCATGTCTCGCCGCTTCCTGACCAGTTCGGATCCGCCGCATGCCGGGCATCTCATATCCCGACTCCTTTTTCGAGGTGGTGCTCTTTACAGCACCTTGAATGACACAATCACCAGTTGCCCGATCACACCCTCCCCTCTGCCACCAACGCCCTCACCAAAGACAGCTTGTAATGCGCTGACGATTTCTCCATGCAAAATTAACCTACTTGGTTATTGCCTGCAAGCCCCGGAATGTGTCGGATCGCAACCGCTCCTCTCGCGTAAACCCTGCGCCCAACCCCCAACCTCGCTACAATGCAGGTTCGCTGCCCCGTTGGGCAGGCGACTTTTCGCATTTTCAGAGTGAGTCAGCCATGGTTTTCAAAGTGTTCGTCGATGGTCAGGAAGGCACCACCGGTCTCCGGCTGCTGGACTACCTCTCGGGTCGCTCCGATGTGGAGTTGCTGCGCATTGCCGATGACAAGCGCAAGGACCCGCAGGAGCGAGCACGCTTTCTGAATGCCTCGGATGTCTCGTTCCTGTGCCTGCCGGACGTGGCCTCGCGCGAGGCCGTTTCGCTGGTGACCAATCCCGATACGTGCGTGATCGACGCCAGCACGGCGTTCCGCACCACCGACTCGTGGGCCTATGGCCTGCCCGAGCTGACCCGTGGCCAGCGCGAGCGCGTGCGTGCCAGCAAGCGCATCGCGGTGCCGGGCTGCCACGCCAGCGCCTTCGTGCTGGCCGTGCGGCCGCTCGTGGAAGCGGGCCTGATGCCGGCCGACTACCCGGTTTCGGCGTTCTCGCTGACCGGCTACAGCGGCGGCGGCAAGAAGATGATTGCCGAGTTCGAGGCGGGCGGGAATCCGCGTCTCGATAGCCCGCGCCCCTACGCGCTGGGCCTCGAGCACAAGCACCTGCCCGAAATGCGCGTGCAGGCCGGCCTGGCCCAGGCGCCGATCTTCAACCCGATCGTCGGCAACTTCCTGAAGGGGCTGGCCGTGACCGTGCCGGTGTTCCCGGCGCTGCTCTCGCGCAAGGCCGATGCCGAGGCCATCCTCGACATCTACCGCAAGCATTACGAGGGCGAGCAGTTCGTGCGCGTGCATCCGTTCAATAGCGATGCCAACCTCGACGGCGGCTTCTTCGACGTCCAGGCCAGCAACGACACCAATCGCGTGGACCTGTTCGTGTTCGGCAACGCCGAGCGCCTGAACCTGGTGGCGCGCCTGGACAACCTCGGCAAGGGCGCCGCCGGCGCCGCGGTGCAGTGCATGAACGTGCACGTGGGCGCCGACGAGGCGACCGGGCTGACCGCCTGACGCGGCACGCACAGCGGCACGGCACGCGTCACGAACGCGTCGCCACAATAAGAAAAGCCGGCTTCGCGCCGGCTTTTCGCTTTTCCAGGGTCCAGCCGGCCTAGCTGCCGGTCTTGACCAGCGTGGCCTTCAGCGCCACGCCGATGTAGGCCGCGCCCTTGGCGCAGACGTAAGTGGTCTCGCTGGCGGTCTCGTCGTCCTTCCAGTTGCTGCGGATCTCCACCACGGCATTGCTGCCGGCCTCGGCCGCGCGTTGCTGGAGGTCCTGCACGGCCTGCACGAAGACCGTCTGGCACAGTTGCTCATCGGTCGGCTTGGGGGCATCCGGCACCTGGCTCACCGGGCGCCGCACGCGCTTCACTGTCTTGTACGCGGTGGGCGCGGTGGCGCCTTCGAGCTTGTTGAAGCCGAACAGCAGCTTCGTGTTCGGGTCGATGCGTTCCTTGGCGGCCTCGCTGGACAGCGCCTTGTCGATCGGCATCGTCAGCAGTTTGTCGGCGGCGCTGGCCATGCCCGACGCGCCCGCAGCCACCAGCGCGGCCGCTACCAGGCCGCAGCGCAATCCTGTCCTCATGTCTTTCTCCCTGATCAAGGTTGAGATCCTCGCTCGCCCACGCCGGGTTCAGGGGCGCTGGCGCCACTTTTCCATCGTACAGGAATGGCCGATAACCTGATTCGTCGGCCGTCGTTACTTTTTTAGTGGACGCTGGCTGTCGTCGTCGCCGGCATCGACCGGGGCGTCACCGAGGTTAGCCATGTTGGGGGTGTGCGCGGGCAGCTTCTCCATCGGCATGTTCATGGCCTTGGCATAGAGCGGCATCACCTCGGCCATGTGCGCCTCCAGCACCGCGATGCGGCTGCGGCCGGACGGGTGCGTGGACTTGAACTCGTCGCCCATCGCCAGCACCGTGCCCATCTTGCGCCACAGCGTGACGGCGGCGCGCGGGTCGTAGCCGGCGCGGGCGGCAATATCCATGCCGATCAGGTCCGCCTCGGTTTCCTCCAGCCGCGAAAACCGCAGCGAGACGAGCCGGGCATTGTTGCCAATATCGAAATTGCCGAGGTTGCCGAAGCCGGTCAGCTGGGACACCACGTTGGCGCCAAGATTCGAGATCTCGGACTGCGCCGCGCGCTGCCGGGCGTGCTCCTCCAGCGCGTGGGCGATCTCGTGGCCCATCACCATGGCCACTTCGTCGTCGGTGAGCTTGAGTTGGTCGAGCAGGCCGGAGTAGACCGCCATCTTGCCGCCGGGCATGCAGAACGCATTGACCAGCTTCGATTCGATCAGGTTGATCTCCCACGCCCAACGGCCCGCGCGCGGGTTCCACAGCACGGTCTCGGGCAGCAGCCGGATGCCGATCTCGCGCAGGCGCTTCACCTGCGGGTTGTCGTCGCCGGCCAGCGTGTGCTTGGCGATGGCTTCCTGCTTGATCTGCTCGTACTCGCGGGCGGCCTGCTGGTCGATGACTTCCATCGGCACGATCGTGCGCACACGGGAGTAGCGGCGCTCCACGCGCACGCCGTCGTCGGGCGCGGCCACCACGGCCACTTCCTGCGCGATGGCCGGCAGGCACACGCACGCGGCGCAGGACCATGCCAGCCATGCCAGCCAGCCCGGGCGCCGGGGCATGCGGCGCCGTGGCAACGGCGATTCGTTCGACGCGATCAGGGTCACGGCAGGGCTCGGCGCGATAAGGGTCGACAAACGGCGTCGAATCGGTAAGTGGGGACGCAAACGGTGATGCAATAATACATCCATGACGTTCCAAGACTACCTCGACATTTTCCGCAACCGACGCATCGGCGCCATGCTGACGCTGGGCTTTGCGTCCGGACTGCCGCTCGCGCTGACCTCGGGCACGCTCCAGGCCTGGATGACCGTGGAGGGGCTCGACATCAAGACCATCGGCTTCTTCTCGCTGGTCGGGCAGGCGTACATCTTCAAGTTCCTGTGGGCGCCACTGATGGACCGCTACACGCCGCCCCTGCTGGGCCGGCGGCGCGGCTGGCTGCTGGTGACGCAGCTCGGGCTGGTGGCCAGCATCGCCGCCATGGCGTTCTGCCCCCCGCGCGAGGCGCTCTGGGCGCTGGCGGCGCTGGCCACGCTGGTGGCGTTCCTGTCGGCGTCGCAGGACATTGTGTTCGATGCCTACAGCACCGACGTGCTGCGCCCGGCCGAACGGGGCGCCGGTGCGGCGGTCAAGGTGCTCGGCTACCGGCTGGCGATGCTGGTCTCCGGCGGGCTGGCGCTGTACCTGGCGGACCGCGTGCTGGGCTGGTCCAGCATGTACCTGCTGATGGCGGCGCTGATGGCGGTGGGGCTGCTGACGCTGTTCTGGGCGCCCGAGCCGGACGTGCCTGCGCGCCAGCCGCGCACGCTGGAGGAAGCCGTGGTCGGCCCGCTGCGCGACTTCTTCGGGCGCCAGGGCGCGTGGTGGCTGCTGCTGCTGATCGTGCTCTACAAGCTGGGCGATGCCTTCGCCGGCAGCCTCTCCACCACGTTCCTGATCCGGGGCCTGGGCTTCGATCCGGGCGAGGTGGGCATCGTCAACAAGACGCTGGGCCTCGCGGCGACGATCATCGGTGCGCTGTTCGGCGGGTCGCTGATGGTGCGGTTGGGGCTGTACCGGTCGCTGATGCTGTTCGGCATCCTGCAGGCCGTGTCGAACCTCGGCTACTGGGTGCTCTCGGTCACGCCGCCCCATATCTGGAGCATGGGCGCGACCATCGCCATCGAGAACATCTGCGGCGGCATGGGCACGGCGGCCTTCGTGGCGCTGCTGATGACGCTCTGCAACCGCTCGTTCTCGGCCACGCAGTATGCGCTGCTGTCCGCACTGGCGTCGATTGGCCGGGTCTACGTGGGGCCCACCTCGGGCTATATGGTCGAAGCCTGGGGCTGGGCGCCCTTCTACCTCGGCACCGTGGTGGCGGCCGTGCCCGGCGTGGCCCTGCTCTGGGCGATGCGCGGCACGGTCCACCGCTATGAGGCCCAGGCGCGCGAGCCGGCCAAGGAGCCGGGCGTGCCCCGCCCGGCCTGATCGGCCTGAGCCGCCTGATTGGCCTTATTCCTTGTTATTCCTTGTAGTAAACGATCTGGTGCGACGAGGCCAGCAGCACGCCGCTGGCGCTCCAGATCTGCGCGCTCTGGTCGAAAAAGCCCTGGCGGAACACCTGGGCGCACGCGCTGCCGAGCACGTGGCTGTCGCCCAGCGCGGCCAGCGTGGCCGCATCGGCATGGAAATAGGTCGTGATCGACACCGTGCCAGCCGGCACGAAGCCGGCGCGCTTGAGGAAAATGCGCGGATAGAAGGCATCGCACCACGCCGCCACGGCGGCATAGTCGGGCGTGCGGGCCGGTTCGTCGCGCAGCCAGAACTGGGTCAGGCTGTCCGGATGCTCGGTGCCGACGGCCGCTGAGGGCTTGGCGCCGCGCACCGCGCGCATGTCGTAGCTGCCGATCCAGCGCACCGGCGCGAAGCCGCCCATGCCGGGCAGGGTGTCGGCGGGTGGCACATCGGGCATGACGGCCTCGCCGCTGCCCCAGGTCTCGCGCCGCACGGCGAAGACCGCGCTGCCGGTGGTCGTCACCTCGCCGTTCTGGCGCAATTCCAGATGCCAGTGCTGGGTGGAGCGGTTGGTCCGCGACGGACGCGCCTCGATCTCGAACGGCCCTTCGGC
Source organism: Cupriavidus sp. 2KB_3 (assembly GCF_052115685.1). Lineage (NCBI taxonomy): Bacteria > Pseudomonadati > Pseudomonadota > Betaproteobacteria > Burkholderiales > Burkholderiaceae > Cupriavidus > Cupriavidus sp. 2KB_3. The sequence continues at coordinate 221,241 of NZ_JBFRHD010000002.1, forward strand.
AATCGGCCCGGCAAAATTCACCGTGAGCGCAATCGGATCGCCGAGCCGCTCCGGGTGGCCCAGCGCCGCCTGGAGCAGCGTGGCCGCCGTCATCCCGCCGAACGGGCCGATCATGTTCCAGTAGGCCTGGCTGGTATGCCCCAGGAAGCGGTGCTCGCCGGCTGGCTCCAGCGCCAGGGCGAGGTCGAACGGATGCTGCGAGGGTTCCGATGGGGCGACGGGCGCTTGGGTCATGGCAGAATCGTGGCAGAAAATAGTACGATCGTTCGGTAATCGTCGTACGGTATGCCGACCCGGCCCCGGCGTCAAGCCAGACTCACACCGCGCAAACCCGGTACACCGCCAGGCTGCCGCGCCAGTTCTCGCCCCAGTTCACGGTCACGCCCTCGTGCATCACCACGCGGTCCAGCACGCGCAGGCCCACCTTGGGCGCCAGCGCCTCGAAGTCGCTGATGGTCAGCACGCGCACGTTCGGCGTGTTGTACCACTGGTATGGCAGCGATTCCGACACCGGCATGCGCCCCCGGAACACCGACAGCCGGTGCGGCCAGTAGCCGAAGTTCGGGAACGAGACGATGCACTCGCGCCCCACCCGCAGGGTGTCGCGCAGCACCTGGGCCGTGTTGTGGATGGTCTGGAGCGTCTGGGACAGGATCACCGTGTCGAAGCTCCGGTCCTCGAACAGCGCCAGCCCGCCCTCCAGGTCCTGCTGGATCACGTGCACGCCCTTCTGGGCGCAGGCCAGCACGCCTTCGTCGCGGATCTCGATGCCATACGCCTGCACATCCAGTTCGTCCTGGAGCACGCGCAGCAGGCTGCCGTCGCCGCAGCCGGCGTCCAGCACCGTGGAGTTGGGCTCGATCCAGCGCGCAATCGCGCGGAAGTCGGGCCGCAGCGCGAGGATATTGGGATTGGCGGAGGCGTTCATGCGCCGATCTCCTCGGCAATGCGTTCGTAATAGGCGCGCATCAGGTTGTGGTAGCGCGGGTCGTCGAGCAGGAAGGCGTCGTGGCCGTGCGGGGCGTCGATCTCGGCGTACGAGACCGGCCGCTTGTTATCGAGCAATGCCTTGACCAGTTCCCGGCTGCGGTTCGGCGCGAAGCGCCAGTCGGTCGTGAAGCTCGCCACCAGGAAGCTGGCCTGGGTGTGGGAGATCGCGCGCTTCAGGTCGCCGCCGTAGGCCAGCGCCGGGTCGAAGTAGTCGAGCGCGCGGGTGATCAGCAGGTAGGTGTTGGCGTCGAAGTACTCGGCGAACTTGTCGCCCTGGTAGCGCAGGTAGCTTTCCACCTGGAATTCGACGTCGAACGAGAAGCGGATGTCCTCGGACTTCAGCGAGCGGCCAAATTTCTCGGCCATGTCCTCGTCGGACAGGTAGGTGATATGGCCGATCATGCGCGCCACGCGCAGGCCGCGCTTCGGCTTGACGTTGTGCGCGTAGTAGTTGCCGCCGTGGAAGTCCGGGTCCGACAGGATGGCGCTGCGCGCCACCTCGTTGAAGGCGATGTTCTGCGCCGACAGCTTGGGCGTGGACGCCACCACGATGCAGTGGCGCAGCCGGTCCGGGTACATCAGGCTCCAGGCCAGCGCCTGCATGCCGCCCAGGCTGCCGCCCATTACCGCGGCGAACTGCGTGATGCCGAACGCGTCGGCCACGCGCGCCTGGGCGTTGACCCAGTCTTCCACCGTCACCACCGGGAACAGCGCGCCGTAGGGCTGGCCGGTGGCCGGATTGGTGCTCATCGGCCCGGTCGAGCCGAAGCAGGAACCGAGGTTGTTCACGCCGATGACGAAGAAGCGGTCGGTATCGAGCGGCTTGCCGGGGCCGACCATGTTGTCCCACCAGCCGATGTCGCGCGGGTTGTCCGCCGCGATGCCGGCCACGTGGTGCGAGGCGTTGAGCGCGTGGCACACCAGCACGGCGTTCGATGCCGCCGCATTGAGGGTGCCGTAGGTTTCCACCATCAGGTCATAGCCGGCCAGCTGGCTGCCGTTGCGCAGCGGCAGCGGCTCGGCGAAGTGCATGCGCCGGGGCGTGACGACGCCGACGGAGCCGGCTGGCAGGTCGGCGGCCGGTACGGCGGCGGGAAGAGCAACATCTGTCATGGAGGGAGCCCGCGGCGAACGGGCATAAAAAAACCCGACTGGCAGTTGCGTGTGTCGCAGCCAAGTCGGGCATGTCGCGGTGTCCCGCGCGTCGGCGCCATATCGTGGATTGCTCCCGCGAGGCACCGACCCAACCTCTTTAGCCGCATTTATAGTGGCAGCCGGCGGTCATCCTGAGATCCCCGTTGGCTGCCGCGCGCCCGCAAGCCAGTCATCAAATCGGCGCGACGCGGCCATTATAGTGCAGTTCCCGGGTGCGCTGCTGGCCGCGTGTGACGCGCCCCCGGTCCTCCCGCCGGGTTCAGCCCAGCAGGATCCGCAGCTGGGTGTCGATGTTCTCGCCCGGCGCCTTGCGGAAGCCGCTCTTCACGTAGCGGTGCCACTGGCCCTGCACGGCGGCCGTGATCAGCGCCACGCGCACCGGGATGTCGGCGTCGGCCGGGAAAGCGGCCTGCGTGACGGCCACCTTCAGGCACTGGCGCAGCGACGCCTCGATCCGGTCCACCATCTGGTTGATGCGCTCCTGCAGCCGTTCGTGCTCGCCCACCAGCGCCTCGCCGGTCAGCACGCGCGTCATGCCGGGGTTCTTCTCGGCAAACGACAGCAGCATCCGCACGATGGCCTGCACCTGGCGCAGGCCATGCTCCTCCTGCGTGGTGATCTGGTTGATCAGCCCGAACACGGTCTGCTCGATAAAGCCGATCAGGCCCTCGAACATCTGCGCCTTGCTGGCGAAATGGCGGTACAGCGCGGCTTCCGAGACCGACAGCCTGGCAGCCAGCGCCGCCGTGGTGATCTTTTCCCCGCGCGGATGCTCGAGCATGCCGGCCAGCGTCTGGAGGATCTGGATGCGCCGTTCGCCGGGGCGCGGTCGCTTGCGCGTGGGCCCTTCGGCGGTCTGGATGGCGGTGGCGGCCACGAGCGGCGGCGCCTCCGGCTGGCTTTCGATGGTTTGCGTCATGACCCGGTTCTCCGTATTCGTCGTAGGAGTTGATGCATCGATTGTACTTTTATGTCCACATAGCCGGGCCGATTCACCACGCGCGCCCGTACGCGCGGGGCATGGTCGGGCAACTGCTGCGGCGCCGTGCCGTATTGTGCGCCATCCGCGCCAGGTGGCGGAAGCTGCGCTTCGGCGGCCATCATCGTCACCGAGCGCTCCTGGGCGCCGTGGGCCACGTGCTGGCGGTCTTCGGCGGCCAGCGCGGTGCGCGTGGCGGCGTCGGCCACGGCGCCCGGCACGGCGGCATCGACCGGGACCGGAGCCGTCGCCGGCACCGCATGGGGCTGCGATGGCGCCAGCGTGCGCAGGTAGCCCGTCACCCAGGCGGTGCGGATACCCGTGCCCGCATAGTGTTTCAGATGCGACAGCGTGTCTTCCACCAGCACCGCGCGATGGGGCGCCACGCCGGTGCGCGCCAGCAACCGGCGCAGCATGCGGCGGTCAGGCTTGGGCCGCAGATGGCCGTGCACCCACATGTCCTCGATGGCCACCACGCGCTCGAAGCAGCGTTCGATGCCGGCAATCGCCATGACCGCCCGCGCGTAGTCGCGCGGCGCGTTGGTGACCAGGATCTTGCGCCCGGGCAGCCGGCGCAGCGCGGCGGCCAGCCCGCGCCGCACGCGCACCATCTCGGCCAGCGCCGGGAAGTCGTGGGCCTCGTGCAGGAAATCGGCCGCATCCACGCCATGGTGGCGGATCATGCCGAGCAGGGTGGCGCCGTAACGCTGCCAGTACTCCACCCGCACGCGGCTGGCGGTGGCCTCATCGGCGCCGAGCACGCGCGCCACGTAGGCGGTCATGCGCCGGTTGATGGCCGGGAAGATCGCATGCGAGGCGTCGTGCAGCGTGTTGTCCAGATCGAACAGCCAGACGATGTCGCCCGACTGGTCGCCCGCTGGCCGGCGCACCCGCGGATGCCGGGGGCGCTGCCGCGCGGCGGGAGTCGATGCCTCCGACGGGCGCGCGTGCGCCACGCCGCGGCGCTGGTGAGGTTGTCTGAGGAACACGCCGGGCTGCAGGGGGATGACTTGTGGGAGGGGGTGCGGGCGCGGCGGCGTGAATCCGCCCGCGCCCGCGAACCGGCTACGTGCGCGGCTCAGTGCGAGCGGATCATCGTGCCGAACGCCTGCTCGGTCAGGATTTCCAGCAGCAGCGAGTGCTCGATACGGCCGTCGATGATGTGGACCGAGTGTACGCCGCTCTTGGCGGCGTCCAGCGCCGACGAGATCTTCGGCAGCATGCCGCCCGAGATCGTGCCATCGGCAAACAGCTCCTCGATCTCGCGTGCGGACAGGTCGGTCAGCAGGTTGCCCTTCTTGTCCATCACGCCCGGGATGTTGGTCATCATCACCAGCTTCTCGGCCTTGAGGATCTCGGCCATCTTGCCGGCGACCACGTCGGCGTTGATGTTGTACGCCTGGCCGTCATCGGAGAAGCCGATCGGGGAGATCACCGGGATGAACGCGTCATCCTGCAGCGCCTTGACCACGGCCGGGTTGATCGCCTCGATATCGCCCACGTAGCCGATGTCGATGAAGGTGCCGGGCTTTTCGCGGTCCGGCATCTGCAGGCGCTTGGCGCGGATCAGGCCGCCGTCCTTGCCGGTCAGGCCCACGGCCTGGCCGCCGTACTGGTTGATCAGCATGACGATGTCCTGCTGCACCTCGCCGCCGAGCACCCACTCCACCACTTCCATGGTTTCCTCGTCGGTGACGCGCATGCCCTGGATGAACGTGCCGACCTTGCCCACCTTCTTCAGGGCTTCGTCGATCTGCGGCCCGCCGCCGTGCACCACCACCGGGTTCATGCCCACCAGCTTCAGCAGGATCACGTCGCGCGCGAAGCCGTGCTTGAGCTTCTCCTCCGTCATCGCATTGCCGCCGTACTTGACCACGATGGTCTTGCCGTGGAACTTGCGGATATAGGGGAGCGCCTCGGCAAGGATCTCGGCCTTGAGGGAGGGGGCGATGGCGGCAACCGTGGTGGTGGCCGGCCCAGGATTGTCGGCGTTCATGGCAAGGGACATCCGTTGGAATCAGCAGGTATCATGGCGAATCCGTCCGCCGGACTGGCTTTGACGGGCAGGCGCCGATTTTACAAGAAACCGCGCGGCACGCGCGAAGACGACAAGAACCTCAGCCCCGGCATGCCCGATGCCGCCCCAGCAATGAGCCTCGATCCCGCCGAACTTCAGGCCGTGCGGCCCTATCTGCTGCGCTTTGCCCGGTTGCAGCTGCGCGACGAGGCGCTCGCCGAAGACGCCGTTTCCGAGACCCTGCTGGCCGCGCTGGAGCACCCGGAGCGCTTTGCGGGCCAGTCGGCGCTGCGCACGTGGCTGGTCGGCATCCTCAAGCACAAGATCGTCGATCTCCTGCGCAGCGGCAGGCGCGAAGTGCGTCTGGCGCTGGCCACCGGCGACGATGGCGAGCCGCAATCCGAGCAGGACGCCTTCGACGCGCTGTTCACGCGCAACGGCCACTACCAGCATCCGCCCTCCGACTGGGGCGATCCCGACCGCACTTTCGAGCGGCGCGAGTTCTTCGAAGTGCTGCAAACCTGCGTCGACCGCCTGCCCGCCAAGGCTGCGCGGATTTTCATGATGCGGGAATGGCTCGAACTGGAGACCGAAGAAATCTGTCAGGCCTTGCAGATCAGCGCGACCAACGCATGGGTGATGCTGTACCGCGCCCGCATGCGGCTGCGCGAATGCCTGGAAGTGAAATGGTTCGGCAACCGTGGTGCGAATACAACAATCGCCCCCGCCGCGCCGTCGCGCTGACCCAACCCGTCTATCTATATAGGCCGAATCCGTCTCATGTCCGAACCCCGCCGCCGCCTGCTGCCGAACTGCGAGGAAATCCATCACCTGACCATGAAGGGCATGGACCGGCCCCTGACGTGGGGGGAGCAGTTGCGCCTGCGCGGCCATCTGGCCATCTGCGCCACCTGCACCCACTTCAGCGGACAGATGCGGATGATGCGCGAGGCCATGCGCCGACTCGGGCAGGAAGACGACGGGCCCAGGCCATGACCGATCCATCCACCATCCAGACCGGCCAGCTGCGCCCCGTGGAACGGTGCAGCGGCTGCGGCGCGGCGTTCGTCTGCGGCTACGTGGCGGGCCTGCCCGAATGCTGGTGCGCCAGTCAGCCGCTGCTGCCGGCGCGCCAGATCGTCGCGGGCCAGCATTGCCTGTGTCCGGATTGCCTGAAGGCCCGGCGGGACGCCTCGCAAGACACCTAAAGCCCGAAAAATTCCGCTCGACGAATGGCATAACCGGAGACTTCCGGTTTAATATTCGCCACATGAATAGCCTACGCGGAATCGACCTCAATCTGCTCGTGGTGCTCGAGGCACTGTTTGCCGAGCGCCATATCTCGCGCGCCGCACTGCGGCTGCAACTGAGCCAGCCAGCGGTCAGCCATTCGCTGGCGCGGCTGCGCCAGTTGCTCGACGACCCCCTGCTCGTGCGCGGCCAGGGCGGGCTCGTGCTCACGCCCCGCGCGCATGAACTGACCGCCCCGCTGGCCGAAGCGCTGGCACAGGTGCGCATCCTGCTCGGCCCGGGCGGCTTCCAGCCGTCCATGGCGCGCCGCACCTTCCGGCTGGCGATGTCCGACTACGGCGCGCTGGTGGTGCTGCCCCGGCTGCTGCGCGCGGTGCGCAAGGCCGCGCCGAACATCGACCTGGTGGTCACGCAGGCCAGCCGCGAGACCATGACGGCGCAAGTGGCCGACGGCGAGCTCGACATGGCGCTGGGCGCCTTCACCTACCAGCCGGAAGGCGTGCGCACGGCGCTGCTGTTCGACGATGATTTTGCGTGTGCGGTGGATGCCGCCACGGTGCGTGACACCGGCCGGCTCGATCACGTGGCCTACCTGGCGCGCTCCCACGTGCTGGTGAGCGCGGCGAGCGAGCGCGGGGAGTTGATCGACGCCACCGTCGCGCGCCTGGGCGGTCGCCGCAAGATTGCGTGCACGGTACCGCACTGGAGCGTGGCGCCGGCGCTGATCGCCGGCACCAACATGGTCCTGACGGCGGCCCGGCGCACGCTGGAAGCGCTGGAAGACCCGCGCCTGACCATTTTCGAGGCGCCGTTCTCGATTCCCGGCTTCAGCTACAGCATGATCTGGCCCGAGCGGGCCGAGGCCGATCCGGGCCACACCTGGCTGCGTGAGCGGGCACTGCAGGCAGCGGCGGCGCCGGCATCGGAAGCGGAGGCGGCGATCAGCCTGCGCGGCTGACCTTCCGGAGGGATCGGGCGATCCCAGCCTTAGTGCTTGTGGTCGCCATGGCCGCCGGCGCCTGCCGGCGGCGCGCCGGCGGTCAGGTCACGCACCTGCGCCTTGACCTGCTGCTCGACGATCTTGCCGTTCTGCTCGATCTTCAGCGTCAGCGGCACGGTATCCCCGGCCTTGAGCTGGGACTTCAACCCCATCAGCATGATGTGATAGCCGCCCGGCTTGAGTTCCACATCCTGCATCTGCGGCAGGTCCAGCGACGGCAGCTGGCGCATGCGCATCACGTTGTTCTCCATCTTCATCTCATGCAGCTCGGCGGCAGCCACGGGCGACGACACGCCCACCAGCTTGGCCGATTCATGCGCATGCAGCGTCATGAACGCGCCGGAGGCCGACTGGGCCGGCACCGTGCCGCGCACCCAGGCATTGCTCACGTCCACCTGTGCCAGCGCGTGTGCGCTGCCCAGCAGGCCGGCCAGGGCCAGGGTGACGATCGAGGCGGCGCGCGGCGCGCGAAAACGGGCTTGCATCGGTAACATCTCCACGAAATCAACGGAATTCAGCGAAAGGCGGCTATTAGACCATGGCGCTCCCGAACCTGCCGGGCATGGCAACCGCGTAGTCTGGCAGCGCCGGGGGCCGGCCTGAATGCGGCACGGTGTCGCACGCCGGGCCGCCGCCGCCGCGCGGCATGGCGGCATTGCTACACTGCCGGCATGCCGCCCTCCACGTCTACCCCGCGCCTTACCGCAGCGCCCGCACCCCCTGCCCCGACTGCCCCGGCCCCCCCCTCCGCGCCGGCGCCCGCTCCGGCCATGCCGCGCGTGGCGCCCCAGCGCCACGGGTTGGTGAGCCTGCGCCGCCTGTGCTGGCTGCGCTGGGCGTTGCTGGCAGGACAGGCGCTGCTGCTGGTGTCGTGCGAATCGGTGGCCGGCATCCACCTGCCCTACAAGCCGCTGCTCTACCTGTTCGCCGCGCAGGCCATCTTCAATGTGATTACGGTGGTGCGGCTGCACTGGCACGGGCGGCACAACACCGTGCCGTCGGACGCCGAGCTGATGGCCCAGATGATCGTGGACCTGACCGCGCTGTCGGCCATCCTGTTCTACACCGGCGGCGCCACCAATCCCTTCGTCTCGTTCTACCTGCCGGGGCTGGCCATCGCATCGGCCATCCTGCCGTGGCGCTTCGTCTCGGCGCTCGCGCTTTACGCGCTGGCGTGCTATTCGCTGCTGCTGCTCGAATACGTGCCGCTGCACCTGCACAATCCGGACAACGCGGTGAACTACCACCTGGCCGGCATGTGGCTGAACTTCGTGGCCAGCGCGGTGATGATCGCCTTCTTCGTGGCGCGGCTCTCGGGCGTGCTGCGCCAGCGCGATGCCCAGCTGAACCTGGCCCGCGAGCAGTTGCTGCGGGAGTCGCGCGCCGAGGCGCTGAACGATCAGGCGGCGGCCGTCGCGCACGAGATCGGCACGCCGCTGGCCACGCTGGCGGTCATCGCTGGCGAACTGCGGGGCGATGCCTCCGACGCGGCGCGCGCGAACACGCCGGTCGCCGACTACCTCCCCGATTTCCGCACGATGGAGCAGCAGCTGGACCTGTGCCGCTCGATCCTGGCCCGGCTGCGCGCGGACCGCGAACCGCTGGCGCCGCAGCCACTCGACACCTGGCTCGCGCCGTTCGTCGAACGCTGGCAGTTGCGCCACCCGCAGGCCAGCCTGCAATCGACGCTGGCCCCGGACGCCGCCACGCAGCCCGTGGACGCCGCGCGCGTGAGCCAGATCCTGACCATCCTGCTGGACAACGCCGCACGCAGCCAGCAGGCCATGGGCCACGCGATGCGCCAGGCGCCGCCGCTACGGCTGGATATCACCGGCGATGGCCACGCGCTGCGCTTCGCCGTCACCGACCACGGCGGCGGCATCCCCCCGGCGCTGCGCGCGCAACTGGGCGAGGCCCCCGTGGCCAGCACGCATGGCGGCCAGGGCATCGGCCTCTATCTCGCACAGAGCGCCGCGCGCCAGCTTGGCGGCAGCCTCTCCTGGCAGGACCACCGCGCCGGCGGCACCGTGGCCCTGCTGCGCCTGCCGCTGGCCGGCGCGGCCCCGCTCAACCTGACTTCCCCCGACTTCCAACCGTGATGACAGACGCCCCCGCGCCCACCGACGCAACGCCCTTCCTGGTGATCGATGACGACGAGGTCTTCTCAGGCACGCTCGCGCGGGCGCTGACGCGGCGCGGCTATGCGGTGCAGGTGGCCCACCACGGCAGCGCGGCGCTGGCGCTGGCCGCGCGCACGCCGTTTGCCTACATCACGCTGGATCTGCATCTGGGGCCGCCCGCCGAGGCCAGCGGCACGGCGCAGGCGGAATCGGGCCTGCATCTGGTGGCGCCGCTGCGCGCCGCGCTGCCGGATGCGCGCATCCTCGTGCTGACCGGCTACGCCAGCATCGCCACGGCCGTGGCGGCGGTCAAGCAGGGGGCGGACGAATACCTGGCCAAGCCGGCCAATGTCGATTCGATCCTGACGGCGCTGATGGCGGGGATTTCGGAAGAGGCAGCCGAGGCAGCGCTGGAGGAGCCCACGCCGCTATCGGTGGCACGGCTCGAATGGGAGCATATCCAGCGCGTGCTCACCGAGCACGGCGGCAATATCTCGGCCACGGCGCGGGCGCTGAACATGCATCGGCGCACCTTGCAGCGCAAGCTCGGCAAGCGGCCGGTGTCGCGCTAGGTACGCCAGGCGCGCCAGGGCGGAGAGAAACGACTTACAGGCGCAGCTGGACGTAGTCCCAGCCCAGGTCATCGGCGGACGACTCATGCGCCACGCCGGCCATGCGCACGGCGTCACTGGCGTGGCGGTCGGCCAGCGTGACCAGCTCGCCCGAGGCGATGGCCAGCGCCGTGGCGGCGGCCTGGCCCTCGTGCGCGGCCTGCCGCTCGGGCTGGTCCGCATGGACCGAGGCCGAAGCCGGGATCGGCAGCGCGGCGGCGGCGGCCGGGGTCACGGCGGGCCGGACGCACAGGAAGATGGTGGCGGCGGTGATGCTCGCCACCACGCTCACGGTGGCGATGGCAACGCGGCGCTTGCGCACCTGGTTGCGTTTGAAAAAAAGCGTGCGCGAATCATGGCGCGACATAGGGACTCCCGGCAGGTGTTTGAAGTGAAGTGCGGTGGCTCCCGCTCCGGTCCATCGACCAGCAAGGTGCGCAAGGGTCGCATTTCGACGAGGTTCGGCGCCAGCATGCTTACCAATGCTTACGGTCGTTACCGGCGGGAGGCATCCGCGCAGGCGCCTGACACATTGCGGTCAAGACCCCAAAACAAAACGAGCCAGACTCGGTCTGGCTCGTTGTTCCTTCAAACCCGCCGGGGCGGCTTACAGCACGTAGCGCGACAGGTCCTCGTTGCCGGCCAGGTCGCCCAGGCGCTCATCGACATACTTGCCGTCGATGGTCACCGTCTCGCCCGAGGAGCGGGTGGCGTGGAACGACAGGTCTTCCAGCAGCCGCTCCATCACCGTGTACAGCCGGCGCGCGCCGATGTTCTCGACCTTCTCGTTCACCGAGAACGCGATCTCGGCCAGCCGGCGGATGCCGTCCTGCGCGAACTGCAGGTCCACCTCTTCCGTCTTCAGCAGCGCCTGGTACTGCTTGGTCAGGCTGGCGTCGGTCTGGGTGAGGATGGCCTCGAAGTCCTGCACGGACAGCGATTCCAGCTCCACGCGGATCGGGAAACGGCCCTGCAGCTCGGGAATCAGGTCGCTCGGCTTGCTCAGGTGGAACGCGCCCGAGGCGATGAACAGGATGTGGTCGGTCTTGATCATCCCGTACTTGGTGTTCACCGTGGTGCCTTCCACCAGCGGCAGCAGGTCGCGCTGCACACCCTGGCGCGACACCTCGCCCCCGCCCACATCGCTGCGGCTGGCAATCTTGTCGATCTCGTCCAGGAACACGATGCCGTTCTGCTCGACGTTGGCGATGGCCTTGTGCTTCAGCTCCTCCTCGTTGACGAGCTTGGCGGCCTCTTCGTCGATCAGCAGCTTGAACGCTTCCTTGACCTTCATCTTGCGGCGATGCTTCTTGCCCTGGCCCAGCCCGGCGAACATCGTGCGGATCTGCTCGGTCATGTCCTCCATGCCCGGCGGGCCCATGATGTCCATGCTCGGCAGGCCGGCGGCCACTTCCAGCTCGATATCCTTGTCATCGAGCTGGCCCTCGCGCAGCTTCTTGCGGAAGGCCTGGCGCGTGTTCGAGTCCTTGTCCTCGGTCTGGGCGAAGCCGATGTCGCGCGGCGGCGGCAGCAGCACGTCCAGCATGCGGTCCTCGGCCGCGTCCTCGGCCTTGGTGCGCACCTTCTTCATTTCCGATTCGCGCGTCTGCTTGATGGCCATCTCAGCCAGGTCGCGCACGATGGTGTCCACGTCGCGGCCGACGTAGCCCACTTCGGTGAACTTGGTGGCCTCGATCTTGATGAACGGCGCATCGGCCAGCTTGGCCAGCCGGCGCGCAATCTCGGTCTTGCCCACGCCGGTGGGCCCGATCATCAGGATGTTCTTCGGGGTGATTTCCTGGCGCAGCGGGTCTTCCACCTGCTGGCGGCGCCAGCGGTTGCGCAGCGCCACGGCCACGGCCTTCTTGGCCTTGTTCTGGCCGATGATGTGCTTGTCGAGTTCGGAAACGATTTCCGACGGGGTCATGGTTTGCGACATGGTATCCGGGGGGTTCAGTGCAGGGCGTTGCAGCGCCACGCGGCGACGTTTATTCCAGCGTCTCGATGACGAAGTTCGTGTTCGTGTAGATGCAGAGCTCGCCGGCGATGGTCAGCGCCTTCTCGACCACATCCTGGGGGGCCAGCTCGGTGTTCTCGACCAGCGCCTTGGCCGCCGACTGCGCGTACGCGCCGCCCGAGCCGATGGCCGCGATGCCGCCCTCGGGGTCCAGCACGTCGCCGTTGCCGGTAATGACCAGCGTGGTGTCGCGGTCGGCCGTGATCAGCATGGCCTCGAGCCGGCGCAGCGCGCGGTCCGAGCGCCAGTCCTTGGCCAGGTCCACCGCGGCGCGGGTCAGGTTGCCCTGGTACTTCTCCAGCTTGGCCTCGAAGCGGTCGAGCAGCGAGAAGGCATCGGCCGTGCTGCCGGCAAACCCGACCAGCACCTTGCCGTTGTAGATGCGGCGCACCTTGCGCGCCGTACCCTTCATCACGATATTGCCGAGAGTGACCTGGCCGTCACCGCCAAGCGCGACCTGGTTGCCGCGCCGGACGCTGACGATGGTAGTGCCGTGATACTGTTCCATGGTGCCTTCGTGGTCCTTCTGTGATCTGTGGAATGTGTCAGGGGGGTAGGTGGCGACACGCGGCGCGCTTTCAAGAGCCGCAGGCATCACAAGCGCCCGACACGGGCAATCCACACAATATAGAAGGTAGAGGCGCCCGGCTGGAGGCCAAAACAAAAAGGCCACGCATCGCTGCGTGGCCTTCTGCTTCCGGACTGACTCCGGGACTTAGTCCGCGCTTAGTCCGCGTACACCCCGGCCTTCTTGATCACCGGCGTCCACTTGTTGATTTCCGACGTCAGGAACGTGCGCAGCGAATCCGGCGTGGCGCGCTGGGCCGGCACGGCCTCGGCACCCAGCTCGGCCATCTTGGCGCGGAAGGTCGGGTCGGTCACCGCCTTCTGCAGCGCGGCGGAGAGCTTGTCGATCACCGGCTTCGGCGTGCCCTTCGGGGCGTACATGGCGTGCCAGATTTTCACTTCCACGCCCGGCAGGCCCTGCTCGGCCGCGGTCGGGATGTCCTTGAAGGCCTCCACGCGGCGCGACTGCATGGCCGCGTACGGCTTCAGCGCGCCCGCCTTCAGCTGGCCGGCGATGTTGGTGGTCTGGTCGCACATCAGGTTGACCTGGCCGCCCAGGATGTCCGTCAGCGCCGGCGCCGTACCCTTGTACGGCACGGTGGTCAGCTCGGTCTGGATCGCGCTCTGGAACAGCAGGCCGCACAGGTGCGAGGCCGAGCCGATACCGGCGTTGGCCAGCGACAGCTTGCTGGCATTGGCCTTGATGTACGGCACCAGGTCCTTGAAGGTGGCCGGCGGCAGCTGCTTGTTGCCCACCAGCACCATCGGCACGTCGGCCACTTCACCGACCATCTCGAAGTCCTTGAGCGGGTCGAAGCCGAGGTTCCGGTACAGCGCCGGGGCCGTGGACATGCCGATGTGATGGATCAGGATGGTGTAGCCGTCGTTCTTGGACTGGGCCACCTTCTTGGCCCCGATGGTGCCGCCGGCGCCGCCGAGGTTCTCGATCACGATGGTGGTGCCCAGGTGCTTGGACATGACCATGGTCAGCTCGCGCGCCACCTTGTCGGTCGGGCCGCCGGCCGCGAACGGCACCACGGCCTGGACGGGCTTGTTGCCCGGATATTCCTGAGCCTGGGTCCCCGTGGAAACGCCCACGCCGGCAACAGCCAGCGCGGCCGCGAAATGCATTGCAACTCGTTTCATTACTGTCTCTCCTGGATACCCTGCTTTTCCCGTTCTCACCGTCCGCCCTGCCTCCCTCGCTCTTCACGCTTGCCGCCGGCCGGGCCGCCTGGGAGGCGGCGCCGCCGGTCGCGGTCCATATCGGAAAACACGCGGTGACCATCGGCTCAATGTATGGGAAGCGAACAGCAACTGACTCCGCTGACAGGCGGAGCCGGAGGTGGATGTTAGCAACCTGAAAGATTGGCGAGGTATAGGGGCTAACCCGCGAGAAAGCGGCGTTTTCGGCGGATTTGCCACGCGCGTGCCGCGCAGCCGCTTACGCAACTGAATTGCATCGACCCGGGCGCTATGGTTAAATGGCCCGCATGACACGCACCACCCCGCATCCGGCCGCCCAGGCAGCCGGACCGCTCCCCGATGCCACGCTGGAAGCCGCGCAGGCGCGCCTGCGCCAGCTGGGCGCGCGTGTGACGCAGCCGCGCGTGGCCATCCTCGCCTGCCTGATTGACGCCGCAGACCCGCTTACGCACCAGGCCGTGATCGACCGCCTGCCGGCCGATGGCGACGTGGACCGCGTCACGGTCTACCGCGTGCTCGACTGGCTGGTCGAGCAGGGGCTGGCGCAGAAGCGCGCGGGCCATGACCGCGTGTTTCGCTTCACGCTGGTGGAGCACGAGGCCGCGCGCGCCGAGGTCCATCGCCAGCACAGCCATTTCCATTGCACCCGCTGCGACCGCACGTTCTGCCTCGAGGCGGCCGGCGTGCCCGCACCGTCGGTGGCGCCCAAGGTGCCGCGCGGCTTTGCCGTCGAGCACGTGGAGCTGACCGTCAACGGCGTGTGCGCCGAATGCGGCCGCACGCGCGGCGCCGGCGGCGCCCACTAGGCGCCGCAAACCTTTTCCGGAGTTCCAAGACATGTCCAAACTGATCCCGGTCACGATCCTGACGGGCTTCCTCGGCAGCGGCAAGACCACGCTGCTCAAGCGCATCCTCACCGAACAGCATGGCATGAAGATCGCCGTCATCGAGAACGAGTTCGGCGAGGAGAACATCGACAACGAGATCCTGGTGCAGGACGGCCGCGAGCAGATCGTGCAGATGAGCAACGGCTGCATCTGCTGCACCATCCGGGGCGACCTGGTGCAGGCGCTGTCCGACCTGATCACCCAGCGCGACGAAGGCAAGTTCGATTTCGACCGCGTGGTGATCGAGACCACCGGCGTGGCCAACCCGGGCCCGGTGGCGCAGACCTTCTTCATGGACGAGGAAATCGCCGCGCGCTACCTGCTGGACGCCGTGATTACGCTGGTGGACGCCAAGCACGGCAATCTCCAGCTGGACAAGCAGGAAGAAGCGCAGCGCCAGGTGGGCTTTGCCGACGCCATCTTCATCACCAAGTCCGACCTGGTTCCCGAGGCCGAGGTGGCCGACCTGCGCCACCGCCTGCTGCACATGAACCCGCGCGCGCCGATCCGCACCGCCAATTTCGGCGAGACCCCGATCGACACGATCTTCGACCTGCGCGGCTTCAACCTGAACGAGAAGCTCGAGATCGACCCCGATTTCCTGCGCGCCGAGGCCCACGAGCATGACCATGACCACGATCATGGCCACGTGCACGACGAGCACTGCGGCCACGACCACGGTCATGACGACCATGACCACGGTCATGGCCATGTGCACGATCATCACCACCATCACCACCACACGGACCATATCGCCTCGTTCGTCTTCCGCAGCGACAAGCCGTTCCACTACGGCAAGCTCGAGGAATTCCTGTCGGGCATCCTGTCGGTCTATGGCGAGAAGCTGCTGCGCTACAAGGGCGTGCTCTATATGGAAGGCGTGGACCGCAAGGTGGTGTTCCAGGGCGTGCACCAGCTGATGGGCAGCGACATCGGCGCCAAGTGGGAAGACGAGACCCCGGGCACCAAGATGGTCTTCATCGGCGTGGACCTGCCGCGCGATGCCATCCTCAAGGGACTGGCCGCCTGCCTGGCCTGAGCCCCCTCGGCTCTGATGTGAAGCAGCCGCCGCATCCTGTGGCGGTTGCCGCCGGACCGGTTTTCCACCCGCTCTGCCCCTCCTTTGGGCGGGGTACCGGGAAAACTCCTGTCTCTTGTCCGGCTTTCTCCCATATCTACGAAAAATTTGTTCAAGTACAATAGGCCGGATTTGATACGGGCGGCGCACGTTTTGGCGGCGCCGGTATTGGCAGGGCGGCGGTCGTCGTCAGCATGAGGCGGGCCGCCGGCAGGCGCGGTCGCAGTGCTTCATGCGGAGACCGCCCTCCGCTTGGGGTACCTTGGCAACAGCGCCGTCACTCGTCGACGCGTAGAGAGAGGTGTCCCCATGACAGCCGCAACCAAGACCAAAGAAAGCCGCAGCAAGACAGGCACCGCTGCGGCGGAGACGCCAGACGCGCAGCCAGCAGTGAAGGCAGCGCCAGCTCCCCGCGGCAGTACGGCGCACGCCGATGCGGGCGAGGCCAAGGGAGGCACGCGAAGCAGCAAGACTGCAGCCAGCCAGAGTGAACCGACCGCACCGCGCAAGCGGGCGGCCACTGCACCCGAGCGGACCAAGACGCCGCCGGTCGCATCAACAAGAGAATCAGCAGCAACCATGAGCAGCAACAAACTTCTGACTGAAGCTGAAATCCTGAAGATGAGCGACAAGGATTACATGAACGAGGCGCAACTGGCCTTCTTCAAGAATCGCCTTGAGCAGCTTCGCGACGAAATCCTCAAGAATGCGGACCAGACCACGGAACACCTGCGCGAGACGGTGATCGTGCCGGACCCGGCCGACCGCGCCACCATCGAGGAAGAACACGCGCTCGAACTGCGCACCCGCGACCGCGAGCGCAAGCTGCTGAAGAAGGTGGAGCAGTCGCTGCAGCGCATCGAGTCCGGCGACTACGGCTGGTGCGAGGAAACCGGCGAGCCGATCGGCGTACCGCGCCTGCTGGCCCGCCCCACGGCGACGCTGTCGCTGGAAGCGCAGCAGCGCCGCGAACTGCGCCAGAAGCTGTTCGGGGACTGATCTCCCGCTCCGCTCCGACAAACACGGCCCGGTCATCCGGGCCGTTTTGTTTGGGTGACGCGTTGGTGACACGTTGGTGACGCGTTTGGGTGACGCGTTGGTGACGAGGTTTGTCTCGCGCCGGCCACGGCACTACCATGGCAGGACGCCCGCCCTTTGTGGTGCCATGGCCGGGCTGTCGTCCGGGGCGGCTTTCTGCTACAGTCGCAACCTTGTTGCAATAACACCTTGCGCGCCGCTTTGGCGCCCATCGCCCAAATCACCCGTTCCATGGCTCCTCGTCTGCCCGTCACCGTGCTGTCCGGCTTCTCCGGCGCCGGCAAGACCACCGTGCTGCAACACCTGCTCGCGCAGGGCGGCGCGCGCGTGGCCGTGGCCGCGAGCCAGGGCGACCTGCTGGCCGAGGTGGACCGTCTGGCGCAGGCCGGCCAGCACGACTACGTGGTGGTGGAGGCCCAGGCCACCGAAGAGCCGCTCGGCATTGCCGAGCGCTTCGCCTTCGAAGACGCCCACGGCGACGCCCCGGCGGGCGTGGCGCACCTGGACACCCTGGTGACGGTAGTCGATGCCGAGCGCTTCCTGCGCGACTATCACGACGCCCATTTCCTGTCCGAGCGGGGCCTCGCCGCCCATGACGACGACGACCGTACTGTCGTGGACGTGCTGATCGACCAGATCGAAGTGGCGGACGTCATCGTCATCAACAAGATCGACCTGGTCGATGCCGGCCAGCTCGGCCGCCTGCACGCGGTGCTGCACGCGCTGAACCCGCGCGCGGACCTGGTCGATGCGAGCCACGGCAAGGTGCCAGCCGGGCGCGTGCTCGGCACGGGCCGCTTCGACCCGGACGCCACGCCGAATGCCGCCGGCTGGCAGGTGGCGCTGCAAGGCGAGCCGGTGCCGGCCGCCGCTGGCATGGGGACCCTGCTGTACCGCCGGCGCCGCCCGTTCCATCCGCAGCGTTTCGCCGACCTGATTCATACCGAATGGATGCGCGAGCATGGCGACGTGCTGCGCTCCCGGGGCATCTTCTGGCTGGCCAGCCGCATGGACATTGCCGGCGACTGGCATCAGGCGGGCGGCGTGTGCCGTCCCGGTGCCGCCGGCGCCTGGTGGGCCGCGATCGACGCCGAGGAATGGCCGGCTGACGCCGCCTCGCGCGCCGGCATCGAGGCCGACATGGTCGATGATGGCCTGCCCGCCGAATACGGCGACCGCCGCCAGGAACTCGTGCTGATCGGCGAGAACCTGGACGCCCCGGGCCTCGAAGCCCGGCTGGACGCCTGCCTGCTGACCGACGCCGAACTCGCGGCCGGCCCCGAAGCGTGGGCGGCCTACCCCGACCCGTTCCCCGACTGGGGCGATGCGTTCGCCGACGACCACGATCACGACCACGATCACGATCACGCGCACGACCATGACCACGATCATGGCGATGGCGCGTGCGATTGCGGCCATGCGCACTGACGCCACCTTTCTCGCTGACCGTATCAGCGGCCACATGGCCCGCTGGCGCGCGCGCGGCCCCGGCCTCTGGACGGCGCTGTGCCTCGTGCTGTGCCTGCTGCTGGCCCAGCACGCCGGTCTGGTCCACCGTGTGGTGCACGGCGGCCTGCCGGGCATGATGGCGCCTGTGACGGCCCCTGTGGCGGCTGAAGCCACCGACGCCACCGAAACCCATACCGATTCCTTCGCGCTCAAGCTCGGCCTGCACTCGTGCGTGCTGTTCGATGGTGCGACGCTGGCTGACAGCCACCACGGCAGCTTCGACCTGCCGGTGCTGGCTTTCGGCAAGCCGGTCAAGCCGGCCAGCCTGGCCTGGCGCTGGCCCGACCTGCCCGCCGCCCGGCCCTTCCACTCCCGCGCCCCACCTGCCTCGCCCGTCTTCGCCTGATCGCGCGGCTGCGGTGTGACCACCGCCGCCCGCGCTTCGTCATCGAATTCGAATCGCGAGCCATGTCCTCCCCTATTCATTTCTCCTCGGCGGTGCGCCGCACCCCGCTGGCAGCCGTTGCCGCCTTTCTCGTCACCGCCGGCTTCAGCGCCGGTGCCTCGGCTCAGGAAGCCGCGCCTCCGGCTGCCCCTCAGGCCGCCCCGCAAACCCTCAAGGAAGTGGTGGTCACCGCCAATCCGCTCGGCAGCGACCTCAACGACATGGTCGCGCCGGTCTCCACGCTCGGCGGCGACGCGCTGGCCGTGCGCCAGACCAGCTCGCTCGGCGAGACGCTGAACAGCCTGCCCGGCGTGACATCGACCTATTTCGGCCCGAACGCGAGCCGGCCGATCATCCGGGGGCTGGATGGCGACCGCATCAAGGTGCTCCAGAACGGCGGCTCCACGCTGGACGCCTCCACGCTGTCCTATGACCACGCGGTGCCCATCGACCCGCTGGTGGCCGAGAAGATCGAGGTGGTACGCGGCCCGGCCGCGCTGATGTACGGCGGCAGCGCCATCGGCGGCGTGGTGAATGTGATCGATAACCGCATCCCGCGCGACCCGATTACCGGCGTGAGCGGCGCGGCGGACGTGAGCGGCACCATCGGCGGCGACAAGGGCCGCAACGCCAGCGGCCTGATCGAGGCCGGCAACGGCCAGTTCGCCGTGCACGCCGATGCCTTCGTGCGCCAGACCAGCGACCTGAAGATCCCCGGCTACGCGCGCAGCGGCAACCTGCGCGCCACCCAGCCGCTGCCCGAGGGCGAGAGCGAGGCCTACGGCAAGATTCCGAACACCAACGCGCACCAGGAAGGCGGCGCGATGGGCGGCGCCTACACCTGGACCGATGGCTTCGTCGGCGCCAACTTCTCGACCTATCGCAACGACTACGGCACCCCGGCCGAAGCCGATGCGCGCATCAAGATGCGCCAGGACCGCTACGCGGTGGAGGGCGAGGCACGCAACCTGTCGAACAACACCGGCGGCTTTATCGAGGCGGTGAAGGGCAAGTTCAGCTACACCGACTACGAGCACCGCGAGATCGAGGACGGCGAGACCGGCACCATCTTCAAGAACCACGGCTGGGACGCCCGCCTGGAAGCCACGCACGGCAAGATCGGCAACATGACCGGGGTGATCGGCACGCAGTTCGGCCACACCAACTTCTCCGCGCTGGGCGAGGAGGCGTTCGTGCCGAGCACCGCCACGGACAACGCCGCCATCTTCGTGTTCGAGGAACTGCCGCTGGTGGCCTCGGGCGACCTGAAGCTGAACCTCGGCGGCCGGCTGGACCACAGCAGCGTCAAGGCGAGCGCCAACGGCAACGACCGCTTCAACGATGCCAACCGCAGCTTCAACGCGGGCAGCGCCTCGGCCGGGCTGCTGTGGAAGCTGGACCCGGTGTGGTCGGTGACCACGAACCTGTCCTACACCGAGCGCGCGCCCACGTTCTACGAGCTGTACGCCAACGGCCCCCACCTGGCCACCGGCTCGTACGAGGTGGGCGATCCCAACGCGAACAAGGAACGCGCCACCTCGCTGGACCTGGGCGTGCGCTTCAAGCAGGGCGCGCATAGCGGCTCGCTCTCGGGCTACTACAGCCGCTTCCAGAACTACCTGGCGCCGGTGAATTCGGGCAGCTTCCGCGACGCGGAAGGCAACGTGGTGACCGCCGGCAGCGACGGCGCGCTGCCGGAGCTGCAATACCTCGGCGTGCCGGCCACGCTGTACGGCTTCGAGGCCGAGGGCAAGACGCGGCTGCTGCAGAAGATGCTGACGACCAGCGACACGCTGGACTTCGAGGCCCGCGCCGACTACGTCCACGGCGAGAACCGCAACACCGGCGAAGCCCTGCCGCGCCTGTCCCCGCTACGGCTGGGCGGCGCGCTGGTGTACGGCGCCGGCCCCTGGGGCGCGCGCATGGATGTGAACTGGAACGCGCGCCAGAGCCGCGTGCCGAGCGGCGACACGCCAACCGCCGCCTACACCACGCTGGGCGTGGCGCTGACGTACAAGCTCAAGGTATCGGGCGTGCAGACGCTGTTCTACGTGCGCGGCGACAACCTCACCAACGAGGAAGCCCGCAGCGCCACGTCGATCCTGCGCGACATCGCCCCGCTGCCGGGCCGCAGCGTCAAGATCGGCATGCGGACGTCGTTCTGAGCGATCTGGGGATCGGGGTGAGTCGGGGGGGTCAGCCCCCCGAGAACCACTCCGGCACCAGCGAGTACACCGCCGCCGCCACCGGCCTGCCGCGCAGGATCAGCCGGTTGCGGGCGATGCATTCCAGCGTGGCGCCGATCTTCACCGCCACGGCGCGGCTCGCCACGTTGGCCTCGGCCGCCACGATCTCGATGCGGGTCAGGCCGAGCCCGTGGAAGCCATGGCAGGCCATCATCGTGGCCGCGCCGGCCGCCAGCCCCTGCCGCTGGCGGCTCTCCCGAATCCAGTAACCCAGGTTGCCGAGGTTGTCCTCCGGCCGGATCTGGTTGATCGCCACGCCGCCGTACAGCTCCCGGCCATCGGGCGAGAACACGCCGATGTCGAACGCCGAGCCATCCGCCATATTGGCGTCGCAGCGCGCGAACCACTCCTGGGCGTCCAGCGTGTTGTAGTCGTGCCGGGCCCACGGCATCCAGGCGCCGACGGTGCCCATCGACTCCCGCACGGCCGCCGCGAACGGCTGCACGTCGGCCGCACGGAAGGGCCGCAGCATGAAGTCCTTGCCCCGCAGCGGCGGCATCATGGCGCGGGGGCCTCAGTCGCGGTTGTGGACGGTCTCGCCGTCCAGCGCCAGCGCGCCCACTGCCGCCAGCCCGCGCAGCGTCTGGGCGAAGACCGTCTCGAACGGCGTCTCGGCCATGAAGCGCGCGTGGATGCGCTGCATCAGCGGCGTGCCGTGCATCCACGCCAGCAGCGCGGCGCGCGACATCGACTGCTGCTCCAGCAGCTTGAACTTCACCAGCACCTTCACCGCATGGCTGGCGTTGCGCAGCGGGTCGCTGCGCAGGTGGGCCAGCCGGCCCTGCGCCCGCGCCACCGCTTCCGGCACGTCGCCGAATACCCGGCCATGGCCGGGTATGACAATGCGGGCGTCGAGTTCGGCGATGCGCGCCAGCACGGCGGCCTGTTCCGCGAAGCCGCTTTCGCCGTCGAGCTCCGGAAAGATCACACCGAAGCCGTTTTCCCAGAGCGCGTCGCCGGAGATCAGGATGCGCGGCCCGGGGGCGAACAGCATGACCGCGTGGGCGTCGTGGCCCGGTGCCGCCACCACCTGCCAGTCCAGGCCGCCCAGGCGCAGGTGGTCGCCATCGTGCAGCAGCGCGTCGAAGGTGAAGCGCTGGCACTGCTGGCCGGTAGCCACGAAGCTCAGGGCGTCGTCGTCCCACGCGGACACCGCCGTCGCCTCGGCGGCCGGGATCGACGTGCGCGGCTGCCAGCGCGCCTGCAGCGTGGCGTTGCCGCCGCAATGATCGGAATGGAGATGGGTGTTGATGACCTGCCGCAGCGGCCGGCCATCGAGCGCCGCCGCGACCAGGGCCTCGGTCTGGGCGGCGTGGGTCAGGTAGCCGGTATCGACGAGCGCCGTGTCGCCGGTCTCGTCATCGACCAGCAGCACGTTGTTGGCCGACAGCCAGCCACGCTTGAATACGCGGACGGAGGATGGCAGCGTGGGGGGGAAAGTTAGCGGCGCGCTCATGCCCCGTCCCCGCCCAGCCACGCCACGCGCGCGGGCAGCAGCGCCCACACGCGCCGGCGCTCGGCATCATCGGCCCGGGACCAACCGGCGATTTCCTCGATGGTGCGCAGGCAGCCTTCGCAATAGCCCGTCACCGGGTCCATCTTGCAGACGTTGCGGCACGGGGACGCCACCGGCGATGCCTCCAGCGCGGCAGCGGCGCCGCGCGTGAGGTCGGCCTGCAGGCGGCGCGCGGCGGGCGGGAGCACGGCGGACATCGCGCGGGTCAGCTCGCCACCGGCGTCACCGGCGCCACCTGCGCCGCCACATCGGCGACTTCGGCGCCGGTCATGGCCTGGAGCTGGTGCGGCGTGAGGTTGAACACCGCGTGCGGATGGCCGGCGGCGGCCCACAGGCTCTCGTAGCGGAACAGGTCCTGGTCGAGCAGCATCACGGGCGGCACGGCGTGGCCGATGGGGCAGACGCCGCCAATCGCATAGCCGGTCTTCTCGCGCACGAATTTGGCGTCGGCCTTGCCCAGCGGGCCCACGCGGGCGGCCACCTTGGCTTCGTCCACGCGGTTGCTGCCGCTGGCGATGACCAGCACCGGGGCGTCATCCGCCACGCGGCGGAAAATGATCGACTTGGCGATCTCGGCCACGCTGCAACCGAGCCCGGCGGCGGCCTCGGCCGAGGTCTTGCCGGTGGCCGGCAGCATCACCACCGGGCGGTCATGGCCGATGCCGACCAGCAGGTCGGCCACGCGCTGCGCGGCTTCGGGAAGTTCGTTGGGTTCGATCGGGGACTCGGGGGACGCGCTCATTGGTGGATTCTCCTTATCTATCTATATAGGGGACGGCTCAGGTGCAGACCGCCGCGTCGTCCGCCGCCGCCCACTTGGTCAGCAGGGCGCGGCCCACGCGCGAGTTGTTGGGGCGGCCGATGGCCTGGGAGATGTAGTCGCCGGTGCGCACCACCGCTTCCAGGTCAATGCCGGTGTGCAGGCCCATGCCGTGGAGCATGTAGAGCACGTCCTCGGTGGCCACGTTGCCGGTGGCGCCCTTGGCGTACGGGCAGCCGCCCAGCCCCGCCACGGACGCATGGAAGATGCCGATGCCCACCTCCAGGCTGGCGAGGATGTTGGCCAGCGCCTGCCCGTAGGTATCGTGGAAGTGGCCCGAGAGCCGGTCGATCGCAAACTCCATCGACGCCGCGCGCATCACCTCCTGCACCCGGGTGGGCGTGCCCACGCCGATGGTATCGGCGATGTCGATCTCGTCGCAGCCCAGGTCGCGCATGCGGCGCACCACGTCCACCACGTCGTGGACGGACACCTCGCCCTGATACGGGCAGCCCAGCGTGCACGAGATGCTGCCGCGTAGCCGCACGCCGGCTTCCTTGGCGGCAGCCGCCACCGGCTCGAAGCGGGCAATGGACTCGGCGATCGAGCAGTTGATGTTCTTCTGCGAGAACGCCTCGCTGGCCGCGCCGAAGATCACCACCTCGTCGGCCCCGGCCGCCACGGCGCCCTCGAAGCCGCGCAAGTTAGGCGTCAGGGCCGAATACAACGTGCCGGGGCGGCGCTGGATGCGCGCCATGACCTCGGCGCCGTCCGCCATCTGCGGCACCCACTTGGGCGAGACGAACGACGCGGCCTCGATATTGACGAAGCCCGCGTCGGTGAGCTGGTTGATCAGCGTCACCTTGACGTCGGCGGGCACCATCGCTTTCTCGTTCTGGAGCCCGTCGCGCGGGCCCACTTCGACGATCTTCACGTACTGGGGCATGGTCATGGCTGTCTCCTCGCTTCCTTGTCTGTGCGTGCGGCGCGGCTCAGTAGCCGCGCTGCAGGTCCACCACGCCGGCAATCGGCTTGCCCTCGGCCAGCGCGCGGATCTTGCCGGCGATCTGGGCGATGCTGTCCTCGCGCAGCGTCAGCGCGGAGATATGCGGCGTGATGGTGATGCGCGGCTCCTGCCAGAACGGGTGGTCGGCCGGCAGCGGCTCGGTGCGGAACACGTCCAGCGTGGCGCCGGCGATCTGCCCTTCGCGCACGGCGGCCAGCAGGTCGTCTTCCACCAGGTGCGGGCCGCGCGCCACGTTGATCACATAGGCGCCCCGGGCCAGGCGGTAGAGCAGGCCGGTGTCGATGATGTCCTCGGTCTCGGCGGTCAGCGGCAGCACGTTCACCAGCACGTGCAGGCCGTCGAGAAAGGCGCGCTGGCCATCCTCGCCATGGAACGATTCCACGCCCTCCACGGCCTTGGCCGAGCGGCTCCAGCCGCGCACCGGGAAGCCGAAGCCCGCCAGCGTGCGGGCGATGTGGGCGCCCAGCGTGCCGATGCCCATCACGCCGATGGTGAAGTCGGCGCGGCGATGGGGCTTGAGGAATTTCCACGTGCCGGCGCGTTCCTGGGCGTCGTAGGCGTCGAGCTTGCGGAAGTAGCGCAGCACGGCGGCGGTGACGTATTCGGCCATCTGGGCGGCCATGCCGGCGTCATCAAGGCGCACGATGGGCACGCCGGCCGGCAGCGCGTCCGGGTCTTCGTCGCGCAGGCGCAGGATGCCATCCACGCCGGCACCGAGGTTGAACACCGCGCGCAGGTCCTGGCGGCCACGCAGCATGGCCACGGGCGGACGCCAGACCACGGCGTAGTCGGCGGCCTCGCCCTGGCTTTCCTCCCACTTCAGGCATTGCGCCTCGGGCAGCGCCTCGGCAAAGCCTTCGATCCAGGGTTCATAGCGGCCATCCGGCACGTACAACTGCAACTTCATCTCGACTCCAGTTCTTTTCGGGGGTGTGGGAGCATTTTGGCACGGGACGGCGCCCGCCGGTCAGGCGCCAGCCGCCTCCGCCACCGCCACCGCAAACGCAAACGCCAGCAGTTGCGCGCCTTCCGCCACCTGCTCGCCCACGCCGTAGAGCACCTCGCTGACCACGCCATCGGCCGGCGCGCTGATGGTGTGTTCCATCTTCATGGCTTCCATCACCAGCAACGGGGTGCCGCGCGTGACGGTGCTGCCGGGCTGGACCATCACCGCGATCACCTTGCCCGGCATCGGCGCGGTGAGCTTGCCACCCTCGCTCTCGGCCTCGCCGGCGTGGGCCAGCGGGTCCAGCCACGCCAGTTCCGTGTGCCGGCCGGCCGTGAAGACGTGGAACATGTCGCCCTCCACGTGTACCTGGCCGTGGGTGCGGCGGGTGCCCAGGTCCACGCGGATGTCATCCGCCTTGAACACATAGGCGAACGGCGCCGCCTGATCGGCATAGATCAGCGTGCTGCGGCGCGGGTCGGCGCGCAGCACCACTTCCACCTTGTTGCCACGGTGCGAGAAGTACAGCGTACGGGACTCCCGGCCGTTCAGGCGCCACGGGCCGGCGTGGGTCCACGGCGAATGGCGGTCGGCCTCGTCGATGCGGCGCGTGCGCGTCTCGCGCTCGAGCAGCGCGGCCACGGCCAGCGCAATGGCCTCCATGCCGGCCGCCTTGAGCGGCGGGAACAGCACGGCCTGGTTGCGTTCGATCAGCCCGGTGTCGAGATCTGCCGTGCGGAACGCCTCGGACTTGACCAGCCGCTGCAGGAAGGCGACGTTGGTCTGCAGGCCCACCACGTGGTAGCCGCCCAGCGCCTGCTCCATGCGCGCCAGCGCCGCATCGCGGTTAGGGCCCCAGACGATCAGCTTGGCGATCATCGGGTCATAGAACGGGCTGATGGTGTCGCCCTCGCGCACGCCGGCATCGATCCGCACGCCAGCCGGGCCGTGGGCGTCACCACCGCGCATGAACTGCACCGCCGGCGGCGTGCGCAGGAAGCGCAGCGTGCCCGTGGACGGCAGGAACTGGTTGTCGGGGTTTTCGGCGTAGATACGCGCTTCCAGCGCGTGGCCGTCGATGCGGAGCTGGTCCTGCGTCAGCGGCAGGGGCTCGCCGGCCGCCACGCGCAGCTGCCACTCCACCAGATCCTGGCCGGTAATCATCTCCGTGACCGGATGCTCCACCTGGAGGCGCGTGTTCATCTCCATGAAGTAGAAGGAGCCATCCTGATTGGCGATGAACTCGACCGTGCCGGCGCCGACGTAGCCGACGGCCTTGGCCGCCGCCACGGCCGCCTCGCCCATGGCGCGGCGCCGCTCCTCGGTCATGCCTGGGGCGGGGGCCTCCTCCAGCACCTTCTGGTGGCGCCGCTGCACCGAGCAGTCGCGCTCGAACAGGTAGACGCAGTTGCCGTGGGTGTCGGCAAAGACCTGGATCTCGATATGGCGCGGGCGGGTCAGGTACTTCTCCACCAGCACCTTGTCGTCGCCAAAGCTGGCCGATGCCTCGCGCTTGACCGACGCCAGCGCGGCCTCGAAGCCCTCGCCCGCCTCCACCACGCGCATGCCCTTGCCGCCGCCGCCCGCGCTGGCCTTGATCAGCACCGGGTAGCCGATGCGGTCGGCCTCGCGGCGCAGCAGCGCCGGGTTCTGATCCTCGCCGTGGTAGCCGGGCACCAGCGGCACGGACGCCTTTTCCATCAGCTGCTTGGCCGCGCTCTTGCTGCCCATGGCGTGGATGGCCGAGGCCGGCGGGCCGATGAAGACCAGCCCCTCGGCGGCGCACGCCTGCGCGAACGCCTCGTTCTCGGACAGGAAGCCGTAGCCCGGGTGGATGGCCTGGGCGCCGGTCTCCTTGGCCATCTCGATGATGTGGTCCGCGCGCAGGTAGCTGTCGCGCGCGGCCGGGCCGCCGATATGCACGGCCTCGTCGCAGAACGCCACATGGCGCGCGTTTGCGTCCGCATCGGAGTAGACGGCCACCGTGCGGATGCCCAGCCGGCGGCACGTGGCCGCCACACGGCAGGCAATCTCGCCACGGTTGGCGATCAGGATCTTGTTGAACATGGCTCCTCCTTTGTTTCCCTTGTTATCCGGGGGGCGGCCAGCTTGCTTACCTCACGGCAGGGCCGTCATCCCGCGTAGCCTTCCGCGCGGATGTCGAGCCGGGCCAGCAGCGCGCGGTCGCGCTCGGCCTGCGGGTTGCCGGTAGTCAGCAGCTTTTCGCCATAGAAAATCGAATTGGCGCCGGCCATGAAGCACAGCGCCTGCAACGCTTCGTCCATGGCCTCGCGGCCGGCGGACAGGCGCACCATCGCGCGCGGCATGGTGATGCGTGCCACGGCAATCGTGCGGACGAACTCGAACGGGTCCAGCGCTTCGGTGCCCGCCAGCGGCGTGCCCTCCACCTGCACCAGGTTGTTGATGGGAACCGACTCGGGGTACGGGTCCAGGTTGGCCAGCTGGGCGATCAGGCCGGCGCGTGCCTCGCGCGCCTCGCCCATGCCGACGATGCCGCCGCAGCAGACGTTGATGCCGGCGCCGCGCACGTGGCCGATGGTGTCCAGGCGGTCCTGGTAGGTCCGCGTGCCGATGATCTTGCCGTAGAACTCGGGCGAGGTATCGAGGTTGTGGTTGTAGTAGTCCAGGCCGGCGTCGGCCAGGCGCTGCGCCTGCTCCGCCTTGAGCATGCCCAGCGTCACGCAGGTCTCCAGGCCCATCGCCTTGACCTCGCGCACCATGTCGATCACCGGCTCCAGATGGCGGTCCTTCGGGCTGCGCCAGGCGGCGCCCATGCAGAAGCGCGTGGCGCCGTTGGCCTTGGCGTTGCGGGCGGCCTCCAGCACGGCGTCCAGTTCCATCAGCTTCTCGGCCTTCACGCCGGCGTCGTGGTGCGCGCTCTGCGGGCAGTAGCCGCAATCCTCCTCGCAGCCGCCGGTCTTGATCGACAGCAACGTGGAAAGCTGCACCGTGTTGGCGTCGAAGTGTTCCCGATGCACCTGCTGCGCGCGGAACAGCAGGTCGTTGAACGGCAGCGCGAACAGCGCGGCGACGTCATCGACACGCCATGCGGCGCTTTCATCACGCGCGGCAGCGGCTTGCAGGTTGCGGGCGGACTGGCGCAGGGCGTCAGCGGAAATCGTGGCTACGGTCTGGGCGGGGGTCTGTTGGGCTTGTTGCGATTGTTGCGTCATGATCTTTTTGCGGATTCTGTGTAGTCGGGGCTCAGTCAGCGTGCTGAGCGACGGCGGTATATCGGATATGCGGCGGCATGCTGGCCAGCAGCGGGGCGAGGTCGAGTTCGGTCGCCGCCACGGCGGGGGCCACCTGCCAGGGCAGCTCGCCCAGGCAAGGCGCGCCGAGCGCGTCGTGCAGCGTGGCGATGTTCTCGCACGGCAGCAGCATGTCGGGGTCGATGCGGTTGGCGATCCAGCCGGCCAGCGTGAGCCCGCGCGCGCGCACCGCATCGGCGGTCAGCATCGCGTGGTTCAGGCAGCCAAGCCGGACGCCCACCACCATCACCACCGGCAGGTTGAGCATTTCGGCCAGGTCGGCGGTGTTCCAGCGCACGGCGCCCACGTCGAGCGGCACCTGGAACCCGCCCACGCCCTCCACCACCACGGCTTCGGCGCGATGGCGCAGGGACTCGAACGCGGCCCGGATCGGCTCGCGCGTGATGCGCAGCCCCTCCATGGCCGCCGCCAGGTGCGGCGAGACCGGCGTGCGCATCAGGAACGGGCACATCTCCTCCTGCGGCACGATCACCGAACCTGCGGCGCGCAGCTGCTCCACGTCGTCGTTCTGCCAGCGCTCGTCCAGCCACTCGCCGCCACTCGCCACCGGCTTCATGCCGACGGTGGTGTAGCCCGCCGCGTGCAGCGCGTGCAGCAGCGTGGCCGTGGCGTGGGTCTTGCCAACGCCGGTATCGGTGCCGGTCACGAAGCAGGCCACGCGGCCCGGCCGGTTGTCCTCGCCTTGGTCCTTGTCGATGGATTTGTCGATGTCCGTCATGCGGCCTCCCGGTGCGGGATGGCCCGCGCGATGGCATCGAGCAGCCGTTGCACATCCTGCGCGGTGTGCGAGGCGGACAGCGTGATGCGCAGCCGCGCGGTGCCGGCCGGCACGGTCGGCGGCCGGATCGCGCCCACGCGGATGCCCTCGGCCTCCAACGCGGCGGACAGCGCCAGCGCGGCGGCGTTGTCGCCCACGATCAGCGGCTGGATTGCCGTGTCGCTCTCGCCCAGCGTCCAGCCCGCCTGGGCGGCCAGCCGTCCGAGCCCGTCGCGCAGCGTGGCAATCAGGCCGCCCAGCTGCGCGCGGCGCTGGCGCCCTTCCTCGCCGGCGATGATCGTCAGGCTGGTCAGCAGCGCGTGCGCCACGGCCGGCGGCGCCGCCGTCGTATAGATATAGGGGCGCGCGGTGTTCACCAGATGCTCGATGATGGTGGCGTGCGCCGCCACGAACGCCCCGGCCACGCCGGCGGCCTTGCCCAGCGTGCCGATATAGATCAGCCGCTCCGAGCGCAGACCCAGGTGCTCCAGCACGCCCCGCCCGTTCTCGCCCAGCGCGCCGAAGCCGTGGGCATCGTCCACGACGATCCACGCATCGTGGCGCTCGGCCAGCGCCAGCAGGCCAGCCAGCGGCGCGATATCGCCATCCATGCTGAACACGCTGTCGGTCACGATCAGCTTCAGGCCGCCGGTGTGGGCGGCGAGCTGGGCGTCCAGCGCGGCGAGATCGCCATGCGGATAACGCTGCACATCGGCGCGGGCCAGCCGGGCGCCGTCGATCAGCGAGGCGTGGTTCAGCGTCTCGCAGAACAGCGTCGCGCCGGCGGTGCCGAGCGAGGTCAGCACGGCGAGGTTCGCCATATAGCCGGTGCAGAAGTACAGCGCCTGCGCCTGCGGGATATGCGGCGCCAGCCACCGCGCCAGTTCCTGTTCGAGCTGGGCGTGCGCAATCGAGTGGCCGCTGACGAGGTGGGAGGCCCCGCTGCCGGCCCCATAGCGGCGCGCGCCATCGGCCAGCGCCTCGGCAATCGCCGGATGGTTGGCCAGCCCGAGGTAGTCGTTGCTGCTGAAGGTCAGCAGCGGCACCGGCCTGGCGTCGATGGCGCCCACCGACTGGTGCGGCGCGCAGGCCGTGTGGGCGATGCGGCGCCGGCGCGTCAGCGCCTGGGCTTCGCGGTCGGCGGCGGCGCGGGTCAGTTGCTCAAGCAGCATGGCGCACCTCCGGCATCGGTCCCGCCACGGCGTGCAGCGTGGCCAGCAGCTGCTCGCCCAGCCATTCAGCGAGTGTCTGGTCGAACACGTACGGCGGCATCACATAGATGGTGTGGCCCATGGGGCGCGCCAGCACGCCCTGCTGGCGCGCGGCCAGATGGAAGCGCGACGCAAAATCGGCGCCGGCGGCATCCGGGTGCACATCGGCGGCCCAGATCAGGCCGCGCTGGCGCACGTTGACGAGGCGCGGGTCGGCGGCCAGCGGCGCCATGGCGTCGGCCAGCCAGCGGGCGCGCTCGCGGTTGCGGGCGATCACGTCTTCCGCATCGAACAGGTCGAGCGTGGCCAGCGCGGCGCGGCAGGCCAGCGGGTTGCCGGTGTACGAGTGCGAATGGAGGAAGCTGCGCGCGATGTCGTCGGCAACGAAGGCGCGCTGGATCTCCGGGCGCGACAGCACCAGCGAGAGCGGCAGGTAGCCGCCGCTGATGCCCTTCGACAGGCACAGGAAATCCGGCCACGCGTGGGCGGGCAAGGCTTCCCCCTCGTGACGCTCGCGCGCCTGCTCCCAGGCGAAGAAGGTGCCGGTGCGGCCGCAGCCCACGGCGATCTCGTCGGCGATCAGGTGCACGCGATAGCGGTCGCACAGGGCCCGGGCGCCTTCCAGATAGGACGGGTCGTACATCGCCATGCCGGCGGCGCCCTGCACCAGCGGCTCGACGATCAGCGCGGCGATCTGGCCGGCGCGCTCGCGCAGCAGCGCTTCCAGGTCAGCCAGCGCGCGGGTGGCGACATCGGCGGCGCTCTCGCCGGGATTCGCCTGGCGGGCGTCCGGCGACATCACCACATGGGCGCGGCGCGTGAGCGGGGCGTAGGCGTCGCGGAAGATCGCCACGTCGGTCACGGCCAGCGCGCCCACCGTCTCGCCGTGGTAGCTGTGGCGCAGGCACACGAACTCGCGCTTGGCGGGCAGGCCGGTGTTGTGCCAGTAGTGGAAGCTCATCTTGAGCGCGATCTCCACCGCCGACGCGCCATCGGACGCATAGAACGTATTGCCGAGCGCGCCGCCGGTCAGCGCGGACAGCCGCTCGGCCAGTTCCACGGCCGGCGCGTGCGTGCAGCCGGCCAGCATCACGTGTTCGAGCGTCTGCATCTGGTCCGCCAGCGCGGCGTTGATGACCGGGTTGGCGTGGCCGAACAGGTTGACCCACCACGAACTGATGGCGTCGAAGTAGCGGCGGCCGTCGGTGTCGATCAGCCACGGGCCCTCGCCGCGCGCGATGGCCAGCGGCGGCTCGTTGGCGCCCGCGTCGGGCCGCAGGCGCGTGCACGGGTGCCACACGGCACGCCGGCTGCGCGTGGCGAGTGATCCGTCAGTCACCAGGGGGGAAAGGTGTTCCGGATGTTCCAAGGGAAGCCTCCTTTGTTGTCCGTCCACGCCGGCGCCACGCCGGACGAGGCCGGAGCGCGCTGGCAAGCAGGACGGAATGGGGAGGCTCATGGTAGGAAGGTCCTTGGGGACTTGGCAAACCGGGCTGTCCCGGTACGTTAGCGGCTATTTGGCCGATGTTGCGCGATGTTGGCGGATGCGGTGGCGCACGCGTCGCGCCAATCCGGCTTCCGGCGGCTAACGTCCGGCAACGTCCCGAAACAAACCGGCAAAAAAAATCATTGCGGGCGCCATGCCGGCGCGCGTTTTTCGAGGAAGGACCGCACGCCCTCGCGCCCTTCCTCGGATGCGCGGATCGCCGCGATCCGGTTTGCGGTGTCTGCCAGCAGGTCGTTGTCGATGGCCCGACCGGCCACGTCCTGCACCAGCCGCTTGCTCTCGCGCACGGCGTTGGGGCTGTTGGCGACCAGCGCGGCGGCCACCTCGGCCACCTTGGTGTCCAGTTGTGCCGCCGGCACCACAGCGTGGACGAAGCCGAGCCGGAGCGCCTCGGCGGCATCGAACCGTTCCGCCGTGATGAAGTAGCGGCGCGCCGCCTGCTCGCCCATCGCCCGGATCACATAGGGGCTGATGGTGGCCGGCAGCAGGCCGAGCCTGGCCTCGGACAGGCAGAAGTTGGCCGGCTCGGCGGCCACGGCGATGTCGCACGCGGCCACCAGGCCCACGCCGCCCGCGTAGGTGTCGCCGTGGATACGGGCGATGACGGGCTTCGGGCAGGCCCAGATGGTGTGGAGCATCTGGGCCAGCGTCAGCGCATCGGCACGGTTCTCGTCGTCCGTGTAGCCGGCCATCTTCTTCATCCAGTTCAGGTCCGCGCCGGCGCAGAAGGCCGGGCCGTTGCCGGCCAGCACGATGGCGCGCACCTCGGGGGTATCGCCCAGCGCGCGGAAGGCGCCGGTCACCTCGGCAATCACGGTTTCGTTGAACGCGTTGCGCACGTCCGGGCGGTTCAGCGTGACCGTGGCAACGTGGTGCGCGGCGGTCACGTTCAGCGTGGTGAAGTGCATGGTCTGTCTCCGTTGCATCGATGGGGGTCAGGAGGCGCGTTCTGTGGCGCCGGCTGGCTTGGGCGGGTCTTCCGGCGCGTCGTCGTCGAACGGCATGCCGATATGGTGGAAGAAGGCGTCGACCTCGGGCAGCCACAGCGCAATGCCATGGCGGCTGCTGAACAGCCGGTGCGAGTCGCCATCGAACTCGCCCACGTTGACGAAGCGCGCGTCGGCGGCCGGGCCGCTCGCGGTCGCCTTATAGTTGTTGTACAGCCGCTCGGGCAGCGGCCAGGGCCAGAAGCTGTCGTTGTCGCCGTAGAACCAGAGCGACGGGTAGCGCGCCGTGCGGCCGTAGTCGCCGAACGCATCGATCAGGTTGTTCTCCCAGCCGGCGCACGCGGCATTGCGCAGCCCGCCGGCAAAGTTGACCACGCCGCGCACGCCCGGATAGCCGATGGCGGACAGCGCCATGGTCGAGAGCCCGCCATGCGACTGGCCGATCACCACGATGCGGGTCGGGTCCACATAGGGCTGCTGCACGAGGTAGTCGAGCGCGGCGATCACGTCCTCGGCCTGCGCCATGCCGTTGGCGCTGATGTTGCAGCTGCCGCCCACGTAGGCGCCGCCGGACTTCGAGAAGCCCTGCCGCATCGGCAGCGCCACCACGTAGCCGCGCCGCACGAACTCGGCGCTCTGGGCGGCAAAGCGCGCGCGGCCCTGGTAGGCGGGCTTGCCGGGCGCCTTGCCGTGGTTGATCACCACCAGCGGGTAGCGGCCATCGGCGGCGGGCCGGAAGATGGTGGTCTCCAGGTCCACGTTGGCGTCCGCGCCGGCCTTGGGCACCATCACCACGCGCTCGATCGTGCGCGGCGGCAGCGCGGCCTGGGCCGACTGGGCGAGAGCCGCCCCGCACAGCGTGACGCAGGCCAGCGCGACGGCAACGCCGCGAACGAGGGGGGCAAGGCGCAACATGGTCAAACCAGAAAAAATATGGTGATCGAAAGGTCGAAACGGCAACGGCGCAAGCGCGGGCCTACATCCGGAACACGCCGAACTTCATGTCGCCGATGGGCGCGTTGAGGCTGGCGGACAAGCCGAGGCCGAGCACGGTACGTGTCTGCGCCGGGTCGATCACCCCATCGTCCCAGAGCCGCGCGCTGGCGTAATACGGATGGCCCTGATGCTCGTACTGGTCGCGGATCGGCTGCTTGAACGCCTCCTCTTCCTCGGCGCTCCACTGGCCGCCGCGCCCCTCGATGCCGTCGCGCCGCACCGTGGCCAGCACGCTGGCCGCCTGCTCGCCGCCCATCACCGAGATCCGCGCGTTCGGCCACATCCACAGGAAGCGCGGCGAGTAGGCGCGGCCGCACATGCCGTAGTTGCCGGCGCCGAACGAGCCGCCGATGATGACCGTGAACTTCGGCACCTGCGCCGTGGCCACGGCGGTCACCATCTTGGCGCCGTTGCGGGCGATGCCTTCGTTCTCGTACTTGCGGCCCACCATGAAGCCGGTGATGTTCTGCAGGAACACCAGCGGGATCTTGCGCTGGCAGCACAGCTCGATGAAGTGCGCGCCCTTGAGCGCCGATTCCGAGAACAGGATGCCGTTGTTGGCGATGATGCCCACCGGGTAGCCCCAGATCCGCGCGAAGCCGCAGACCAGCGTGGTGCCGTAGCGCGCCTTGAATTCATCGAATTCCGAGCCATCGACGAGGCGGGCGATGACCTCGCGCACGTCGTAGGGCTTGCGCGTGTCGGTGGGGATCACGCCGTACAGTTCCTCGGTGGGATACAGCGGCGGCGCCGGCTCGTGCAGGCGGATCTGGTCCGGCTTGCGCCGGTTCAGGTGCTGGACGATGTTGCGCGCCAGGGACAGCGCGTGGTGGTCGTTCTGGGCGAAGTAGTCCGCCACGCCGGACAGCCGCGTGTGGACGTCCGCGCCACCCAGGTCCTCGGCGCTGACTTCCTCGCCGGTGGCGGCCTTCACCAGCGGCGGGCCGCCCAGGAAGATCGTGCCCTGGTCCTTGACGATGATCGATTCGTCGCTCATCGCCGGCACGTAGGCGCCGCCGGCCGTGCAGGAGCCCATCACCACGGCGATCTGCGGGATGCCCTTGGCGGACAGGTTGGCCTGGTTGTAGAAGATGCGGCCGAAGTGGTCGCGGTCCGGGAAGACATCGTCCTGATTGGGCAGGTTGGCGCCACCCGAATCGACCAGATAGATGCACGGCAGGTTGTTCTCTTCGGCAATCTCCTGCGCGCGCACGTGCTTCTTGACCGTGATCGGGTAGTAGGTGCCGCCCTTGACCGTGGCGTCGTTGCAGACGATCACGCACTCCTGCCCAGCCACCCGGCCGATGCCGGTGATGATGCCGGCGCCCGGCGCGGCGTTGTCGTACATCTCGTACGCGGCCAGTTGCGACAGCTCCAGGAACGGCGTACCCGGATCGAGCAATTGCTGCACGCGGTCGCGCGGCAGCAGCTTGCCGCGCCCCAGGTGCTTGGCGCGGGCTTCCTCGCCGCCGCCTTCGGCCAGTTTGGCGATGCGGGCCTTGAGGTCCGCCACCAGTGCCTGCATGGCCTCGGCGTTGGCCTTGAAGGCTTCCGAGCGTGCGTTCAGTTTGGTTTCCAGCGTGGGCATGTCTCGTCCTGTTCTTTGTCTCGTTCCCGCTTCCCTGCCAATCCCTACCCTTGGTCCTGCCCCAGCATCTCGCCATCGACATAGAGCCAGCGCGGCGTCTCCCCGGCCGCGCGCGGCTCGAACACGAAGCGGCTGCGCTCATGCAGCCGCCACGCGCGGCCGCCCACCTTGTAGCGGGCGACGAATTCGACGATGGCGTGGGTGTCGTCCTGCTGGGCGTGGGCCTTGACCGTCAGCCCGAGCCAGCGCGTCTCGCGCTCCGGGGCCAGGTCGTCCGGGCAGGTGGTGGCGTGCCAGGTCTGGCGCAGCCAGTCCACCAGCCCCTTCACATAGGCGCTGTAGCGCGAGCGCATCAGCGCCTCGGCGTTGGGCGGCAGCGCCTCGCCGCGATGAAAGCGCCCGCAGCACGCGGCGTACTCGGCGTGGCCGCACGGGCAAGGCTCGGGACCGGCGCGCATGGGGCGGCTTCGGCTCATCCGATCAGCTCCGGCAACTGGCGCATGTCCGTGAAGATGGTGTGCGCGCCGGCCTGGCGCAGCTCGCGGGCGTCGTTCAGCGCGGCGTAGCCGAGCACGGTCATGCCCGCCGCCACGCCGGCCGTCACGCCGGTGGGGCTGTCTTCCACCACCACGCAGCGCGACGGATCGACATCCATCGTGCGCGCGGCCAGCAGGTAGACGTCCGGCGCCGGCTTGCTGCGATCGACTTCGGTGGAGGAGAAGATGTGCTCGCGCGCGTCCTGCTGGAACAGCTCCACCAGGCCGGTGCGCGTCAGTTGCAGCTTCACCTTGATGCGGTCCGCGCCGGAGGCCACGCACACCGGCAGGCCCCGCGCGGTGATCGCCTCGATGGCCTCGCGGACGTGCGGCACGGCCACCACCTCGGCCTCCAGCACCTGGTTGCGGCGCGCGAGCCACGTCGACAGCCAGTTATGGGGCAGCGGCTTGCCCAGCCGGCGTTCGATATTGCCCAGCTCGTCGCGCACGGCGCGGCCGAGGAACCAGCGCTTCGACTCCTCCAGCGAGATGGCGATGCCCAGCTCGTTGAGCATCTCGTTGAGCACGCGGTGGACGATCGGCTCGCTGTCGACGAGCACGCCGTCACAGTCGAAGATCACGCAATCGAAGGCGGGGGGCTGCACGGGGGCCTGGGTTGCTGCGGTCATGCGGGTTTCTTTTCCTTGGTGATGTCATGGCCGCCGACGGCGCGCAGCGGCGTCTGCGCCGTCTGCCGCCGGCTCTTGAGGTGCTGCTCCACCTGCTCGAAGCGGTCGAAGCCCCAGAACGGCTCCCCGTCGATGATCACAAACGGTGAGCCGAACACGCCCTTGGCCATCGCCACCTCGATCTCGGCCTTGAGCTGGTCCTTGATCTGGTAGCTGGTGGCGCCCTCGTTCATGGCGATGGGGTCGATGCCCAGCGGCTCGGCCAGCTTGGCCAGCTCCGCCGGCTCGGCGATATTGAGGTCATCGACGAACAGCGCCCGATACACGGCCTTGGCGAACGCCGTGGCCACATCGGCGCCATGGTGGTTCTGCAGCCACAGCACCGCGCGCGCGGCGTGCTGGGTGGGCAGCGGGAAGTGGGTCGGGCGCTTGTAGTTGATGTGGTGGAATTCGGCGGTGCGCTCGAAGTCGCGCCAGCAGTACTCGCCCTTGAGCGGGATGCTCGGCAGCGGCGAGGAGCCCGTCGTCTTGAACACCACGCCCAGCAGGATCGGATGCCACGCCACGTAGCGGCCGTACTTCTGCGCGATCTCGTCGATGCGGGTGCTGGCGAAGTAGCCGTAGGGCGAGGAAAAATCGAAGTAGAAGTCGATCGGTGCGGTCATGGCGAAGGGGGCTCCAGGTCAGATTCGCTTGCGTTGGGGTCAGGAACTGCGACGGGGACTGCCTAATGCGATTGCCGATATTACGATTGCCGATATTACGCTTCCCGCCCGCGCTCAGCCGAGCGCACGGGCGATGAGGATCTTCTGGATGTCGCTCGTGCCTTCGTAGATCTGGCACACGCGCACGTCCCGGTAGATGCGCTCCACCGGGAAATCGGTCACATAGCCGTAGCCGCCGAAGACCTGGATGGCGTCCGAGCAGACCGCCTCGGCCATCTCGCTGGCGAACAGCTTGGCCATGGCGGCCTCCTTCAGGCACGGCCGGCCGGCATCCTTGAGCGCCGCCGCGTGCCAGACCATCTGGCGCGCCACGTCGATGCGGGTGGCCATGTCGGCCAGGCGGAACTGCACGGCCTGGTGCTGGAACAGCGGCTGGCCGAAGCTCTCGCGCTCCTTGGCGTAGGCCAGCGCGGCGTCGAACGCGGCGCGGGCCATGCCGATGCTCTGCGAGGCAATGCCGATGCGACCGCCCTCGAGCCCGGAGAGTGCCATCTTGTAGCCAGCGCCCTCCTCGCCCAGCAGGTTCGCCGCCGGGATGCGGCAGTCCTCGAACACGATCTGGGCGGTATCGGACGAATGCTGGCCGAGCTTGTCCTCGATGCGCGCCACGACATAGCCGGGCGTGGACGTGGGCACCAGGAAGGCGCTGATGCCGCGCTTGCCGGCGGACTTGTCGGTCACGGCCATGACGATGGCCACGTCGGCGTGCTTGCCGCTGGTGATGAACTGCTTCACGCCGTTGAGCACGTAGTGGTCGCCATCGCGCCGGGCGGTGGTGCGCAGCGCCGCGGCGTCCGAGCCGACGTGCGGCTCGGTCAGGCAGAACGCGCCCAGCATCTCGCCGCGCGCCAGCGGCGCCAGCCACTGCTGCTTCTGGGCGTCGTTGGCGAAGGCCATCAGCATGCTGCACACCGGGCAGTTGTTCACGCTGATGACGGTGGAGGTGCCGCCGTCACCGGCGGCAATCTCCTCGAGGATCAGCGCCAGCGACAGGTAGTCGAGCCCGGCCCCGCCCAGCTCTTCCGGCATGGCCACGCCATAGCAACCCAGCGCGGCCAGTTCCTTGTGCACGGCCTTCGGGAAGGTCTTGTCGCGGTCCCACTGCGCCGCCTGCGGGGCGATAACGTCCTGCGCGAACTGCCGCACGGCATCGCGGATCATTTCCTGTTCGGGAGTCAGCAGCATGGTGTCCGGTGGTCCTTTGTCTCCCTCCCCTTACCAGGGGAGCGGGGTGCCGTCGTAGTTGTGGAAGCTGCCGTTGTCGCGCTGGGTCAGGCCGGCCAGCGTGCGGCGCATGCCGGTCACGCTCTGCTGCGGCGTGAGGTCGGCCTTGGGGCCGCCCATGTCGGTCTGCACCCAGCCCGGGTGCAGCGCCACGCAGATGGCATGGCGCGCGTCCAGCGAGACGGCCTTCATGGCGGCATTGGCGCCGGCCTTGCTGACGCGGTAGAGCCAGCTGCGGTTGCTGTCCATCGCGCCGATGCTGCCCATGCGCGACGACAGCACGGCCAGCACGCCGCCGCGCCCATGGTTGCCCGTCTCGACGAACGGCAGGAGCAGCGGCAGGGCCATCATCGGCCCGAGCACGTTGGTGTGCATCACGGCATCGAAGTCTTCCCGTATGACCGGTTGCGCGCCTTCGCTGCGCGGGCCGATCACGCCGGCGTTGTAGATCGCCACGTCGAACGACTCGCCATCGAGCTTCCAGCCCAGCCCGGCCAGCGCGCCGGCGTCGGTCAGATCCAGCTGGTGGGCCTCGGCGCCGAGCGCCTTGAGCGCCGCCACGCCCTCATCGCTGCGCGCGGCGGCGATGACGCGCCAGCCGTCGGCACGGTACTGGCGGACAAACTCGAGACCGAGACCGCGCGAGGCGCCAAGGACGAGGGCTGTGGGCATGGGAGAACTCCTGTCGTAAGGTTGGGTGGGGTTGGTAGGATCAGACGATTTCGATGCCGACCGCCGTGGCCTCGCCGCCGCCGATGCAGAGGCTGGCCACGCCGCGCTTGCCGCCGGTCTTGCGCAGCGCGCCGATCAGCGTGGTCATGATGCGCGCGCCCGAGGCGCCGATCGGATGGCCCAGCGCGCAGGCGCCGCCGTGAATGTTGACCTTGTCGCGCGGAATCTTGAGGTCATGCATGGCCGCCATCGGCACCACGGCGAAGGCCTCGTTGATCTCGAACAGGTCCACGCTGTCGGTGGTCCAGTCCAGCTTGCGGTAGAGCTTGGCGATGGCTTCCACCGGCGCCGTGGTGAACCAGCCCGGCGCCTGTGCATGCGAGGTATGGCCGAGCATGCGCGCCAGCGGCTGCAGCCCAAGCGACTTCGCCGTCGATGCGCGCATCATCACCAGCGCGGCGGCGCCGTCGTTGATCGACGAGGACGAGGCTGCGGTGATCGTGCCGTCCTTGGCGAAGGCCGGCTTCAGCGACGGGATCTTGTCCACCTTGATGCGGCGCGGGCCTTCGTCGGTGTCGATCACCGTGTCGCCGCCCTTGCCGGACACCGTGACCGGTGTGATCTCCCAGCGGAAGGCGCCGCTCTCGGTGGCCTGCTGGGCGCGCCGCACAGACTCCATCGCGAATTCGTCCTGCTGCGCGCGCGTGAAGGCATACTTGGCGGCGCAGTCCTCGCCGAAGGTGCCCATCGCGCGGCCCTTGTCATACGCGTCTTCCAGGCCATCGAGCATCATGTGGTCGTAGATCATGCCGTGACCGATGCGGTAGCCGCCGCGCCCCTTCGGAATCAGGTACGGCGCGTTGGTCATGCTTTCCATGCCGCCCGCGATGGCGATCTCGAACGAACCGGCCAGCAGGCCGTCGAAGACCGTCATCGCCGCGCGCATGCCCGATCCGCACATCTTGTTGACCGTGGTGCAGGCCACGTCCAGCGGCAGCCCGGCGCCGAGCGCCGCCTGGCGCGCGGGCGCCTGCCCCTGGCCGGCCGGCAGCACGCAGCCGAATACCACTTCCTGCACCTGCTCCGGCTTCAGGCCGGCGCGCTCCACGGCGGTGCGGATGGCCGCGGCGCCGAGTTGCGGCGCCGTGAGGCTGCTCAACTCGCTCTGGAACGCGCCCATGGGCGTGCGGGCGGCGGATACGATGACGATCGGGTCTTGCATGGTTGTCTCCTGAATACCGGTTCGTACTGTCTTGAAAATCAGCGGATCGAGGCCTGCGGGGGGTCGCCGTACTGGCGATAGGCCGCGGCCAGTTGCTCCTGCAGTTCCTCGTTGTTGCTGGCGGCCATGCCGAGGTCGCGCAGCAGGCCATCGGACACGCCGTAGACCCAGCCATGCACCGTCACGGCCTGGCCACGGTCCCAGGCGTCCTGGAGCACCGTGGTCTGGCAGACGTTGTTGACCTGCTCGATCACGTTCAGCTCGCACAGCCGCGTGTGGGCATCATCCTCGCGCAGCACCGTGCCAAGGTAGGCGGCGTGCTTGTCGGCCACGTCCTGCACGTGGCGCAGCCAGTTGTCGGCCAGGCCCACGCGCTCGCGCTTGAGCGCCACCTTGACGCCGCCGCAGCCGTAGTGGCCCACTACGGTGATGTGGCGCACCTTGAGCACGTCCACGGCGAACTGGAGCACGGACAGCGCGTTCAGGTCGCTGTGCGAGATCACATTGGCGATATTGCGATGGACGAACACCTCGCCCGGCGCCAGTCCGAGGATCTGGTTGGCCGGCACGCGCGAATCGGAACAGCCGATCCACAGGTACTCGGGCGCCTGCTGGTTGGCCAGGCGCGTGAAGAAGGTCGGGTCTTCCGCGTTGACGCGGTCCACCCAGTCGCGGTTGTTCTTGAACAGTTGCGCGATGGCGTCAGTCATGCCGCCCTCCTTGGAAGATCTGCGTGGTGGTCGTCGGCGCCGGGGCCGTAGCGGTGGATGAAGCGGTCTTTACTCTGATAGGCAAAAAAGTCATGGACGTGTCCGGCCATCAGCCGGTCCTTGTGGTGCTGCCACATGGCAGCATCGAAAAAATCCTCGTGATGCCGCAGGAAGGCGGCGCGCACGCGTGGGTCGCCGAGCAGGAACGTGCGGAACGTTTCCGGAAAGATGTCGTGCGGACGTACGGTGTACCACACCTCGCCCGACATTTCCTCTTCCTCGTTGCGCGGCTCGGGCACGCGGCGGATGTTGCAATCGGTCAGGTATTCGATCTCGTCATAGTCGTAGAACACCACGCGTCCGTGGCGCGTGACGCCGAAGTTCTTGTAGAGCATGTCCCCCGGGAAGATATTGGCGGCGATCAGTTCCTTGACCGCGTTGCCGTACTCGACGATGCCGTGCTCGACCTGCTCGTCGGTACCCTCCTGGAGCCAGAGGTTGAGCGGCGTCATGCGGCGCTCGATATAGACGTGCCGCACCACGATCTCCTGCCCGCCGTCGCGGCCGCGCTGGTACTCGATCATCGACGGCGCGTGGGCTTCCAGCTCCCGCACCAGCGATTCGTCGAAGCGCGACAGCGGGAAGGCCACGTCCGAATACTCCAGCGTATCGGCCATGCGCCCCACCCGGTCGTGCTGCTTCACAAGCTGATATTTCGATTCCACCAGCGCGCGCGTGGTTTCCTTCGGCGGGGCGAAGACATCACGGATGACCTTGAACACGTAGGGGAACGACGGCAGCGTGAACACCAGCATCACCAGCCCCCGGATGCCGGGCGCGACCACGAACTTGTCCGACGAATGCTGAAGATGGTGGAGGAAGTCGCGGTAGAACAGGTTCTTGCCCTGCTTCTGCAAACCCAGCGCGGTGTAGATTTCCCCGCGCGGCTTGCGCGGCAGGATGTCGCGCAGAAAGGTCACGTAGGCCGACGGAATCTCCATGTCGACCATGAAATAGGCGTGCGAGAACGAGAACAGGATCAGCAGCTGTTCCGGGCGCAGCAGCACGGTGTCCAGCACCAGCTGGCCGGTCGGGCCGTGGATGATCGGGATCGCCAGCGGGTAGGTCTGGTCGCCGTTCAGCACCCGGCCGACGATGACGGCGGCCTTGTTACGGAAGAACAGCGACGATAGCGCGTGTATCTGGAAGTTCGGCGCAATCCGCGCCTCGCCCAGGTGCTCGGTGAAGGCGCGCACCACGTAGCCGATGTCCCGCGCCAGATCCTCGAAGGGCCGCTCCAGCTGATAGTTGTGCACCATCCGCTCGAAACAGGCGGCCATCCCCTCGCGGCTGCCCGGGTAGTAGGCGCGGTAGGTGGGTCGCATCGGCGATTCCTCGTTCTCGATGTATTCGGTCGAGATGGCGGGTCGCACGAAGATGAAGTCGTTGTTGAAGTAGGAGCGGTGCAGGATCCGGGTGCAGACCGAGTTGAAGAAGGTCTCGGCCAGCTCGGGCTGGTGGTGCTTGGTCAGCAGGCCAATGTAGTGCAGCTTGACCTGCTGCCAGATGCCGTCCTCGATCCGCGCGGCGTCGTATTCGTCCTCCAGGACCACAGTGGTCTCGCGCACGCGCTCGTTGTAGAACGCGATGCGGTCGCGCTGGAGCTGCTGCAACCCGTGCCAATCCCCTGCCTCGAAGCGCAGCTTGGCCGCGTGGCTGACCTCGCGGAACAGCCGGTAGTGCTTGTCAAAGCCGTCCAGCATGGTCCGCGCCACATCGTAGGCAATCTGCGACGAGAGCAGCTTGGGAAAGTGCGACATGGTCGAGGGCGGCGGCTGCGGTAAGGGGTCAGGGAATTGTAAAGGGCGTTCACCAGGTCCGGTTGCACGATACAAAGATCACATTCGATCACATCGTCTCGGCAAACAGCTCCCGGCCGATCAGCATCCGGCGGATCTCCGACGTACCCGCGCCAATCTCGTACAGCTTGGCATCGCGCCACAGCCGGCCGGTGGGGTAGTCGTTGATGTAGCCGTTGCCGCCCAGGATCTGCACCGACTCCCCAGCCATCCACGTGGCCTTTTCCGCCGTGTAGAGAATCACCGCGGCGCAGTCCTTGCGGACCTGGCGCACATGCCCGCTGCCCAGCGAATCCAGGTTCTTGCCTACGGTATACAAATAGCTGCGCGCGGCCTGGAGCGTGGTGTACATGTCCGCCACCTTGCCCTGGATCAGCTGGAACTCGCCGATGCTCTGGCCGAACTGCTTGCGGTCGTGGATGTACGG
The DNA here is from genome assembly GCF_052115685.1 of Cupriavidus sp. 2KB_3. Lineage (NCBI taxonomy): Bacteria > Pseudomonadati > Pseudomonadota > Betaproteobacteria > Burkholderiales > Burkholderiaceae > Cupriavidus > Cupriavidus sp. 2KB_3. Next base: position 264,849 of record NZ_JBFRHD010000002.1, read on the forward strand.
CGTCACCACGTCCATGCACGCCTGCATGATGCCGACCGGGCCGCCGGACAGCACCGCGCGCTCGTAGTCGAGCCCGCTCATCAGCACCTTGGCGCCGCCGTTCTCGGCGCCGAGGATGTTCTCCACCGGCACTTCCACGTCCTCGAACACCAGTTCGCCCGTGTGGGAGCCGCGCATGCCCAGCTTGTCCAGCTTCTGCGCCACCGAGAAGCCCTTCATGCCTTTCTCGACGATGAAGGCGGTCATGCCGCGCGCGCCCAGGTCCGGCTCGGTCTTGGCGTAGACCACCAGCACGTCGCAATCCGGCCCGTTGGTGATCCACATCTTGGTGCCGTTCAGGACGTAGCGGTCGCCCTTGAAATCGGCGCGCAGCTTCATGCTGACCACGTCGGAGCCCGCGTTCGGCTCGCTCATCGCCAGCGCGCCGATCCAGTCGCCCGATACCAGCTTGGGCAGGTACGTCGCCTTCTGGGCGGCCGAGCCGTTGCGGTGGATCTGGTTCACACACAGGTTCGAGTGCGCGCCGTAGGACAGGCCGACCGACGCCGACGCGCGGCTGATCTCCTCCATCGCGATCATATGGGCGAGGTAGCCCATGTTCGCGCCGCCGTACTCCTCGGCCACGGTGATGCCCAGCACGCCGAGGTCGCCCATCTTCTTCCAGGCATCCATCGGGAACTGGTCCGACCGGTCGATCTCGGCCGCGCGCGGCGCCAGTTCGGCCTGCGCCCAGCTGCGCACGGACTCGCGCAGCATCTCGATGTCCTCGCCCAGATCGAATCTCAGGCCTGGCAGTTCGGTCATGTCGGTCTCCTGTCTGTTCGTGTCGGTGTTGTGGGGCGTATTTTATTGACGTTTACGTAAACGTCAATTCCATCCGAAGGCGGATGGCTAAAAGTGCGGCATCAGGCGGTTCTGGTCTTGGGGGCCTCGCCATGTGTCGCCAGCAGCGCCCGACAATGGCGCTCGTGCTGGTCGATCTCGGCAAGCTGGGCCTGGAGGTCTTCCATTTGGCGCTCCAGAACCTCCCGGTGTTGCGACAGCGCGCCCAGGAAGCGCTCCAACTGCGGCGCGGTATCGCGTGGCGACTCGTAGAGATCCAGAATTTCGCGGATTTCGTTGAGAGTAAGCCCTAACCTTTTGCCGCGCAGCGTGAGCTTGAGGCGGGTACGCTCGCGTCCGTTATAGACGCGCTTGCGGCCGCCCGGGCCCTCGCGGTCGGGCGAGAGCAGGCCCTGATCCTCGTAAAACCGGATCGCGCGCGGGGTGACGTCGAACTCGCGCGCGAGGTCGGTAATGGTGTAGGTGGCGGTGGATGGCTGTGCCGGCATGATGCGCCCAGGAAAGTGAACGGTCGTTCGTTGTGCGGTCAAGTTTTGGTCTAAGATGACGAGCAGGCCGCGACGATTGACGTTAACGTTAGCGTCAAGTGCCGCCGCTGACAATGACTGGACAACTTGACCCCAAAGAGCGCCCGGTGCCCCGCTGCACCCGAAGGCGCCGGATTCGACCGAGACACGCCCCATGAACGCACTCGAAAGCCAGCTCCAATACCCGTTTGACGAGACCATGCCGGCGCCCGGCACGCGCCAGGAAGTGGCGCCCGGCGTCTACTGGCTGCGCATGCCGCTGCCGTTCGCGCTCGACCACATCAACCTGTGGCTCCTGCGCGACCGCCTGGACGGGCGGGACGGCTGGACCATCGTCGACTGCGGCATCACCAACGACATCATCAAGGGGCATTGGGAGACCATCTTCGCCAAGGAGCTGGATGGCCTGCCCGTGCTGCGCGTGCTGGTGACCCATTGCCACCCGGACCACGTGGGCCTGGCGCACTGGCTCTGCAAGCACTGGGATGTGCGGCTCTGGATGAGCCTGGGCGACTACATGACCGCGCGCGTGATGTCCGGCGGCAGCGGCGTTGGCTCGAACGCCGGCGGCGACTTCGCGGCGAGCCACTTCGCCCGCCACGGCCTGACGGACCCGGACAACCTGGAAAAGCTGCGCGCCCGCAAGGCCTACTACCCGTCGATGGTGCCCGAGGTGCCGACGCAGTACCGCCGCCTGATGGACGGCGACACGGTGGCCATCGGCGCCGATCCGGCCACGGCGGGCTGGCGCGTGATCACCGGCTTCGGCCACGCCCCCGAGCACGTGGCGCTCTACAACGCCGCCACCAACGTGCTGATCTCGGGCGACATGGTGCTGCCGCGCATCTCGACCAACGTCAGCGTGTTCGACATGGAGCCGGAGGCCAATCCGCTCCAGCTCTACCTCGACTCATTGGACAAGTACGAAGACCTGCCCGCCGACGTGCTGATCCTGCCGTCGCACGGCCGCCCGTTCCGCAACCTGCACACTCGCATCCGCCAGTTGCAGGAGCACCATGTGGACCGCCTGGCCGAGACGCTGGCCGCCTGTGCCGAGAAGCCGTGCCATGCGCACGACATCGTTGGCGTGATCTTCCGGCGCCAGTTCGACATCCACCAGCTGACCTTCGCGATGGGCGAGGCGCTGGCGCACCTGCACGCGCTCTGGCATCGCGGCCAGCTCGTGCGCGAATGCGGCGACGACGGCATCGTCCGCTTCCGGGCGGCCTGACGCTCAAACGTCTCAGAATGACTCGGCGAGGGTCCTGAGGTAGCGCACGCCGGCCACGGCGCGGCTGCCGTACCAGGACAGCATCTCGCCATCCACCAGCATTACCGGCCTGCCGATCTGGCGCTCGAGCGCATCGGCATGGTCCTCGGTGAAGCGGTACGGCTCGGTCGAGAGCAGCACGGCGTCCAGCTCGCGCACCAGCGCGTCGCTCCAGCGGAAGGTGGGATAGCGCTCGCCAGGCGCGTTTGGCCGGCTGCAATCCCCATCGACGCAGGCCGCGAGGTCCGCGCCGTCATCGGGCCAGGTGGCCCAGTTCACCAGCGCGAGCATCCGGCTGATATAGGTGGCGCGCGACACCGTCATCCACGGGTCCTGCCAGATCGCGTACAGCACCTTGCGCGCCGGCCAACGCCGGGCGCGGATCGCATCGAGTTCGGCCTGGAGCGCCTGCGCCAGCCCCTCCGCCTGTTGCACTTTGTTGAAAATGCCGCCGAGCAGCCGGTACAGCGCAAAGTTGTCCTCGGGCGCGCACGGGTGGGTGACGATCACGTGCGGCACGAAGGTGCGGATCTCGTCCACGGTGTCGCGCCGGTTCTCGTCGATATTGACCACCACGTGGGTCGGCGCCAGCGCCCGCAGCTTGTCCAGCTTGACGTCCTTGGTCCCCCCAACCTTCTCCACCGCCCGCACCGCCGGCTCGGGATGGATGCAGAAGCCGGTACGGGCCACCATTCGGTCAGCCAGGCCGAGATCGAACAGCAACTCGGTCACGGACGGCACCAGCGAGGCGATGCGGACCTCGCCACTGGCCGGGCCGTGGGCCTGCCCGAGGGCGTCGGCCCACATCAGGCGTCTCCCCCGCCGGCGCGGTCTGCCTTGCGTGGCTTGCGCGGCGCGCGGGCGAACAGCTTGTCATAGAGCCACAGCGGCATCACGTGCAGGATCGACGCCACCACCCCCATCTGCCACGGAATCACCTTGTAGCGCGTGCCGGCGGCAATCCGGCGGATGGCCTTGCGCGCAAACACGTCGGCATCCATCAGGAACGGCATGCGGTACGGGTTGTGCGCCGTCATCGGCGTGCGGATATAGCCTGGGGCGATGGTCACCACGCGGATGCGGTGCCGCGCCTGCTCCAGCCGCAGGCTTTCCAGCAGCTTGACCACGGCGGACTTCGAGGCGCTGTAGGCCCCGCCGCCGGGTAGCCCCCGCACGCCGGCCACGCTGGCAATGCCGACCAGCGTGCCGCGCCAGCCGCCGGCGCCGGGCGCGCGCTCGCGCATCGGGTGCAGGAAGGGCTGGAAGGTGGTCAGGGTGCCGAACCAGTTGGTGTCCATGACCAGCCGGAAGTCGTCCAGATCCTCGCGCTCGCTGGCCACGGTGCCCACGGAGATCCCCGCGTTGGCAATCACCACGTCCGGGCAGCCAAAATGGACGAGAAAGTCCGTGGCGGCGGCATGCATGGCATCCGCATCCCGCACATCGGCCGCATAGATGCGTACCGCATTGGGGTTGGGCAGGGAGGCGGCGAAGTCGCGTAGGGCGGCCTCGCGCCGGCCCACCAGCCCAAGCACGGCGCCCTGCGCCGCGTAGGCGCGCGCCAACGCCTGGCCAATGCCGCTTGATGCGCCGGTAAGGAAGACTTTCAGGGGTCGCATCGGATCAATATAGTGAATGCGGAGGGATGGAACAGCCCGGACCATGCAAAACGGCCCGGCACGCGTCTCGCGCACCGGGCCGTCTGGGTCATGCCGCGTGGATCAGAGCTTCTTCGCGCGCACGCCCGTGACCAGGAAATCCATGGCCTGGATGGCAGCCGGCTTGGTCCCGGCGATGCTCGGCGAAGTCTCGTACTTGCCCTGCACCACCACGGTCGGCACACCCTCGATCTTGTACGAATCGGCGATCTTGTTGGCGCGCTGGGCGTTCGTGGTCACCGTGAACGAGTTGTAGGTATCGAGCCACTGCTTGCGGTCGATGCCATTCTTGGCCATGAAATCGGCGATCTCGTCGGTGCTCAGCATGCGCTTGCGGTCCTTGTGGATCGCCTCGAACACCTTGCCGTGCAGCGCGTCCAGCTTGCCCAGCGACTCCAGCGCATAGAAGATCTTGGTGTGCGGCAGCAGGTCCTCGCGGAAGGCCACCGGCACGCGCTTGAACACCACGTCCTTACCCTGCTTGCTGACCCAGGCTTCCAGCTCCGGCTCGAAGTCGTAGCAGTGCGGGCAGCCGTACCAGAAGAACTCCGTCACTTCGATCTTGCCCGCCGGCACCGACTGGGGCGACTTCAGCACCGTGTAGTCCTTGCCCTCGGTCGGTGCGGCCATGGCTGCGGGCGCAGTCATCAGCAGACCGCCCACGGCGGCGACGGTGGCGAGGAAAGCGGCGATTTTCTTCATCTTCGAAGGGCCTTCTGATAGGTCAGAGAGATCAGGGGGATGGCCCGCACGCGGCGGGCCGACCGGTAAGACAAGTGCGGCGGCGCCCGGTTCCTCCGCGGCGCCGCCCGCCATGTTACTGCTTTGTAAAGCGGATCACCGAAGCTTCGAAACCGTTCGATTGCAGGCGGTCGCGCGCCCGGTTCATGTCCTCGATACGGTTGAACGGCCCCAGACGAACGCGGTACATCTTTACCCCGTTGACATCGCGCTCGGTCACCTTGGCCTCGAAGCCCTGCATGGCCAGGTTGGCCTTCTGGCGGTCCGCGTCGTCCTGCGAGCGGAAGGCGCCCACCTGGAGCAGATACCCCACCTTGTTGGCGTCAGCCTGGGCGATCTCGGCGATCGGGTCGGCCACCGGCTTCTCGGCCGGGCGCGTGGCGGGCTTTTCGGCCGGACGCGAGGCGTCGGCCGGCTTGGCGGCGCCATTGGCGGCGGCGGGCTGGTCGGCCGGGCGTGTCGTCGCCACCGGCGGCTGGGCCGGGGTGGACGGCTGCGCATCGGGCTGCCCCACGGGCTTGGCCGGCGTCTTGCTCCACAGCGGCCGGTTCGGGTCGCTCGGGCCTTCGGCCTGCTGCTGCGGTTGCGTCGGCGCCGGCAGCGGCGTGGCCACGTTGCCGGGCTCGCTCGGCGGGCGCTGCTGGGCACTGCCGTTGGCGCCCTTCTGCTGGAACGGCGCGGGCGACTTGGTGATATACAGGGCCACCACCACGGCGATGGCCAGGCCGACGATCAGCCCGAGCACCAGGCCCAGGAACGTACCACCGCGCTGCATCCGGACATGGGTACGGGTTCGGCGCGCGGCGCGCTTGCGTTGCTGTTGCATGAAGTCCTCTTCGGTGTTGCCGGGGATTATAGGGCCTGTCCCGGCAGGCACGATTGAGACCACTCTGAAAAGTGGCCCAACCATCCGTCACAGGCGCGTGGCGGCTCAGTTTGGAGCGGCCTCGCGGTCCATCCGTTGCGGCGCCGAGACGCCGATCACCGCCAGGCCGTTCTTGAGCACCTGGCGCGTGGCGGCCAGCAGCGCCAGCCGGGCGCGCTTGACCGCCTCGTCGTCCACCAGCACGCGGTCGGCGTTGTAGAAGGCGTGGAAGTCGCCGGCCAGGTCGCGCAGGTAGAACGCCACCGCATGGGGCGCCAGCTCGCCGGCGGCGGCGGCCAGCATGTCCGGGAACTCGGCCAGGCGGCGGCCCAGCGCGATGGCCTGGGCACTCACGTCCGCGCCGGTCACGGCGGCCAGGTCGGCCCCGGCCAGTTCCGGCAGGCGGGCTTCCCAGCCGGCGCCGCCCCAGGCCTCGAAGATCGAGCAGATCCGGGCGTGGGCGTACTGGACGTAATACACCGGATTTTCGTCGTTCTGCTTCAGGGCGAGGTCCACGTCGAACACGAATTCGGTGTCCGCCTTGCGGGACAGCAGGAAAAACCGCACGGCGTCGCGGCCGCGCGTGAAGTGGGCCGGCCAGTCCGCCACGCCGGCATCCAGCAGGCCGCGGATAGTCTCGTCGCCGCCATTGCTCCACTCGATCAGGTCGCGCACGGTCACGTACGAGCCGGCGCGCTTGGAGATCTTCACCTCCTCGCCGTTCTTCATCACCGTGACCATCTTGTGGAGCACGTAGTCGGGGTAGCCCTTGGGAATGCCCATGTCCAGCCCTTGCAGGCCGGCGCGCACGCGGGCGATGGTGCCGTGGTGGTCGCTGCCCTGCACGTTGATGACCTTGGCAAAGCCGCGCTCCCACTTGGTGGTGTGGTACGCCACGTCCGGCACGAAGTACGTGTAGGTGCCGTCCGTCTTCTTCATGACGCGATCCTTGTCATCGCCGTCGTCGGTGGTGCGCAGCCACAGCGCGCCTTCGCTCTCGTAGGTCTTGCCCTTGCCCACCAGCGACTGCACGGCGCCTTCCACGCGGCCATCGCTGTACAGCGACGACTCCAGGTAGTAGCGGTCGAACTTCACGCCGAAGGCCTGGAGGTCGATGTCCTGCTCGTTGCGCAGGTAGGTCACCGCGAACTTGCGGATCGACTCGATATCCTCGATGTTGCCCGAGGCGGTCACCGGCTCGCCGTCGCTGGCGGCCACCGTCTTGCCGGCCAGGAAATCGGCGGCGATGTCGGCGATGTAGTCGCCGTTGTAGGCGGACTCGGGCCAGCCGGCCTCGCCCGGCTTCAGGCCGCGCGCGCGGGCCTGGACCGAGATGGCCAGCGTCTGGATCTGCACTCCGGCGTCGTTGTAATAGAACTCGCGGTGCACCGCCCAGCCGTTCCAGGCCAGCAGATTGGCCAGCGCGTCGCCCAGGGCGGCCTGGCGGCCGTGGCCGACGTGGAGCGGCCCGGTCGGGTTGGCGGAGACAAACTCCACCAGCACCTGGCCATGCTCGCCGGCCGGCCGGGCGCCGAATCGATCACCTTCGGCCAGCACGGCGCGCAGTACGTCGGCGCGGGCGGCAGGGGTCAGGCGCAGGTTGATGAAGCCGGGGCCGGCGATCTCGGCCTGGGCGACGATCGCCGTGGCGCGCGGGTCGGCCTGCACGGCAGCGACGATCTTCTGGGCCAGTTCGCGCGGATTGCTCTTGAGCGCCTTGGCCACCTGCATGGCGATATTGCACGCCAGATCGCCGTGGGCGGCCACCTTGGGGCGCTCGAAGGTGACGGCGGGCAGGGCGGCGTCGGCCGGGGCGAGCGCGCGCACGGCGTCAGTGAACGCGGCGGCAAGATTGGAGGTCTGAACAGGCAGCATGGATGTCTTTGCCCTGAAGGCGCTAAAGAGAGCGATGACCGGACCGGGGCGGTGCGGCAAGTGCGCCGCGCGTCGCGTGACCGGCAACGGAAATCGGGAAACGCGGAATTTTATCAGGTGCTATGCTGACATCATGCGACCGTGCCGCGCGGCTTGTGCGGAACTTCGTCACTCGTGAAAGGAAACATCATGCTGATCACCTTCAAATCCCACGCGGCGCAGGACCTGATCATGATGAAGGATCTTGCCATCACGCTGCTTGGCATCATCGGCAAGCATATGGGCGAGCGGGGGGTGATCATGTCCGAGGAACTGCCGCACGCCATCAAGAAACTCGAAGCGGCCGTCCAGGATGCGAAGAAGGTACACCCGGCCGATGCCTCCGTCCACGCCGACAGCCGCGACGAGGACGAGGAGGAACCCCTCCACCTGGGCCAGCGCGCCTACCCGTTCCTGGACATGCTGCGCGCGTCCGAGAAGGAAGGCGCCAACGTGATGTGGGGCGTCTGACCCCGGCAGGCAGCAGGAAAAACAGGCAAAAAAATGCCCGGCCACCATGGAGGTGCCGGGCGTCCCGGATCAGGGATATATCCGGAAAGGGGGTTTTGCTGCAGGGGTAAATCGGTGCCGGCCCGGGCGACCCGGGCCGTGAAACGCAGTTACACGTAGGCGATGACTCGCCCGCGGTTATTCGTCACTGCGGCGGCCCGCCAGCAGCAGCCCGATACAGGCGCCCACCAGCGCGGCAATCCCAACCGCCTTGAGCGGGCTTTCCGCCACGCGGGCACGGCCGTGGTCCACGGCTTCGTCCATATGTTCCCGGGCCCAGTGCATGCCATCGGTACCCCGGGCGCGAATCCGCTCTGCCATCTCGTTGGCGCGCATGCGCAGCCGGCGGCCGGCCGCCAGGCCTTCCTCCGAACCCTCGTGCGTGAGCACGTCGATGGTCTGCTGGAGTTGGGCGATCAGGGCCTTGACCTCGCCAGACACGGGCACGGCCGCGTCGCGCGCGGCGTCGCGGGTGTCACGGGCGGCGTGCTTCAACTGGCGCACGGCAGCGTCGGCGCTGTCATGCAAGTGATTGATTTCCTTCCTTACTTTGGGGTTCTGCGTGAGCATAGGGACTCCTCATTGCGGTTCGGGGTACTGAGCACCGCCCCCGCCGCCAATCCGGCGATGGGCACGTGCCGCGTGGGTGCCCCTTACCTTCTGCGGATCAGGCCCATCACAAAGGTGACAAGCGCCACGACCAGGAAGATGAAGAACAGGATCTTGGCAATTTCGACGGCACCGGCGGCAATGCCACCAAAGCCGAAGATCGCCGCGATCAGCGCGACAACGAAGAAAACGAGTGCGTAATGCAGCATGGCCAGTCTCCCGAGGTTAGCGGGCGCACCCCCGTAGTGCGGTGCGTCCGGCTTGCGCCACGGTGCGCAAGCTCATAGCCTCATCGTAGGGTCATGCCCCGGCCCCAGACACCGACACCCGACCGATTCCCGTGTCAGCCAAGTCCTACAATGCACACCGCGCGGCACCGGGTGCGCCGCCCGGGCGCCCTCTGTACGATTGACCCTGCCATGTCGATGTGATTCCATGGCCGCACGTGCGCCCGCGCGTCCGCCCAAACCGGTATTTCCTGGTATTCGTGATGGCCAAGCACTCCCTACTTCTCAGAAATACCCTGCTGCTCGCCGGCGGCATCGTGCTGACCCTGGCCGTCCTGATTGCCTCGGAGACGGGCAACCTGCGCCTGCGCGAGGGCTATACCGAAGCCATCCGCTCCCAGCAGCTGCAGAGTGACCTGGGCGCGCTGATGGGCGAACTCGTCAACGCCGAGGCGGGCCAGCGCGGTTTCCTGCTGACCGGCCAGGACAGCTATCTGGAGCCGTACTACAAGGCGCTGCCGCAGATCAACGCACTGATGGCCCGCATCCGCCAGCACTACGCCAACGACGCCGAGGGCCTGCGCCAGTTTGGCGAGGCGTCCCAGTTCGTCACCCGCAAGCTCAACGAGATGGCCCTGACGCTGGTCTACGGCAAACGCGACGTGGACGTGGCGATGGACCTGATCCGCACCGATTTCGGCCGCCAGACCATGGAAGCCGCCCGGCGCGGGCTGGAGCAGCTGCAGGCGCGCGAGTCCGGCACCGTGACGCACAACCTGGAGGCGGCCGAGCATGACCTGCAGCTCTCGCGCTACGGCATCGGCCTGTTGACGGCGATCAACATCCTGCTGCTGGTCACGGTCGGGCTCGGCCACTCGCGCCGGATGTCGATGGCCGAGGCGGCCCGCATCCAGCTGGAGGAGGAAAGCGCCCGGCTCGACCGCAAGGTGCGCGCGCGCACGCGGCAGCTGTCCGCGCTGGCGGCCCACTTGCAGCGCGTGACCGAGGACGAGAAGACCCGGCTGGCCCGGGAACTCCACGACGAACTGGGCGCCATCCTGACGGCCATCAAGCTCGACCTGCACTGGGTGCGCATGCGCGTGCAGGAGACCCACCCCGAGGCGCGCGACAAGCTGACCCGCGTGATGCTGCACGTGGACCAGGGCATCCAGATCAAGCGGCAACTGATCGAGGACCTGCGCCCGACCGTGCTGCTGAACCTGGGCCTGCGCGAGGCCATCATCCAGTCCGTGGAGGACGGCGGCGCGCGCAACCAGTGGGAAACCGATGTGGATCTGCCCGACTCCCTGCCGCCGCTGCGCGACAGCGCGGCCATCGCGCTATACCGGATCGTGCAGGAATCGCTGACCAATGCCAGCAAGTACGCCGAGGCGCGCCACGTCTCCGTGGCGCTGGCCTGCACCGACGACCATCTCACCCTGACCATCCGCGATGACGGCAAGGGTCTGCCGCCGGACTTCGACGCCGGCAGCACGGCCGGCCACCACGGCCTGCTGGGGATGGAGCAGCGCGTGCTGGCGCTGGGCGGGACGATGCAGATCGATTCCGCGCCCGGCCAGGGCGTGAGCGTGCGCATCGAGGTGCCGCTCACCACATCGGTGCTGGCGCCGCCGGAGGAAACGGAAAAGGCAGCCGAGCAGCTGTAGGCCGTCAGGCCGAGGTCGCATATTCCTCGATCACGCGGAACACCTGCTCCAGTTCCAGCGACTTGTCGAAGAAATAGTCGGCCCCGGCCTCCGCGCACTGGCGGCGGTACATCGAGACCTGCGCGTGATTGGTGTAGACGATGCGGATGCCGGAGAGCCCGGCGCGCTGCATCTCGCGCAGCACATTGATGCCGTTGCCCTGCTTGAGTTGCAGGTCGACGATCACCACGTCATAGTGCCCGCCCCCGGCCAGCCGGATGGCCATGGCCTCGGTATCGGCCCAATCCACGGATTCGACGAACGGGAAGGCCGTCAGGTATTCCAGCAGCATGCCTCGCAGGACCGCGGAATCCTCGATCAGGAGGACACGCAGCGATCGGTTCGAGGAGGCCGTGGCTTGCTCCGGCATGGCGAGATAGGGGGCGGCGAAAAGGTCTGTTTGCTAACGGATACGACGGGACGCTACTCCACCAGGCCGTTCTTGATGGCGTAGTACGTCAGGTCGGCGTTGGTCTTCATGCCCATTTTTTCCAAAATGCGCGAGCGATAGGTGCTCACGGTCTTCACGCTCAGGAACAGCTCGTCGGCGATGACCGAGACCGACTGCCCGCGCGACAGCTTGCAGAAGATCTGGAACTCGCGCTCGGAAAGGGTCTGGTGCACCGGCTGCTCGGTCGGCTTGTCCAGCCCGCCGATCAGCAGGTCTGCCACGGTCGGGCTGACGTAGCGGCGGCCCTGGGCCACCGTGCGGATGGCCTTGACCAGGTCGTCCGGCGCGGACTCCTTAGTCAGGTAGCCGGACGCCCCGGCACGGATCAGGTTGATCGCGTACTGGTCTTCCGGATAGGTGGACAGAATCAGCACCGGCAGGTTAGGCAGGCGCTGCCGGATGAGTTTGAGTACGTCGATGCCGTTCCGGTCCGGCATGGAAATATCGAGTACGAGGACATCGAACTCGCTGTCGCGCAACTGCGCCATCACTTCGTCGCCGCTGGCGGCTTCGCCCGTCACCTTGATGTCGGGTTCCTCTGAAATGAACTGGCGCAGACCGGCGCGAACGATCTCATGATCGTCGGCGATCAAGACGCGGATCATCGGTGTCTCCACGGTGAGGGGGCAGCGCGGCTGCCGAAGCACGGCCCGCGCCGGTTTCTGCATTGTAGTGCCGGCGCCGCAGCAAATATGTCAGTGTCAGGCTGACACCGATGCCCACGGCACGGGGCCTGCTGCGCTGCGCCAAATCGGGCACCCGGCACGCCCTCAGCACGCCAGAACGCCAGAACGGGCGCCGAAGCGCCCGTTCTGGTGATGCATCCCGCGTCCTGCGCCCCGCCTGGGTTGAGGCGGCCTGGAGGGTACCGCCCCGGTCCCGGCCGGGTGCCAGACGACGCTTCGACTACTGGATCTTGGTACCGGCGTCCGCCCCCGCCCCGGCATTGGCGCCGAGCGGCGTCACGCCGTCCTTCGACTCGCCCTTCTTGCTCTTGGCCTTGGCGTGGCTGCCCTGCTTGCTCTTCGAGTGGGTCTCGGCCTTGGTGCCGGCTGAGGTGTCTGCCTTCGCACCGGCCTTGGCACCGATGTCGGCCTTGCTGTCGGCGGCCGTCGGCGCGGTGGTCGTGGCGGCGCCACCTTGCGTGCTCAGGCCGCCCGATGCGTTGGCGCCCGCGCTCACACCCGGCGCGTTCACCGAGGCGCCCAGTCCGTTTTGCGCACCGGCGGTGACGCCGGTACCTTGGGCCATCGCCACGGAGGAAGCGGCAGCAATCGACAGGGCGGACAGGGAGATCAGCAGCTTGTTCATGGAAGAGACTCCTATTCTGGAATGCCCCGCGACGAAACATTCGTCGCGGCATGCACGCGGTGTCACGTGAACTGAGGCTCAGTCTAAGGAGTCTTTCCGGCGCGGTCTGTGAGGACTTGTAATGCCCTGTAAGCAGTGGTGAGGCCCGTTACAGGTTCGGCGCCAGGGCGCGTTCCAGCGTGGCACGGTCTTCGCCACGGCGCGCCACCATGTCGTCGAGCTGGTCCTGGCCGATCTTGCCGACGCTGAAGTACGTGGCGTCCGGATGCGCGAGATAGAAGCCGCTCACCGAGGCGGCCGGCGTCATCGCCAGCGACTCGGTGATGCCCATGCCGATCTCGCCGGCGTCGAGGAATTCGAACATCGGGCCCTTGACCGTGTGCTCCGGGCAGGCCGGATAGCCGGGCGCCGGGCGGATGCCGCGATACGACTCGGCGATCAGCTCGTCGTTGCTCAGCGTCTCGCCGGCGTTGTAGCCCCACAGGTCCGTCCGTACGCGGGCATGCAGGCATTCGGCGAAGGCTTCGGCCAGACGGTCGGCCAGCGCCTTGAGCATGATCGCGCTGTAGTCGTCGTGGTCGGCCTCGAACTGGGCTTCCTTCTTGTCCACGCCAATGCCGGCCGTGACCGCGAACAGGCCGATGTAATCGGCCACGCCGCTGTCCTTCGGGGCGATGAAATCCGCCAGGCTGCGGTTGGGGCGGCGCACGCCGTCCACCACCGGGCGCTCGCTCTGCTGGCGCAGGTTGTGCCAGGTCAGCGCCACCTTGCTGCGGGTCTCGTCGGTATAGATCTCGATGTCGTCGTCGTTGACCGTGTTGGCCGGCAGCAGCGCCATCACGCCGTTGGCGGTCAGCCAGCGGCCCTGGATCAGCCGGGCCAGCATGCTCTTGCCGTCCGAGAACACGCGGCGGGCGGACTCGCCCACGATCTCGTCGTTGAGGATGTCCGGGAATTTGCCGGCCAGGTCCCAGGTCTGGAAGAACGGGCCCCAGTCAATGTAGTTGGCCAGTTCGGCGAGGTCGTAGTTGCGGAACACGCGGCGGCCGATGAATTTCGGCTTCGGCGCCACGTAGCCGCTCCAGTCCACCGGCGTCTTGTTGGCGCGTGCCTGGGCCAGCGTCACCATCGGCGTGGCCTTCTTGCTGGCGTGCTGGGTGCGGATGCGGTCGTAGTCGACGCGCAGTTCGTCCAGGTACTTCTTGGCGCCTTCGTCCGAGAGCAGGCTGGAGGCCACGCTGACCGAGCGCGAGGCATCGGGCACGTAGACCACCGGGCCCTCGTAGTGCGGGGCGATCTTGACCGCCGTGTGCACGCGCGAGGTAGTGGCGCCGCCAATCAGCAGCGGAATCTTCTTCACGCGGAAGTAGTCGTCACGCTGCATCTCGGAGGCCACGTAGGCCATTTCCTCGAGCGACGGGGTGATCAGGCCGGACAGGCCCACGATGTCCGCGCCCTCGACCTTGGCCCGCGCCAGGATCTCGTTGCAGGGCACCATCACGCCCATGTTCACGACTTCGAAGTTGTTGCACTGAAGCACCACCGACACGATGTTCTTGCCGATGTCGTGCACATCGCCCTTCACCGTGGCGATGACGATCTTGCCGCGCGCGCGCACGTCGCCGCCGGCCTCGGCCAGCAGGCGCTTCTCTTCCTCGATGAACGGCAGCAGGTGCGCCACGGCCTGTTTCATCACCCGCGCGCTCTTGACCACCTGCGGCAGGAACATCTTGCCGGCGCCGAACAGGTCGCCGACCACGTTCATGCCGTCCATCAGCGGCCCTTCGATCACCTCGATGGGACGGCCGCCGCGCGCGAAGATCTCCTGGCGCGCTTCCTCGGTATCCTCGACGATGAACGTGGTGATGCCGTGCACCAGCGCGTGGGCGAGGCGTGCGGCCACCGTCACCGGCTGCTCGGGCGTGCCGCGCCAGGCCAGGTTCTCTTCCCGCTTGGCGCCGCCGCCCTTGAAGCGGTCGGCAATCTCCAGCAGGCGGTCCGTGGAATCGTCGCGGCGGTTCAGCACCACGTCTTCCACGCGCTCGCGCAGTTCCGGGTCGAGCTGGTCGTACACGCCCAGCTGGCCGGCGTTGACGATGCCCATGTCCATGCCCGCCGCGATGGCGTGGTACAGGAACACGGTGTGGATGGCCTCGCGCACCACATCGTTGCCGCGGAACGAGAACGACACGTTCGAGACACCGCCGCTCACCTTCGCGTACGGCAGGTTCTGCTTGATCCAGCGCGTGGCCTCGATGAAGTCCACCGCGTAGTTGTTGTGCTCCTCGATGCCCGTGGCTACCGCGAAGATGTTCGGGTCGAAGATGATGTCCTCGGGCGGGAAGCCCAGCTCGTTCACCAGCAGGTCGTAGCTGCGCTTGCAGATCTCGGTCTTGCGCGCGAAGGTGTCGGCCTGGCCCTTCTCGTCGAACGCCATCACCACGGTGGCAGCGCCGTAGCGGCGGATCAGCGCGGCCTGGTGGCGGAACTGCTCCTCGCCCTCCTTGAGCGAGATCGAGTTCACCACCGGCTTGCCCTGCACGCATTGCAGCCCGGCCTCGATCACCTCCCACTTGGACGAGTCGATCATGATCGGCACCCGCGCGATGTCCGGCTCGGAGGCAATCAGGTTCATGAAGCGCACCATCGCCGCCTTCGAATCCAGCATGGCCTCGTCCATGTTGATGTCGATGATCTGCGCGCCGTTCTCCACCTGCTGGCGGGCCACGGCCAGCGCCTCGTCGAACTGGCCGTTCAGGATCATGCGCGCGAACGCCTTGGAGCCGGTGACGTTGGTACGCTCGCCCACGTTGACGAACAGCGTGTCGTCGTCGATGGTGAACGGCTCCAGGCCGGAGAGGCGCATCGGACGCGGGGGCAGGTTTTGCTGGCTCATGGGAAGGCTATGTCTCGCTATGTCTGGTGTGGGGCGGGCGATGGATCAGGCGGCGGCAGTGGCGGCCACGGCGGTGTCGTCGCGGTACTGGCCGGGCCAGGTGCGCGGCGCCTTGTTGGCCACGCGCTGGGCGATGGCCGCGATGTGCTCGGGCGTGGTGCCGCAGCAGCCGCCCACCAGGTTCACCAGCCCGGACGCGGCGAATTCCTCCACCAGCGACGAGGTGACCTCGGGCGTTTCGTCGAAGCCGGTGTCGCTCATCGGGTTGGGCAGGCCGGCGTTGGGGTAGCAGGACACGGCGGCGTCGCACACCTTGGCCAGTTCGGCGATGTACGGGCGCATCAGCGTGGCGCCAAGCGCGCAGTTCAGGCCGAAGGTGATCGGCCGGGCATGGCGCAGGCTGTTCCAGAACGCCTCGACGGTCTGGCCGGACAGGATGCGTCCCGAGGCGTCGGTCACGGTGCCGGAGATCATCACCGGCACGCGCTCGCCCGTGTCCTCGAACAGCTGGTCGATGGCGAACAGGGCGGCCTTGGCGTTCAGCGTGTCGAAGATCGTCTCGACCAGGAACACGTCGGCGCCGCCCTCGAGCAGACCCTTGCCCTGCTCGTAGTAGGACTCGCGCAGTTCCTCGAACGTGACGTTGCGCGCGCCGGGGTCGTTCACGTCCGGGCTGATGCTGGCGGTCTTCGGCGTGGGGCCGAAGGCGCCGGCCACGAAGCGCGGCTTCTCCGGCGTGCTGAACTTGTCGCAGGCGGCGCGCGCCAGGCGGGCGGCCACGACGTTCATCTCATAGGCGAGGTCCGCCATCTTGTAGTCTTCCTGCGCCACGCGCGTGGCCCCGAACGTGTTGGTCTCGATCAGGTCCGCGCCGGCGGCAAGGTACTGCTCGTGGATCTCGCGGATGACTTCCGGGCGCGTCAGCAGCAGCAGTTCGTTGTTGCCCTTCACGTCGATGCGATGGTCCGCAAAGCGCGTGCCGCGATAGTCGGCCTCGCCAAGCTTGTAGCGCTGGATCATGGTGCCCATGGCGCCGTCCAGGATCAGGATGCGGTCGCGCAGCAACCGGGGCAGGTTGGCGGCCCGCGTGTACGGACGGACAGGTGTGGGAGTGGCGCTCATGACGGGGCTGGGGCGGAAGACTGCCGAATTTTTGGGTAAGAGCGGGATTTTATCAGGGTAATCAAGGCATTGCGGGCAGAAAGGACATCGGAAACCCCGCTATTCCGCGCCGCGCCCGGGTTGTCAGTGCCGGGCGCGGCGGCCTACACTGGGAGACGTAATCGGCACCGCACTTGTTCCCGTCCGCCCAAACCCGCCCTAACCCGCCCCAACCCGCCCCAACCCGCCCGAACCGCATGCAACACCTGAGCCCCGCCGACGCCCGCGCCCTGCTCGACAGCGCCCCCGATGCGCTGTTCATCGACTGCCGCAGCGAGATGGAATACCTGTTCGTCGGCCATCCGCAGGGCGCCCACAACGTGCCCTGGAACGATGGCCCGGACTGGGAGGTGAACCCGCATTTCGTCCAGGCGGTGAAGAAGCTGGCCGGCCATGCCTCGGCCCGCCCGGTGCTGCTGATCTGCCGCAGCGGCAACCGCTCCACGGCGGCGGCGCGTGCGCTGGAGGGCGCCGGCTTCACCACGGTGTACAACGTCCTGCACGGTTTCGAGGGCGACCTGGACCCCCAGCGGCATCGCAATACACTGAATGGCTGGCGCCACGACGGGCTGCCGTGGGAACAGTACTGACACCGGCTGTTGACCCGCCCGCGCCATGAAAAACGCCCGCTTGCGCGGGCGTCGTCGTATCGCGGTGGGGCAGACGGTGCCGGGTCAGTGCATGACCAGCGGGTTGTTCATCACCGTATCGAACTTGCCGAGGAATTCATCCACCTCTTCCACGGATGGCTCGCTCTCGATCAGACGCGTCACATCGGCGCGGAAGGTCTCGGCCATATGGCCGCCGAGGAAAATTTCGCGTTTCAGGTTCTTGTCGACGATTTCGTAGCCGCCCGAGGCAAGGGGCGCATGCTCGACATCTGCTCCAAACTCGACAATGCAGTAATTGTCGCTGTTGTAGATCATTTGCATTGCGCTACCTCCTGGCGTCATGGTTGGCGACAATCCCGCAGATTATTGCGGTTTCCGGCGTTAAACCGGCGTGAATGCCGCGATTTCACCTCCAAGCTGAGGGTAGTCGTCCGTAATTCAAGTTCTGCTGCCGGACGAAACCTTGCGTGCCATTGCTGCCCTCCTAGGTTGGGCATCGGCGCCGCACGCAAGTTTCTTGAGCGCCGAGCAGTTCTGTATTCCAAATCTTTCAGCGTATTACTAGGGCACGTCGCATTGACCGCCGCATGCCGCATTGCCGAGGAACGCATCGAATACCGCGAAGAAGCGTTCCGGCTGTTCCAGGAACGGCAGGTGCGCGGCCTCGGGCAATACCTCCAGCTTCGCACCATGGATCTTGCTGGCAATGGATTGCGCCATCGAAACGGGCGCACCCTCGTCGTTTTCGCCCACGATCACCAATGTGGGGCAATGAATCCGGCCGATGGCCTCCGAGAGGTCGAAGGCCACGATGGCTTGCGCCACCCCGACGTAGCCTTCCACCGGCGTACCCAGAAGCATCCTGCGGACCCGCTCGACCGCCTCCGGATGCGCTTCCCGGAATCCGGCCGTCAACCACCGCTCCAGCGTGGCGTTGACCATGCCCGCCATGCCATGTGCCTCGGCCTGGCCGATGCGGTTGGCCCACATCGGGTGGGCCGTCATCGGCGTATGGTCGTGCGTGTCGACCAGCGTCAGCGACAGCAGCCGCTCCGCATGCCGCACGCCGAGCGTCTGCCCGATCATGCCGCCCACCGACACCCCGCAGAAATGCGCCTGCGGAATCTCGAGGGTGTCCATCAGCGCCGCCACGTCATCGGCCAGGCGCGCCATCGTATAAGACCCGATCGGGGCATCGCTGCCGCCATGGCCGCGCAGGTCGTACCTCAGTATGCGATACCGGGGCGCCAGATGCCGTGCGGTGTCGTCCCAGAGCGACAAATTCGCACCCAAAGCGTGCGCCAACACCACCCACGGGCCGTCCGAACCGTCGATGCGGACCTGCAGGTCCACGTCGCCAGTGCGTATTCGTCGGGTGTTCGTGTCAGCCATATGTCGATCTCCGGAGTGTCACGGCACGAATGATTCTCAACGTCCCTCAGTACTACGATAGACGAGATCAATCTGAGTGCCATCGGGTTCCGTCTGACGCAGACGCGCCGGCAGCCATTTCAGCGCGGGCGCCAGCCACACTTCCACGCGCCGTTTATCGCCCGGATGACGTGGCAGGCGCACGAAGTGCTTCGTGGTGACCATGCCATGCACGCCGATCTCGATGGTCTCCTCCCCCACGTATTGCACCTGCATCGGCTCCACCTCGCGGGTATCGGCCACATTGAAGGTGTCCGTCACGCCCGGCGCGGCGTAGCGCTGGGGGTCGGCGGCGACCCATCCCACCAGTTGGAGGAACACGCTGAAGCGGTCCTGGAAGTTCTGCGGCATCGGCGCCTGGCCGCCACGCGTTTCAAACACGATCAGCCCGGCCGCAGGGTCGAAGCGCGCCACTTCCTTCTTGCTGCGGCGGGCTTCCTCGTAGCGCAGCGGGGTCAGCCCGCCCGGCCCCATCTCGCCGGCGCTCTGGAACACGAAGCGGAACCACAGCACGCGCGTCTCCACCACCAGCCGGTAGCGGCCGCCGTCCTGCTCCCAGCGGATCAGGCCGTCCGGGTTCTGCACGCCATTGACGTAGCTCGAGTAATGCATGGTGGCCGATGGCGGCGGGGTGTACTGGGGTGATGCCGGCGCGGGCGGGGCCGGGGGGGCCGGCGCGGCGGTGGCGCTGGTACCGGCTGGCGCGGCACCCTCCCCGCCGATGCCGGTCACGGCGCTGGTCTCGCCAGATGGCGCCGTGGCCAGGTCCGGCGCCGCCTGGGGCTCGGCCGGCGCGGGTTGCGGCTGCGGCGTCGGCTGGGCCTTGGGCATGGGGCGCGGCCGGGGGCGCGGGGCCGGGGCGGGCGGGGTGGGCGGCGGCAGCAGCACCGCCTCCATCGACGGCGGAATGCTGATCTCGGGCAGGCCCGGCAACGGCATGCGCAGCAGCCCGAGCAGCACCAGCAGGTGCGCGATCACCACGCACACGGCGACCACGATCACCGCGACCCAGCGCTGCCTGAGCCGCCTGCGTGGTTTCGTGCTAGCGCGAGGGGTGGCCGGCGGGTCCGGCCGAGTGGCTGGCGCCAAGGTATCCGAGTTCCGAAGATATCTGTCGGGCGATGTCCCGCACGCGGCGGTCCACCGAACCGCCCCATTCTGCATCGAATACGCTCTGCGCGCCGAGCACAATCAGCGCCATCGACAAATGCCCGTTGGCGTCGAACACCGGCAGCGAGATCGCGTTGATGCCCGGCAGTACGCCGCCGCGCGTGCGCGCCGCGCCCTGGGCGCGGACTTCGGCGCAGATGGCGTCGTATTCGGCCAGCGAGGCGGGCATGTCCGGCAGCGGCGTGGCGCCGCGCGTGGCGAATTCCCGTTCGATCAGCGGCAGCGTCTGGCGCCGCGACAGGTAGGCGCCATACAGCCGCCCCGTGGCCGAGTTCAGCATCGGCATGACATCGCCCAGCCGCAGGCTCACGCTGACCGGATGGCTCGATTCCTCCCAATGGACGATGGTCGGCCCGTGGTTGCCCCACACGGCGATGCCGGCGGTCTGGTCGATCTCGTCGCGCAGCTGCGACAGCAGCGGCCGCGCCTTGCGCACCGGATCGAGCCGGTTCAGCCCCGCCAGACCCAGTTGCAGCGCGAACGGCCCGAGGTCATAGCGCCCGCTCACGGCGTCCTGCGCCACCGCGCCGAGCCGCTGGAAGCTCACCAGGTAGCGGTGGGCCTTGGCCGGCGGCATGTCGGCCGCGGCGGCCAGGTCGCGCAGCATCATCGCGCGCGGCGAGGCCGCCAGCGCCTGGAGCAGCCGGAAGCCGACCTCGATCGACTGAATGCCCGCGCGCTTGCCATCGTCCTCACCGGCGTTGTCGTCCGGGCGGTCGGCGGCGTCATCGAGGCGGGAATCGTCGTGTGCGGTCATGCGGGGCGAAGGTGGGAGCGGCGTTGCCGGCCATTCTATACGGCGGACGGCGGGCGGCACCCCGGCGTCCGGTAGACTTGCGGCCACCGCACATCGACGATTGCCCGAACCCCCATGAAACTCGCAACCCTGAAGGACGGTTCGCGCGACGGCCAGCTCGTGGTCGTCTCCCGCGACCTCAAGACCGCGCACTTCGCCACCGACATCGCCGGCACGCTGCAGCGCGCGCTCGACGACTGGTCTTTCCACGCCCCGCAGCTCCAGGACCTCTACGACGCCCTGAACGCCGGCCGCGCGCGCCATCCGTTCCCGTTCCAGCCGAAGGACTGCATGGCGCCGCTGCCGCGTGCCTACCAGTGGGCCGACGGCTCGGCCTACGTCAACCACGTGGAACTGGTGCGCAAGGCCCGAGGCGCCGAGATGCCGCCCGAGTTCTGGACCGATCCGCTGATGTACCAGGGCGGCTCGGACGACTTCCTCGGCCCGCAGGACGACATCGTCTGCGCCAGCGAGGCGTTCGGCATCGACTTCGAGGCCGAGGTGGCCGTGATTACCGGCGACGTGCGCATGGGCGCCACGCCCGAGCAGGCCGGCGAGGGCATCCGCCTGGTGATGCTGGCCAACGATGTCTCGCTGCGCAACCTGATTCCGGCCGAGCTGGGCAAGGGCTTCGGCTTCTTCCAGAGCAAGCCGGCCACGGCGTTCTCGCCGGTGGCCGTCACGCCGGATGAACTGGGCGAGGCCTGGCACGACCGCAAGGTGCACCGCCCGCTGACCGTCCACTGGAACAGCAAGAAGGTGGGCGCGCCCGACTGCGGCACCGACATGGTGTTCGACTTCGGCCAGCTCATCGCGCACATCTGCAAGACCCGCAACGTACGCGCGGGCAGCATCGTCGGCTCGGGCACCATCTCGAACGTGGACCGCAGCAAGGGCTACTGCTGCATCGCCGAGCAGCGCATGATCGAGACCATCGAGGGCGGCCAGCCGGTCACCGCGTTCATGAAATATGGCGACGCGGTGCGCATCGAGATGCTCGACGCCCAGGGCCAGTCGATCTTCGGCGCCATCGACCAGCTCGTGGCGCCGCGCTGACGCGCAATGTGCCTATAATTGTCCGACCGACCGGTCGGACAATTGATCCCATGCCGGCGGGACCACCCCTTGCCACGGAAGCCGCCCCCATGACCGCAGAGAACCCCGAGACCCCGGACACCACCCTCTCCCCGCGCCTGGCGCGCTATGCGTCGCTGACGCTGCGCCGCCACGGCCCCGTGCTCGAGGTCATCATGGGCGCGGCGCAGTCCGCCAACCAGAAGCTGGCCACCGCCGACGCCGGCATGCACCGCGAGCTGGCCGAGATCTGGCGCGACATTTCCGCCGATCCGGACATCCGCGTGGCCATCATCCGGGGCGAAGGCCGCGGCTTCTCGGCCGGTGGAGACCTGTCCCTGGTTGAGGACATGGCCAACGACTTCGCCACCCGCACGCGGGTCTGGCATGAAGCGCGCGACCTGGTCTACAACGTCATCAACTGCGACAAGCCCATCGTCTCGGCCATGCACGGCCCGGCCGTGGGCGCCGGGCTGGTGGCGGGGCTGCTGGCCGACATCTCGATTGCCGCCAAGACCGCGCGGATCGTCGATGGCCATACCCGGCTGGGCGTGGCGGCGGGCGATCATGCGGCCATCGTGTGGCCGTTGCTGTGCGGAATGGCCAAGGCCAAGTACTATCTGATGCTGTGCGAGTCGCTCAGCGGCGAGGAAGCCGAGCGCATCGGCCTGGTCTCGCTGGCAGTGGACGAAGACCAGCTGGTGGCCAAGGCGTTCGAAGTGGCCAACCGGCTCGCGGCGGGGTCCCAGACCGCCATCCGCTGGACCAAGTACGCGCTGAACAACTGGCTGCGCATGGCTGGCCCGGCGTTCGATACCTCGCTTGCACTCGAATTCATGGGCTTCGGCGGCCCCGATGTACATGAAGGCATGGCGAGCCTGCGCCAGAAGCGGCCGCCCGAATTCCAGTAACCGGCCAGCCAAGGTGGAATGATCGGCCCTGGCGGCCCCCCCACGGAGCGTGCGCGACCATGTTCGGACAGATCCCCGATTTCACCAATGGCTTCGAATTCCTGCGCCGTATCTGGAGCGCCGGCGGCAGCCTGCCGGGCGGCGGCATGATGCCCGGCCTGAGCGCGATGACCCCGCCGATGGACCTCGAAGAGATCGACAAGCGCATCCACGACCTGAAAGCCGTGGAAGGCTGGCTGCAACTGAACGCGAGCCTGCTGCGCACCACCATCCAGGGGCTGGAGGTACAGCGCGCCACGCTGGTGGCGCTGCAAACCTTCGGCAACGCGCTGTCCCCGGAAGCCATGCAGACCGCGATGGAGAACGTGGCGCGCGCGGCCAACGCGCCAAGCACCTCGCCGCCGCACCCCTTCCGTCCCAGCGCCGCCCCCGAGACCGTCTCCGAAGCCGAAGCCGACGCGGCCAATGCCGAGGACGACGACGACTTCGACGCGCCGCCCGACACCGCCGCCGAGGCCGCCGAAGCCGAGGGCGACGAAGCCGCAGAATCGGCAGAATCCGCCGAAGCCGGCCCCGCACCGTTGCCACCCAACGCCAGCCTGTGGTGGGACCTGCTCCAGCAACAGTTCAGCCAGATCGCCAGCAGCGCGACGGCGGCCACCACGGCACCGTTCGGCAACCTGGGCGGATTTGGCGCGATGGGCGGCATGGGTGCCCCCGGCGCGGAGGGCGTGGAGCCTGCCGCTCGGAGCCATCCTGCCCCGAACGGCAAGTCAACGCCGAAGCCGGCGGCCAAGCGCGCGGCGGCCAGGAAGCCTGCCGCGAAGAAGGCTGCAACCAAGACTGGGACCAAGGCTGCAACAAAGGCTGCGACAAAGGCTGCAACAAAGGCTGCGAAGGCCGCCACCAAGAAACCCGCCGCGAAAAAGCCCAGGCAGCCCGCCGCCAAGACACCCGCCGCGCCAGGCACCCCCGAGGACAGCGTCGAGTGAGCCGCCAGTGAACGTCGCGCACGCCGACCCGGCCATCCGCGCCAGCCAGCGCCAGCGCACGGCGCTGGTCATGATGGGCGGCGGCGCACGGGCGGCCTACCAGGCCGGCGTGCTGGCCGGCATCGCCCGCATCGCTACGCGGCATGGCCTCGGGCATTGCCCGCTGCCGTTCGGCATCGTCACCGGCACCTCGGCCGGGGCGATCAACAGCGCCGGCATGGCGGTGGGCGCTGCGGACTTCCAGGCCGCCACCGATCGCCTCGGCGCGCTCTGGCACGGCATTCATGCCGATGACGTCTATCGCACCGGCGTGCTGGGCGTGGGCGTCTCCGGCGCGCGCTGGCTTTCGTCGCTCGCATTCGGCTGGATCACGCGCCAGGCCCCGCGCGCGCTGTTCGATAACGCCCCGCTCGACAGCTTCCTGACCGAGTTGTTCGAACCCGGCCGCGTGCAGGCCAGCCTGGACGCGGGCGTGCTCCAGGCTTTCGCCGTGACCGCGCTGTCCTACAGCACCGGCCGCCATGTCACGTTCTACCAGTCGCACCGGCGCATCCAGCCGTGGCAGCGCAGCCAGCGGCTGGCCGTGGAAGCGCCGATTGGCGTGGACCACCTGCTCGCTTCCTCGTCGATTCCGTTTTTGTTCCCGTCCGTGCCGCTCGAGATCGAGGGCCATCACGAGTGGTTTGGCGACGGCACGATGCGCCAGATGTCGCCGCTCTCGCCGGCCATCCACCTTGGCGCGTCGCGCATCCTGGCCATCGGCGCGGCGTCGCGCCAGCGGCCGGGCTGGTTCGATACCGTACCGTCCGGCGGCTATCCGTCGCTCGCGCAGGTGGGCGGGCAGGCGCTGGCCAGCATCTTCCTCGATGGCCTGCAGGCCGACATCGAACGGCTGACGCACATCAACCGGCTGCTCGCGCGCATGCCCGAGGCCGCCGGCGATACCGACGGCTGGCGCCCGGTGGAAGTCATGACGATTGCCCCGAGCGAGCCGATCGAGGCCATCGCCGCCCAGCATGTGCACCGCTTGCCGCGCACGGTGCGCGCGCTGCTCGCCCCGCTCGGCGGGACCGAAGCGCGCGGCGCCGCGTTCGCGAGCTACCTGCTGTTCGAGCCGGAATTCACCCAGGCCCTGCTGGCGCTGGGCGAGCGCGATGCCGCGGCGGAGGCTGACGCCATCGCGGCCTTCCTCTATGGCGTGGTGCCCGAAACCGGGCACGCCACCGCGCGCGCCACGGATCCCGCTCTGGCGCCCTAAGGGCCCCCTGAGCAGCCGTCCCAGCGCCGCTTTTCAGGCTCCCACGTCGCAATTCGTCCACTTTCCCGGGGCAAACCTCGCTGATTCCTCAGCCATCGCTTCCCAGAAAAAGGGCAACGTCTGTTGCAATCCCTCGTAATCGCACTAAAAAGGAACTAGAGAAAAGATTCGAGAATAATTCCCATCTGGTAGAATCCGCCCGTAATTTCAAAGGCTTACCATGCTCTACCCCGAACTGTTCAAATCATTGGAATCGGTCCGCTGGCACATGGACAAGGACATCCCCTGGGATTCCTTCGACCCCAGCCTGCTGACGGACGATCAGGCGAAGACCATCCGCATGAATGCCATCACCGAATGGTCCGCCCTGCCGGCCACGGAGATGTTCCTGCGCGATAACCGCCATGATTCCGACTTTTCGGCGTTCATGAGCATCTGGTTCTTCGAGGAACAGAAGCACTCGCTGGTGCTGATGGAGTACCTGCGCCGCTTCCGCCCGGACCTCGTGCCGACGGAAGAAGAGCTGCACGCGGTGCGCTTCGAGTTCGATCCGGCCCCGCCGCTGGAGACGCTCATGCTGCACTTCTGTGGCGAGATCCGCCTGAACCACTGGTATCGCCGTGCCGCCGAATGGCACACCGAGCCGGTGATCAAGCACATCTACCGCACGCTGTCGCAGGACGAAGCCCGCCATGGCGGCGCCTACCTGCGCTATATGAAGAAGTATCTGGCGCAGTTCGGCGACTCCGCGCGCGCCGCCTTCGCCAAGATCGGCGTGCTGATGGCTTCGGCCCGCCGCACGGAAAAGCCGCTCCACCCGACCAACCTGCACGTGAACAAGGCGTTGTTCCCCAACGACACCGTGCAGTCCCGCCTGCCGGACCCGGACTGGCTCGAGCACTGGCTCGACGAGCAGATCCGCTTCGACGAAGTGTGGGAAAAGAAGGTGATCGAGCGCATCCTGCACAACATGTCGCTGCTGTTCGAACGCACGTTCGACACCGTGCAGGAACTGAACCGCTACCGCAAGGAACTGAACGCCAGCCTCGTGGCGGCGGGCCAGCAACCGGCCTGACCCCGCGACCCGCGCCGTTTCATGACCGCTCCCGCCTTCGAATCGAAGCTCGTTCCCGCTGACGACGCGGCCGCGCTGCGCGCCGCCGTGGCCGCCCTGCCGCGCCCGCTGGTCTTCACCAACGGCGTGTTCGACATCATGCACCGGGGCCACGCCACCTACCTCGCGCAGGCGCGCGAGCTGGGCGCGGCGCTGATCGTGGGCGTGAACAGCGACAGTTCGGTGAAGATGCTGGGCAAGGGCGATGACCGCCCGCTGAACCATGAGTCGGACCGCATGGCGCTGCTCGCGGCGCTGGCCTCGGTCGATCTCGTGGCGATGTTCCGCGAAAAGACGCCGGTGGAGCTGATCCGCCTGGTGCGGCCCGACATCTATGTGAAGGGCGGCGACTACGACATCGACACCCTCGAGGAAACCCGCCTCGTCCGTAGCTGGGGCGGCCAGGCCTACGCCATCCCCTTCCTGCACGACCGCTCCACCACCAAGCTGCTGACCAAGGTACGCCAGCAGGGCTGATCAGCCTCGCTGTTCAACCTTCGGCGCCAGTGCCTGGCTGCTTCGCGCCGCGCGCCTGCGTGCCGGCACGGCAGGCCTGGAGCGACTCCGCGCCATAACGCAGGCGCACTTCATCCATCCTTGCCCGCACCGCGTCGTCCGAGGACGTCACGCGTAGCCATTGGCGCGATACCGGCCGCGGTGCGTCCGTAATCAGCGCCGTGCGCACGCCCTGGGCGCGCAGGGATTCGAGGAAGCGGTCGGCGCGCTCGCGCTCCCGGAACAGTCCCAGCGACACGGTATAAGACGCCGGCGACGCCTCGGAGGCACCCTCCTCGCTGCTCACCACGGACACATCGGTCACCTTGCGGCGCTTCAGCTCCGCCAGCTTGCGGTCAGCGTTCTCGCGCGTGGGCTGCGCCGGCAGGTGGACCCACCAGCGCACCTGTTCGGTCCGTTCGAACTGCTGCACCGGCAGCGTGGCGCCGGCGGCGATGGCGGCGAGGTCTTCACGCGCCCGCGCCACGGTCTGGGCCGAGAAACCGCCGATCTCGAAGCAGGCATCGGCGCGCGGGGCCGGCTGGGCCACGGCCAGCGAGACATTGCCGGCAGGCGTGGGCGTCAGCGCGCCGCGCGGTGAACCTGCCGGGGCCGGGCGCCCGGTGGCGGTGTCGGCGGGCGGCTCCAGCCGCATCCGCTCGCCGCGCACTTGCTGGGCCACCCGCTGCGGCTCGCGCGGGCTTTCCATCCAGCCGGCCAGCGGGTCCGGGCCAAACCCGCCCAGCACGGCGGCCAGCAGCAACGCGTTGACGAGCAGCAGGATCAGCAGCAGGGCAGTCTGGCCTTTCTGGGACATGGAAGACGGATTCGGTTGGCGATGCTGGGAAGCTTGGATGCTGGGCCGCCTGGCGGCTGCCTCAGGCCCCCGTGGCCATCGCGTGCAGTCCAAGCAGCACGAGATTATCGTGCATCTCGAACGGCATCGCGAGTGCGCCGGAGAGCGCCTGTCGCGCGCCGCCCGAAAGCAGGCAGCGCACCGGCCCGCGTTCGCCCAGCGCCCGCCAGGAGCGCTCCACGGCGCCAGCCTGGGCGGCCAGGCAGCCGGCGGCGATGGCGTCATGGGTGTTGTCAGCGCCCAACGCCCGCACCGCCCGCGCTGCGCCCGCGCCGGTATCGAGCACGTCCAGCGCCGGCAGTTGGGCCGTGTTGCGGGCCAGCGAGCCGAGCATCAGCGCCACGCCGGGCAGGATCAGCCCACCCTCGAAGCGCGCGCCGCCATCGGCCTGCGCGGTGACGATGTCCAGCGTCGTGGCCGTGCCGGCCGTGACGATCAGCAGCGTCTCGCCGGGCAGCCAGCGGTGCGCGCCGATGCTGCCGACCCAGCGGTCCACGCCCAGTTGCGTGGGCTCGCGATAGCCGTTGACGAGATCGCCATGGGTGGCCGTGGTGCGTACCCATTGCAGCGTTGGGGCGGCTCCGAAGGCGTCGGCCAGCGTGGCCGTCACCGCCGCGCCGATCGCCGCCCCGGCCACGTTGGCGATCCAGACCGATGGCACGCCGCCGTCCGCCAGCCCCCGCCACGTGCCGGCCAGCGCCGCCAGCTCGTTCGATGCCGCCGGGGCGGCGTGGGTGGCGGCGCCCGCGTGGCGCCACGGGGTGGGCAGGGTGCCGGCCGGCGCGGTCGCGTCGGTGTCATCCGTGCTCCACGCCCACTTGAGCCGGGTATTGCCGATATCGATGAGCAGGCGCGCGCTCATGCCGCCGCTTCGCGCAAGGACACCTCGCCGCTGGCGATCCGTTGCAGCCCGTCCGCCGTCTCCAGCAGCAGGTGGCCGTCGCCATCCACGCCCCGGGCGAGGCCCTCGGCCAGCAGCGTGCCGTCGTGCAGCAGCCGCACCGGTTCGTCGCGGAAGGCATCGCGCGCGGACCAGCGGGCCGCCATCGGCGCGAAGCCTTCGGCCAGGAACACGGCGCGCATCGCCGCCAGCCGGTTCAGCACCGCGCCGAGGATCCGGGTGGGATGGTGGGCCGGGTCGAAGCCCGGCAGCGCCTCCGCCACGCCGGCCAGCGGACGGCCCAGCGCGGCTTCCATGCGGGCATCGCGCACCAGGTTCAGGCCGATGCCGATCACCGCCCAGAGCGCGCCGGGCCGCGCCGGCACCGATTCGATCAGGATGCCGGCCAGCTTACGGCCATCGATCTGGAGGTCGTTGGGCCATTTCAGGCCCACGCGGGGGCCGAGCGCCGGGTCCACATCCTCGAGCGCCTCCGCCAGCGCCAGTCCCACGGCCAGGCTCAGCCCGCTCAGGCGGGCCGGCGGCAGGGCCAGCGGCATGGCCACCGAGAAGGTCAGCCCCGCCTGCCCCTGCCACGGCCGGCCCTGGCGGCCGCGCCCGGCGGTCTGGCGATAGGCCACGCGCACCTGCGCGCTGTCTTCACCCTCCACCCAGCCGGCGCTGCGGCAGGCCTGGGTCAGGTCGGCGTTGGTCGAGCCGGTTTCCTCCACCACGTCCACGGTCCAGCCGCACGCGGGGCCGGCGTCCAGCGCGGTGCGCAGCATGGCGGCGTCGATGTGCCACGCGGGCAGCGCGGCGGCATCGTCGGCAAGGCTGGGAATGCTGGGGGGCGAGCGGTCGGGAGGCGCGGTCATGCAGGGCGGGTCAGGGTCAGCGCGAGGTCGTGCGCGGGTTGGGGGTGGCTTGGGGCAGTTAGCCGCGATTGTAGCCGCGTCGCCCGATTTGGCCGGATTGGCCCGATGGCGTGGCTGTCGGACGGCGCCGCGTGGCCGTGTCAGAGGATGCCCGGTCGCCACGTCACGGCCGGTAGCATAGAATCGAGACTCCCCCATCACATCGCCGCCCCCCTTTGGATTCACCCTTGGATCGCCCATCGACGCCGGCCATCACGATTTCGCGCCAGGACGAAGCCTGCAGCATCGCACTGCAGGGGGACTGGACCGCACTCGCGCTCGCCGGCTGCCACGAAGCGCGTGGGCTGCGCGCGCAGTTGCACGAACTGACCGAGGCGCCCCAGCACGCCGCGTGGTCGCTGGCCGGGGTGAACCGGCTCGACCATATCGGCGCGCAGCTGATCTGGCAGGCGTGGGACGGCAAGATGCCGGCGAACGTGGAGCTCAACGACGGCCAGCGCCGCGTGTTCGACCGCATCGCCTCGCTGCGCCGCGACGGCTGGAAGAAGCGCATGGTGGACCGCTTCAACCCGATCACCATCCTCGGCGCGAGCCTGCTGTCGTTCTTCGCCCAGTTCGCCATCGGGGTGACCATGCTGGGCCAGCTCACCTTCGACCTGCTGCGCTTCGCGCGGGCGCCGCACCGGGGGCCATGGCGCGAGATTTCGGCCAACGTCTATAACGTGGGATACAAGGCGCTGGGCATCACGGCGCTGGTGGGCTTCCTGATCGGCATCGTGCTGTCCTACCTGTCGGCCAACCAGCTGCGCACCTTCGGCGCCAGCACCTTCATCGTCAATATCCTGGGCATGGCCGTGATCCGCGAGCTGGGGCCGGTGCTGGCCGCCATCCTGATCGCCGGGCGCTCCGGGTCCGCCATCACCGCGCAGATTGGCGTGATGCGCGTGACCGAGGAACTCGATGCGATGCGGGTGATGGGCATCTCGCACGGCTTCCGGCTGATCATGCCGCGCGTGATCGCGCTGGCCGTGGCCATGCCGCTGCTGGTGGCCTGGACCGACATGATGGCGCTGCTGGGCGGCATGACCGCCGCGCAGTTCCAGCTGGGCATCAGCTATTCCTTCTTCCTGCGCCAGCTGCCCGAGGCGGTGCCGGTGGCCAACCTCTGGCTCGGGCTGGGCAAGGGCGTGGTGTTCGGCATGCTGATCGCGCTCACCGCCTGCCACTTCGGCCTGCGCATCCGGCCGAACACGCAGAGCCTGGGCGAAGGCACGACGGCCTCGGTGGTCACGTCGATCACCGTGGTCATCATCGCCGACGCGATCTTCGCCATCCTGTTCAAGGACGTGGGCCTATGAACCATCCGGCCAATCCCTCCCCCGCCCGCCGCGAGACGATCATCGAGGTGCGCGACCTGGTCAAGCGCTACGGCGACAACGTGGTGCACGACCACCTCAACCTCGATGTCTATCGCGGCGAGGTGCTGTCCATCGTGGGCGGCTCGGGCACGGGCAAGACCGTGCTGCTGCGCCAGATCGTCGGGCTGGAACGGCCCACGTCCGGGACCATCAAGGTCTTCGGCGAGAGCCCCGCCAAGCTGAAACCGGCCCAGCTGCAGGCGCTGCGCAACCGCTGGGGGCTCCAGTTCCAGCGCGGGGCGCTGTTCTCGGCGCTCTCGGTCATCGACAACATCGCCCTGCCCATGCGCGAGTTGCGCGCCCTGCCGGACAACCTGATCTGCCAGGCCTCGCTGCTCAAGCTGCAACTGGTGGGACTCTCGGCCAAGGACGCCGACAAGATGCCGGCCGACCTGTCCGGCGGCATGATCAAGCGCGTGGCGCTGGCCCGCGCGCTGGCGCTGGAGCCGGAGCTGGTGTTCCTCGACGAGCCCACGGCCGGCCTGGACCCGATGGCCTCCGACGACTACGTGGCCCTGATCCGCGAACTGCGGCGCGAGCTGGGCCTGACCGTGGTGATGATCACCCACGACCTCGACACCCTGGTGGCGCTGTCCGACCGCGTGGCCGTGCTGGCCGACCGCAAGGTGCTGGCCGCCGCCCCGATCCCCGAACTGGTGAAGGTGGACCACCCCTTCATCCGCGAATATTTCCTGGGCGACCGCGCCCAGCGCGCGTTGCAGGCCCTGCCGGCCCCGAGCCGGCCCGAGGCCCCGCGCCCCCCTTCCGGAGACACCTGATGGAAAACAAGTCGAACGCCTTCCTTGCCGGCGTTTTCACCATCGGACTGGCCGTGCTGGTGCTGTTCTCGCTGTTCTGGTTCAGTTCCGACCACGCCGTGCGCGTGCCGTACGACCTCATCACCCGCTCCACGGTGAACGGCCTCGGGCCGCAGGCCGATGTGAAGTATCGGGGGCTCGACGTGGGCAAGGTGGTGTCGATCAAGTTCGATCCGCAGGTGCCGGGGCAGATCATCGTGCGCATCAGCGTGAACCAGGACACGCCGATTACCCGCACCACCTACGCCACGCTGGGCTTCCAGGGCGTGACCGGCATCGCCTACGTGCAGCTCGATGACACCGCGCGCGAGGCCGGCAACGACAAGGCGTCGCCGCCGCTGCCCACCTCGGCGCGGGCGCCGGCGCGCATCGCCATGCGGCCGGGCTTCTTCGAGGAACTGGAGAAGCGCGGCGACTCGCTGCTGACGCAGACCGAGACGCTGATGGCCTCGCTCAACGAGATGTTCCAGACCACCAACCGCGACGAGCTGATGGCCGCCATCCGCTCGGTACACAAGACGGCCGAGGATTACTCGAAGCTGTCCGCCTCGCTCCAGCCGGCCGCCGCCAAGCTGCCGCAGGCGGTGGACAACCTCAACGCCACGCTGGCCTCCACGCGGCGCCTGGCGGACGAACTGGCCAGCCCCAGCGGCACGGTGTTGCGCACGGTCAACGGCGTGGGCACCAACCTCCAGGGCGCGGCGGACTCGGTGCAGTCGGCCGCCGGCATCCTGAGCGAGGAAACGCTGCCGCAGCTGAACGGTCTGGCGCGCGATGCCCGCCAGACCGCGCGCACCATCGACCGCGCCGCCGGCACCTTCAACGACCGGCCCAGCAGCGTGCTGTTCGGCGGCCCCTCGCCCACGCCGGGCCCGGGCGAAGCGGGGTTCAGCGCACCATGACCATCGCCCATCGCTCTCACTTTCATCTGGACCAAGCCATGACGCCTGTAGGACTCGTACGAATCGCTGCTTTGGCCGCACTGCTGGCACTGGCCGGATGCAGCGCGCTGTCGCCGGGGCCGTCCGCGCTGACCTACGACCTCGGGCCGATGGCCGGCACGCCGTCCCAGTCGCCCGCGCCGCTGCCCAAGCTGCGCGTGGCCCAGACCGATGGCCCGGTGTGGATGGACAACCAGTCGCTCTACTACCGCCTGCAATATTCCCAGGCGCAGCGGCTGCAGGCCTATGCCACGCAGCGCTGGGTGGATTCGCCGCCCCGGCTGTTCGATGCGCGGCTGCGCGATGCGGTGTCCGGGCGCGGCGCGCTGACGTGGTTCGGCGATGGCTCGGTGCCGGCGCTCAAGGTGGACCTGCTCGCCTTCGAGCAGGTGTTCGACAGCGCCACCGCCAGCCGCGGCGTGGTGCGGGCGCGCGCCACCGTCTATCACAAGGGCCTGATCGGGCAGAAGACCTTCGTGGCCGAGCAGCCCGCCCCCAGCGCCGATGGGGCCGGCGGCGTCAAGGCGCTCTCCACCAGCAGCGATGCGGTGATCGCCGCCATTCTCGACTGGGCCGCCACGCTGCCGCTGGCTGCCGCCACGGCATCCGGCCCGGCCACGCTGCCCGCCGCCAACCCGCCCGGCGCCAATGCGGTGCCGCTGCCGGCCTCGCCGCCGTCACCGAATCCGCCCCGGCCGTAACGGTTCTTCGGGCCCCTCGCATTTGAACGCATGACACTGGTCGCGCCCCCGACATCTCCCCCGCCCCCGCCGCAGCAGCCGCGCCAGACGGAGCTGGACGGCTGGCTGCCGCGCCACTCGCCGCTGGCGCGCGTCGGGCTGATCTGCTTCACGCTGCTGGTGGCCTACGCCAGCCTCTATCCGTTCACGGGATGGGTCAACAACGGCATCTCGCCGATGGCCTTCCTGACCGCGCCCAAGCCGCGCTACATCACCGAGTTTGACCTGATGACCAACGTGCTCGGCTATTGCCCGTTCGGGGCGCTGGTCGTGCTGGCGCTGCACCCGCGCATCTCGGGCGCGCGCGCCACGTTGATCGCGCTGGTGGCGGGCGCGCTGCTGTCGGCGGTCATGGAGGCGTTGCAGACCTGGCTGCCCAGCCGCATCTCGTCGAATATCGACCTGATTACCAACGCACTCGG
Organism: Cupriavidus sp. 2KB_3; assembly: GCF_052115685.1. NCBI lineage: Bacteria > Pseudomonadati > Pseudomonadota > Betaproteobacteria > Burkholderiales > Burkholderiaceae > Cupriavidus > Cupriavidus sp. 2KB_3. The sequence goes on from NZ_JBFRHD010000002.1 coordinate 298,340, forward strand.
CGCGCTGCTGGGCGCGGCCATGGTGGCGCCGTTCACCAGCGCGCTGGTCGATCGCGGCACGCTCACGCGCCTGCGCATGGCCTGGTTCGAGCCCCATGCCAGCTTTGCGATCCTGCTGGTGCTGCTGTGGCCGTTCGCGCAGATCTTTCCGCAGGAGCATCTGTTCGGCATGGGCGGCATCGTGCGGGAATGGATGACCGACCCCGATTCCTGGCCGATGGAGATCCTGCAGAGCTACTTCCCGGCGCTGCTCGACTGGCAGAACAACGTGGGACTGCGGCCCGACGACATGCAGTCCCAACTGATGCTGGAAACCATGGTGACCGCGTGCAGCTGGATCGGCACGGGGCTGTTCGCCTCGCTGGCGATGCGGCGCACCGCGCCGATGCTGCGCATCCTGGCCGGGCTGCTCGCCTTCGCCCTGCTGCTCAAGGCCACCGTGGCCGAGTTGCAGTTCGCGGACGACAACACCTTCAACTGGCTGTCCGAGGGGGGCCGCTTCGCGCTGACCACGAGTTCGCTGGTGCTGGTGCTGCTGCTGCGCCTGCCGCGCTGGCTGCGCGCGCTGCTGGCCATCGTGGCGCTGGCGGGACTGGTGGTGCTGACCAACGTGCTGCCGCCGAACCCGTATGCGTGGATTTCGGAGCAAGGCTGGCGCATGGGACGTTTCGTGCACTTCAACAGCCTGGCCCAGTGGCTGGGCTGGCTGTGGCCGTTCGCGGCGTTCTTCTATGTGCTGTGGCGCGTGGAGCAGATGAGCATGCGCCGGCGGCTGCAGCGGCTGGCGCGGCGGCGTGCCACGGCGCGCGCCGTGGCGGCGGCGACGGACCGGCAGGCGGATGCCGGCCCGGGTCCGGGCCAGCCCTGATCCCGATCGAATCGATTAGTGGAGCTGGCCGCCCTGCTCGCGGATATCCGTGTCGGTGGCCAGCGTGGTCTGCACCGCCACGCGCAAGCCGGCGATCAGCGTGTCCAGCGCCAGGCTCGGCGCGCCGGGGTGCCGCGCCGCCTGTTCCGGCAGATAGGGAATGTGGATGAAGCCGCCGCGCGTGCCGGTCAGGCCCTGCCGCGCGATGGCATCCATCAGCCCGTAGAACACATGGTTGCAGACGAAAGTGCCGGCGGTCTGCGACACCATCGCCGGCACGCCCGCCGCGCGCAGGTCGCGCACGATGGCCTTGATCGGCAACGTGGCGAAGTAGGCGGCCGGGCCATCGGCGGCGATGGTCAGGTCGATCGGCTGCGCGCCGGCGTTGTCGGCGATGCGCGCATCGTCCACATTGATCGCCACGCGCTCGATCGACAATTCCGTGCGGCCGCCAGCCTGGCCCACCGCAATCGCCACATCCGGCTTCACCGACGCCAGCAGCGCCGACATCGCCTCGATGGCCGCGCCGAACACGCACGGCAGCTGGCGGGCGACGATGACCGCATCGCCCACCTGCTGGCCGTCCAGCGCCCGCACCGCCTCCCATGAGGGGTTGACCGGTTCCTTGTCGAACGGCTCGAAGCCGGTAAGCAGTACGGTACGAAGGGCGGCAGGCAGGGCGGTACGCATAGCGCGTGTCTCCATGGGTTACATCAGGAAGTACAGCAGGACGATATTGGCGGCCAGGATAGCCAGCGCCGTCGGCACCTGCGCGCGGATGACCGCGTTCTTGTCGTCCAGCTCCAGCAGCGCGGCCGGCACGATGTTGAAATTGGCCGCCATCGGCGTCATCAGCGTGCCGCAGTAGCCCGAGAACATGCCGATGGCCGCCATCACGGCCGGGTTGGCGCCGAACATGCCCACCAGGATCGGCACGCCCACGCCGCCGGTCATCACCGGGAAGGCGGCAAACCCGTTGCCCATGATCACCGTGAACAGCGCCATGCCCACGCAGTACACCGCCACGGCCACCAGCTTGTAGTCCATGTTGATGTAGGCGGTGGCCAGGTGCGCCACGGCCTTGCCCACGCCGGCGTCGGCGAAGACCAGGCCCAGCATGGCCAGCATCTGCGGCAGCACCAGCGCCCAGCCCAGCGACTCGATCAGCCGGCGCGACTCGCGCATGCCTTGCGTGACGGTGTCACGCGTGAGCCAGCACACCACGGCCAGCGAGACCAGACAGCCAATGCCAAGCGACACAAACGTCACGTTCTTCGGATCGAGCAGCGGCACGCCGGCCAGCTTCACGTCCTTGAACAGCACCGTGCCGATCACGGTCACCAGCGGAATCAGCAGCGCCGGGATGAACAGCTTGTTGCCCAGGCGCTTGGCGCTGGCGCGGCGCTCCGACTCGGGCAGCGTGCCGTGCTTGCCGTGGCCCACGCCGCCGAAACCGGCGATCAGCGCCATCAGCACGGCGGCGATGCCGACGATGGCCGGCGGGATCTTGTCGCCAATCAGGAAGATCGCGGCGTACAGCGCCCAGAACAGGCCGGTGGACAGGCGCCGCGGGTGCGTCTTGTCCGTGAAGGTCATCAGGGCGGTGATCGCCAGCACGAAGCCGGCCAGCCAGTAGAGATAGTCGATGGATACGATCATGGCTTACTCCCCAACCTTGCCGGATGCAGCGGACGTGGCCGGCGTGCCCGCCGGCGTCTTGCCCAGTTCGCGCTCGAGCCAGCCGTCCAGCCGCTTCAGGCGCACCGCGTGGATCAGGAACGCGCAGATCGCGGTGGGAATGCCCCAGACGGCGATGTGCAGCGGCTCCACGTCGATGTTCGACGACAGCAGGAAGGTGTGCATCAGCGCGATGGCGCCGAAGGCCACGAAGATGTCCTCGCCGAAGAACAGGCCCACGTTGTCGGTGGCGGCGCAGAACGCCAGCACGCGCTGGCGCACCGGCTCGGGCAGGTGCCCGAAGCGGTTCTCGGCCGCGCCCTCGGCCATCGGGGCCAGCAGCGGACGCACCATCTGCGGATGCCCGCCCAGGCTGGTCAGCCCCACGGCGGCGGTCAGCTCGCGCACGGCGAGGTAGACGATCAGCAGGCGGCCAACCGTGGCCGAGGCGATGCGCGAGATCCACGCCTGCGCGTGCTCCCGCAGGCCGTGGCGCTCGAGCAGGCCGATCACGGCCAGCGGCAGCAGGATGATCAGCGGCAGGTTGCGTGCCTTGACGAAGGCCGTGCCGATTGCGGTGAAGATCTGCATCAGCGGCATGGAAGCGGTCAGCCCCGTGACGATGGCGGCAAGCGCCACCACCAGCATGGGATTGAACCGCAGGACAAAGCCGATGATGATGACGCCGACCCCGAGCAGGGGCCAAAGATTGACAGCCGATTCCATGGGAAACACCAGATAGATAGGTGAAGCTAACGGTGGAGCAAAGCCAGCGCGGGCGGGGGGAGGCCCGTCAAGCGCCAGCCCGGATGGCGATGCCTTCCGCGCCGAGCCGTTCCCGGATGCGGCGCGCGAAGGCAAGCACGTGGGCGCCGTCGCCGTGCAGGCACACGGTTTCGGCGCGGATCGGTACCCAGGTGCCGTCGATCGCGCGCACGCGTTGGTCGCGCACCATCGACAGGGTCTGGTCCAGGGCAACTTCCTCGTCGTCGTGCAGCGCGCCCGGCGTGCCGCGCTTGACCAGCGTGCCGTCGGGGTTGTAGCCACGGTCGGCGAACACTTCTTCCTTCACGCGCAGCCCGGCGTCGCGCGCCAGGGTGATCATGCGGCTGTTGGCCAGGCCGAAGAAGACGAGGTCAGGGTTGTAGTCGCGCACGGCACGCACGATGGCGGCGCAGAGGGCTTCATCGCGCACGGCCATGTTGTAGAGCGCGCCATGCGGCTTCACGTGGGCGAGCTGGCCGCCCTGGGCGCGCACCATGGCGTCGAGCGCGCCGATCTGGTACAGCACGTCGGCGTAGACGGCTTCGGGGTCGCGCTGCATCTCGGTGCGGCCGAAGTTCTCGCGGTCCGGGAAGCTCGGGTGTGCACCAATCGCCACGTTGTTGGCGATCGCCCATTTCACGGTCTGGAGCATGGTGGCGGCGTCGCCGGCGTGCCAGCCGCACGCCACGTTGGCGGAGCTGATCAGCGCCAGCAGGGCTTCGTCGTTGCCGCAGCCTTCGCCCAGGTCGGCGTTCAGGTCGATTTGCATGGGGGTTCTCCTTGTTCGGTGGGGTCCAGCCAGCGTTACGCGACGAAGCGCGTGGTGGTGCGGCGGCGCGCGGCGATCTTCATGCCATCGCCCTGCCATTGCAGCGCCTGGTCGATCTGCCGCAGGTAGCGGTCCAGCTCCGCCTGCGCGGCGGCGGCTTCGTCGAGCGTGGCCTGCACGAAGCGCACGGACGCGCCGAGCGGCACCTGCGCCAGCCGCCAGAGGTCGGCGCCGATCACGACGCCAATCTTCGGATAGCCGCCCGTGGTCTGCGCATCGCTCATCAGCGCGATGGGCTGGCCGGCCGGCGGCACCTGCATCACGCCCGGCACCACGCCGTGCGAGAGCAGGTCGCCGCTGCGCTCGGCGCGGCGCGCCAGCGCGGGGCCCTGCAGGCGCAGGCCCATGCGGTTGCTCTGCGGCGTGATGGTCCAGTCGGACTGCCACAGCGCAGCCTGCGCGGCGGGTTCGAAATCGGGATATTCGGGGCCGGGCAGCATGCGGATGGCCCAGGCGTCGTCGATGCGGTTCACGGGCAGCGCCCAGCCCGGGGCGGCCACGCCGAGCCAGTCGCGCTCCTCGTCCAGGCCCGGACGGCCGGCGGGCAGCTTGTCGCCCTCGCGCAGCACGCGCCCTTCGAAGCCGCCATAGCCGGACTTCAGGTCCGTGCTGCGGGAGTTCATGACCAGCGGCACGTCGATGCCGCCCGCCACGCAGAGGTAGGTGCGGGTGCCGCCGCGCGGGGACGGCAGCGTCAGGGTTTCGCCGCGATGCACATCGAAGGCGTGCCAGCACCAGACCGGCACGCCGTCCAGGTTGGCGCCGCACTCTGCGCCGACCAGCGCCACGCGCATATCGACATGAAAGCGCAAGGCCGCACGGCCCAGTGTGAATTCGATGCCGGCGGCGCCGGGCGCGTTGCCGAGCAGCCGGTTGCCCACGTGAAGCGCCAGGCTGTCCGCCGCGCCCGAGCGGCCCACCCCGAAGCGGCGGAAGCCCACCCGGCCGAGATCCTGTACGGACGCCTGCGCGCCGGGACGAATGATTTCGATCACGCCAGATACTCCTCGACGATGAAGCGCACGGTGTCGCCCGGCGCGAAGAGGGACGGCGGATCGCGGTCCGCCACGAAGAGCTGGGCGTCGGTATGCCCGATCAACTGCCAGCCGCCGGGCAGCACGGCCGGATAGATGCCGGTCTGCTCGCCGCCGATGCCCACGGCACCGGCCGGCACGGCCAGGCGCGGCTCGCGCCGGCGCGGCGTGGCCAGTTCGGGGGCCATGCCGCCCATATAGGCGAAACCGGGCTGGAAGCCAAGGAAATACACCACGTACTCGCCCGCCGCATGCCGGCGCACCACTTCCTGCGGCGTCATGCCCGTATGCGCGGCCACATCGGCCAGATCGGGGCCGAACTCGCCGCCGTAGCGCACGGGGATCTCCACCAGCTTGCCGGTGGCGTTGCGCGTCTCGCCGGACGCCCACGCCACCTTCAGATTACGCTCCAGCGCGGCCACGTCGGCGGTGTCGTCGAAGACCACGGTGAGGTTGTTCATGCCGGGCACCACGTCCACCACGCCGCGCCAGTCGGCGGCGCGCTCGGCCATGGCCCAGATGCGGCGCTGGACGTCGAGCGAAGCGGGCGGCGCCACGCTATAGAGCAGCGCCTGCTCGGCCAGGCGATGGACGGTGCAATCGGGCATGTGGGGCAACCAGTGAGGATGGGGCGGATGGTTTCGGACCGAATGTGACCCAGTCGTATTTCATCGACGATTTATCGATAAATTCATCATAACGAAACATGCCAACGCCCAGCACTCGGGGTTGTCCCTAGGGTGTTATGCACCGTTAGCGACAAGATGACGCCAAGACGGGGAATAAGTGCCTTTCACGCATCTTTTAATGAAAGGTACTTGAAAGCCCGTGTGCAGACATTCAGGACGCCCCTTGCCTGCTTGTCGGAACGACAGGCAATAAAAAAGGCCGGGAGCATGTCCCGGCCTTCCTTGTTCCTGCTAACAGCCCGCTTCAGGCAAACCCGGCCTGATGCGCCTGCTGGTCGGCGTGGTACGAGCTGCGCACCATGGCGCCGACGGCGGCGTGGGTGAAGCCCATCTTGTAGGCCTCTTCCTCGAACATCTTGAAGGTGTCCGGATGCACGTAGCGCATCACCGGCAGGTGGTGGTTCGACGGCGCCAGATACTGGCCGATGGTCAGCATGTCGATGTCGTGGGCGCGCATGTCGCGCATGACCTCGAGGATTTCCTCGTCGGTCTCGCCCAGCCCCACCATCAGCCCAGACTTGGTCGGCAGGTGCGGATTCCGGCGCTTGAACTCCTGCAGCAGCTTGAGCGAGTGCGCGTAGTCGGCGCCCGGGCGGGCCTGCTTGTACAGGCGCGGCACGGTCTCCATGTTGTGGTTCATCACGTCGGGCGGGGCGGCCTGGAGCACGTCCAGCGCCTTGTCCAGACGGCCGCGGAAGTCAGGCACCAGCACCTCGATGCGCGTGGCCGGCGACAGCGCGCGGGTCTGCGAGATGCAATCCACGTAATGCTGGGCGCCGCCGTCGCGCAGGTCGTCGCGGTCCACGCTGGTGATCACCACGTAGTTCAGCTTCAACTGGGCGATGGTGCGCGCCAGGTTGCCCGGCTCGTTCACGTCGAGCGGATCGGGGCGGCCATGGCCCACGTCGCAGAACGGGCAGCGGCGCGTGCACTTGTCGCCCATGATCATGAACGTGGCCGTGCCCTTGCCAAAGCACTCGCCGATGTTCGGGCAGCTGGCTTCCTCGCACACCGTGACGAGGTTGTTGGCGCGCAGGATGTCCTTGATCTCGTAGAAACGCGAGTTGCCGGTGGCCGCCTTCACGCGGATCCACTCCGGCTTCTTCAGCTTCTCGGCCGGCACGATCTTGATGGGGATGCGCGCGGTCTTGTCGGCCGACTTCTGCTTGCGGGTCGGATCGTACTCGGCGGGGGATTGCGGGGCTTCGCTGGACGGGGCGATCAGGGCGTCGCTCATTCTGTTCTCCGCACGCTTGGCCGCGTGCATGTTTGGCTGTGGACTTGGCTGTGAATCGGGGCCGGGGGCGCCATCGCTGTGCTCAGGCGGCCTCGGCGGCGGCATTCCCGCGCGCCGGGGCACGCGCTTCGCGCGCCGCCAGCACCTCGCACAGGGCCGCCGCCAGGCGTCGCGCGATTTCCGGGTAGTGGGCCGCAGTGACGGCGCCGTTCATGGCACCCGTCGTGGCACTCAGCGTCGAGGGCGCCGCGCCGGCTTCGCTGGCCACCGGCACGGTGGCGCCCGCCGTGGCCATGTCGACTGTTTCCAGTCCGGCATAGCCGCAGGGATTGATGCGAAGGAACGGTGAGAGGTCCATCTGCACGTTGAGGCTGACACCGTGATAGCTGCAGCCGTTGCGGATCTTGAGGCCGAGCGCGGCAATCTTGGCGCCCTGGTGCGGCCCGTCCGACAGGTAGATGCCGGGGGCGCCGGGCTTGCGTTCGGCTGCGAGATTATACGCCGCGAGCGTGTCCAGCACCGCCTGCTCGATATCGGTCACCAGCTCGCGCACCATCAGGTGGCGGCGGCGCAGGTCCAGCAGCAGGTAGGCCACGACCTGGCCCGGCCCGTGATAAGTGATCTGTCCGCCACGATCGATCTTGACGACGGGAATCGCGGCATCGGGCGAGAGCAGGTGCGCGGGGTCCCCGGCCTGGCCGAGCGTGTAGACCGGCGGGTGCTCGACCAGCCAGATCTGGTCCGGCGTGTCGGGCGTGCGCGCCTCGGTATAGGCGCGCATGGCGTCGAAACAGGGCGCGTACGGCTCCAGACCCCGCTCGATGACTTGGATGGCATGCATGCCCGAGAGTGTAACGAAAAGGGCCGGCATGCGCCGGCCCCTGGTGGGCGACCCCGGTCATGGCGGGGTCTCGCGTTCGGCCTCCCGGCCCGGCCTCGGCGGCCAGACCAGCCTCAGTTCAGGAGGCCGTGACCTGATCCTGGCCCGGTGTCCATTCGGTCCCTCGAACCAAACGCCTCACGGCGCGGTACACGAGGTGTGGCACGTCTGCCACGGTCGCCGCCGGGCGGCGTGCTTCGGCAATCAGCGCCAGCCTGACCGGGCGGGTTGCGCGCGGGTCCACGCTGATCACGATCTCGTCGCCGCGCCGGAGCAACAGGCTGCCGCCACAACGGAGCCAGTAGTCCTCCGAGTCGTTCTCGCGGGTCACCCACACGTCCGTGGCTTTGGCGTCTTCCACAAACAGACGCTGGGCGGCATGGAGCGAGAGGCTGGTGACTTCGCCAGGGACGAGGGTGAACACTGTCGTTGTGAGCAAGGCTTTCATGATGGCTTCTCCGTGTGCCGGGTGCCCGCTGACGGGTCAGATGCGCCGGAACTGGCCTGGATATTGGACCGGGCCAGTTAGGGGGCGCTGACAAGCGGTTCCGGTGCATTGCATTCTAGTGATTGCCCTAGCACTATCAAAACGATATATATTCTTGTGTCTTGTTAGCCAAACTCACATAGAGAGTTCGCATCATGGTCTGGAGCGGCAGCTGGAATCCCGACAACGGGCAGCGCTGGAAGCGCGATTTCCCGCGCCTGCCGGCGCTCTCCGCGCTGCGCGCCTTCGAGGCCGCCGCGCGCCACGAGAGCTTTTCCCGCGCGGCGGCAGAGCTGTTCGTCACCCATGGCGCCGTCAGCCACCAGGTCCGCGCGCTGGAGGAAGAACTGGGCCAGCCGCTGTTCGAGCGGCGCGGCAAGCGGGTGATGCTGACCGCCAACGGCCGGGTCTACGCCGAGCGCGTGCGCGACGCGCTGTTGCAGATCGCCGATGCCACGCGCGTGCTCCAGGCCGGCAACCGCGACAAGCGGCTGACCATCAGCACCATGCCGTCCTTCGCCGCGCGCTGGCTCACGCCGCGCATCGGCAGCTTTATCGAGCAGCATCCGGAGCTGGACGTGGAACTGCTGTCGTCGAACTCGCTGGTCGATTTCGCCAATGAGGAAGTGGACGTCGCGCTGCGCATGGGCAACGGCGACTACCCCGGCCTGTACGTGGAACGGCTGCTCGACGATGTGTTCTTTCCGGTGTGCAGCCCCGACTTCAACGGCGGCCGCCTGCCCGAGCAGCCGGCGCACATGGCCGGCATGCCGCTGCTGCGCGGCGAGGGCGATCCGTGGCAACCGTGGTTCGAAGCCGCCGGGCTGGACTGGCCCGAGCCGCGCAAGGGCCTGCTGCTGCAGGATTCCTCGCTGCTGCTGCAGGCCGCCGCCGAGGGCCAGGGCATCGCCCTGATCCGCTCCTCGCTGGCCTACAACGACCTGCTCTCCGGCCGCGTGGTGCGGCTGTTCGACGTAAGCATCGTCTGCCCGTGGCTGCTGTACTTCGTCAGCACGCACGCCAGCCTGGAATTGCCGAAGGTGCAGGCGTTCCGCCAGTGGCTGCTGCCCGAGATGGAGCGCTTCCGCAACATTTTGTCGCAGTGGTCCGACTAGTTGGCCTGACCCGGCCGCTCACCTATTTCTCGTCTTTGTCCGAAGGTTTGGTGGGCGCCGGCGCGCTGGCCTTGGCGCGCCCGGCGCGCGGGTGGGCCTGGTCGTAGACCTTGGCCAGATGCTGGAAGTCGAGCGAGGTGTAGACCTGCGTCGTGGCGATGCTGGCGTGGCCGAGCATCTCCTGCACCGCGCGCAGGTCGCCCGACGATTGCAGCATGTGGGTGGCGAATGAGTGGCGCAGCATGTGCGGATGCACGTGGGTCGGCACGCCCGCCGACAGCGCCTGCTTGCGGATGCGCGACTGCACGGTCGCCCCGGACAGCCGCTTGCCGCGCGTGCCGAGGAACAGCGCGTGGGCGTCCTCGGGCGCCGCGCCCGGGCGCAGCAGCGTGTCACGCACGGCCAGCCAGGCCCGCAACGCCTCCATCGCCTTGCTGCCCACCGGCACCGAGCGCCGGCGCGACCCCTTGCCGATCACGGTGACCTCGGCGCCGGCCAGGTCGATCCAGCCGATCGAGCGGTACGCGCCGTCTTCGGTATAGCGCAGGTCGAGCTGCACCAGTTCCGACAGCCGCAGCCCGCTCGAATAAAACAGTTCGAAGACCGCCTGGTCGCGCCGCGCCTCGGCCGAGTCGCCGGGGCGATGGGCGACCAGCGCCACCGCATGCTCCACCGACAGCGCCTTGGGCAGCGGCTGGCCGCGCTTGGGCGCGCGCACGCCATCGACAGGATTCATCACCACGCCGTGGCCATGGCGCGCCGCCCACAGGTAGAAGCCGCGCCAGGCGGAGAGCGTGCGGGCGATGGTCCGCGCGGACAGGCCGCCGCCGTGCATGCGCGCGGCAAAGGACCGGATGTGATGGGTTTCCAGCGCCAGCAGCGCCACGCCCGGCGCGTGGCGCGCGGCGTGGGTCTGGAGTACGGAGAGGTCATGGCCGTAGCTGGCCAGCGTGTGCTCGGCCAGCTTGCGGCCGGTGGCCAGCCAGTCAAGGTAGCGCACCACCCGCGGATCGGGCGCCGGCTTGGGGTCCGGTGCCTCGCTCTCCGATGGCGGGCGGCGGGCCATGTCAATCGCGCAGGCGGTTCAGCGCGGCGCCGGCCACTTCGCCGATCTGGCCCAGGTAGGCCGTGCCCATGCCTTCGTGGAAGCGGCGCGCATCGGGCGAGCCCAGCACCAGCAGGCCGAAGGCGGCGCCCAGCGCGTCTTCGTCCGGGCGGGCCGGCACGCGCAGGGCCACCATCGCCAGCGAGGCGATGTCGTCACGCTCGAGCAGCGCGGCGGCCTCGAAGCCGCTGTTCGGGCCGCAGTACGGCGCGCGCAGCCCTTCGGCAAACAGGCGCAGGTCGTCGCTGGCGCCCTGCGCCACTTCGATGTGGGCGAAGGCTTCGCCGACGTTCCACACGCGCAGCGCCACGGCGGGCACATCGAACACCTGCTGCAGGCCGTCCTGCACGGCGTACGGCAGCGCGTGCGAGTCAGCCTCGGCCAGCAGGCGCAGTTGCCAGGCATGCATGCGCTGCTGGGTGCGGTCGTTGTCGTGCCCGTGGCGGACCAGGTCGGCCAGCTTCAGCTCCAGCCCCTTGTTCTTCTCGCGCAGGATTTCCATCTGGCGTTCCTGCAGCGACACAGCGCGATGGCTGTGCGGGCTGGTCAGCTGCACCGCGGCCAGCAATTCGGCGTGTTCCTCGAAGAACTGCGGATTGCTCTGCAGCCAGGCGGCGACATCTTGGGCGTTCATAAGCTTCTACCGGAGTATTTTTCGGATGGCAGTGTAGCAAACGGCACTGCTAGGTCTGGATCAGCCGCTTCTGACGCGAAATGCTCATCAGGATGCCGATACCCATGCCCAGTGTCACCAGCGCCGTGCCGCCATAGCTGAGCAGCGGCAGCGGCACCCCCACCACCGGGAGGATCCCGCTCACCATGCCCATGTTCACGAAGGCGTAGGTGAAGAAGATCAGTGTGATGGAGCCCGCCAGCAGCCGCGAGAACAGGGTCGGCGCATTGGCGGCAATATACAGCCCGCGGAAGATCAGCATCAGGTACAGCACCAGCAGCACCGCGTTGCCGATCAGGCCGAATTCCTCAGAGAACACCGCGAAGATGAAGTCGGTGTGCTTCTCGGGGATGAATTCCAGGTGGGTCTGGGTGCCCTTGAGCCAGCCCTTGCCGGTCACGCCGCCCGAGCCGATGGCGATGATCGACTGGATGGTGTGGAACCCCTTGCCGAGCGGGTCGGTGGTGGGGTCCAGCAGCGTGCAGACGCGATGCTGCTGGTAGTCGTGCAGGATCGGCCAGTTCACGCCCGGAGCGCAGATCTGGCTTTCATACGAGATCAGCAGCGTGATCGCCACCACACCGATGCCCAGCAGCGGCAGGATGATCTTCCACGTCAGCCCGGCGAAATAGATCACATAGAGGCCAGCCGCCAGCACCAGCAGCGCCGTGCCAAGGTCCGGCTGCTTGGCGATCAGCCCCACCGGAATGCCGAGCATGACCAGCGCCACGACGAAGTCGAACCACTTGACCACGCCCTCGCGCTTCTGGAAGTACCACGCCAGCATCAGCGGCATCGAGATCTTCATGATCTCGGACGGCTGGATCACCATGCCCACGTTGAGCCAGCGCCGCGCGCCTTTGCGGATCAGGCCGAACATCGCCACGGCAATCAGCAGCGCCACGCCCACCGTATACAAGGGGACCGCGACCCGCATCAGCAGCTGGGTCGGCATGTAGGCAATCACCATCATCACGGCGTACGAGAGCAGGATGTTGCGCAACTGGTCTTCCACGCGGCCCGGCATGTCGATGGCGGCCGAGTACAACGCCACGATGCCCGTGGCGAACAGCAGGAAGACGATCAGGGCCAGCGGCTTGTCGAAGCCGGTGAGGGCCGTCCGGATCACGGACACGACGCGGCGTTTATCCATGGTGCCCGTCTCCTTTACTCTGAAGCATTGTTACGGGGGGCGGGTGCCGTGGTGCTGACCGGCCGGACGCGTGGCTTGGCCGGCGCCGGCGCCGAGGCAGGCGCGGGGCGCGCGGCGGGCACCGGGGTCGGCGCGGGCGCGGCCGGCTTGCTGTGGCCGAGCGCCTGGAGCATCCGTTCGTCGAGCGTGGCCACGGCCGAGGCCGGCGCGATGGCGGCCGGGTCGAGCTGGGCGGCGATCGACTCCGAAGCGCCGCGCGCCCCCGCGCCCGATGCCACGGTGGCGCCGGAAGCCCCGGCAAGTGCAGCGCTCGCCGCACCAGCAGCACTGGCGTCCGCGCCCGACGCCGCGCCCACTGGCGCGTTGGCCATCACCGTGGCCGTCGCGGCATTCGCCGTCAGGCCGGTGGTGAACACGCTCGGCGTATCTACCGGCGGCTTGCCGCCCGCGCGCTCACGCTCGGCCGGCGGCGGCGCGCTGGCCTGCAGCTCCTCGGGCCACTTGCCGAGCAGGTAGTAATCCATCACCTTGCGCGCGATCGGCGCCGCCACGGCCGCGCCGAAACCGGCGTTCTCGACGATCAGCGCCAGCGCGATCTTCGGGTTGTCCGCCGGCGCGAACGCGGTATACAGCGAGTGATCGCGCTTGCGCTCATCGAGCGCATGGTGGTTGTACTTTTCACCCTTGGCCAGCGTGTAGGTCTGCGCCGTGCCGGTCTTGCCGGCCGATTCGTAGGCCGCGCCCGCAAACACGCGCGCGGCGGTGCCCGAGTGCGTCACGGCCACCATGGCCTTCTTGATCACGTCGATATCGGCCTGCTTGAGCGGAATCCGATAGCTTTCCTTCGGCACCGTCAGCGTGCGCTGGCGCGAGACCGAATCCTCCACCGCCTTCACCAGGTGGGGCTTCATCGCCGCGCCGTTGTTGACGATGATCGACACCGCGTTGGCCAGCTGCAGGATCGTGAAGCTGTTGTAGCCCTGCCCGATGCCCAGCGAGATGGTCTCGCCGTCATACCACTTCTGCTGCTCCGGCTTGCGGTACGCCTTGCGCTTCCACTCGGTGGACGGCAGGATGCCGCGGCTTTCGCCCTCGATGTCGATGCCCGTGATCTGGCCGAACCCGAGCGGCTTCATGAAGTCGTGGATGCCATTGACGCCCATGTCGCGCGCCAGCGCGTAGTAATAGGTGTCGCAGGACTGCACGATCGAGGTCTGCATGTCCACCCAGCCGTGGCCGCCCGGCTTGTCGTCGCGGAAGGTATGGTTGCCCAGCGTGAAGAAGCCCGGGTCGTGCATGCCCCAGGCGGCCGTGCGCTTGCCGGTGGTCAGCGCCGCCAGCGCCATGAACGGCTTGTAGGTGGAACCGGGCGGATAGGTGCCGCGCAGCGGGCGGTTCAGCAGCGGCTTGTCCGGCGAGCTGTTGAGTTCGTCCCAGGTCTTCGAGTCGATGCCTTCCACGAACAGGTTCGGGTCGTAGGTGGGCTTGGAGACGAAGGCCAGGATGTCGCCCGTGGCCGGCTCGATCGCCACCAGCGCGCCGCGCCGGTCGCCAAACAGCTGCTCGGCCAGCTGCTGGAGGCGGATGTCCAGCGACAGGATCAGGTTGTTGCCCGGCGTGGCCGGCGAGGTGGACAGCGTGCGGATTGGCCGCCCGCCCGCGCTCACTTCCACTTCCTCGAAGCCGGTCAGCCCGTGCAGCTCGGCCTCGTAGCTTTGCTCCAGGCCGATCTTGCCGATGTAGTTGGTGCCCTTGTAGTTGTCGGCGTCCTTGCGCGGATCGTACTTGGCGCCCTCGGCGTCGTTGGCCTCGTCCATCGCATCGATGCGCTCCTGGTCGCGCTGCGAAATGCGCCCCAGGTAGCCAATCACGTGGCTGGCCGACTCGCCGAGCGGGTACTGGCGGAACAGCCGCGCGCGCACATCCACGCCGGGAAAGCGGAAGCGCTGGGCGGAGAACTTGGCCACTTCCTCGTCCGACAGCTGGCTGCGGATCGGCAGGCTTTCGAAGCTGCGCGACTCCTCCAGCAGCCGCTTGAAGCGGCGGCGGTCACGCGGCTGGATATCGACAAGTGACGAAAGCGCCTCAATCGTATTATCGAGCGTATCGGTCAGCTTCGACGGCGTGATTTCCAGCGTGTAGGCGGAGTAGTTGCGCGCCAGGATCACGCCGTTGCGGTCCATGATGATGCCGCGATTGGGCTCGATCGGCGCCACGGAAATGCGGTTGTCCTCCGCCTTGGCCGAGTACTGGTCGTGCTTGTACCACTGGAGCCAAAGGAAGCGGGTGAACAGCAGCCCGAAGCAGATCACCGTAAACAGGGCAGCAGCCGCCACGCGGATGCGGAAGCGGCCGATTTCCAGTTCGACGTTGCGGATTTCGGTCATGGCGGTACTGCGGCTGCGGGTTCGGCGTGGGCGGTGGCCCGGGCGGCTCTAACTATCGATCCGGCCCGGGAAGGCTGGATCGGCTAAATCGGTCTGGTTTCGTCGACGTCGTGCGAACGCCGTTGTGGCGCCAACAGCACACTGGTGGCCAACGGCCACAGCAGCGCCTCGATGCAGGGCGCCAGCAGCAACTGCCAGCCCGGCAGGGGCGCGCCCATGGCCAGGCGGATCACCACCGGCACGGCGTGGACGATAAACAGCAGCGGCAGCACATGCAGCGCCTGGGTATAGACGGAAAACCACAGCACGCGGCGATGGATCGTGATGGCGAAGTAGGCCAGCAGCGTGTAGGCCATGGCGTGCTCGCCCAGCAGGCGGGCATCGTGCACATCCATCAGCAGGCCCAGCAGGAACGCCACGCCCATGCCGACCTTGCGCGGTTGGTGGATGTTCCAGAACACCAGCACCAGCGCCACCATGTCCGGAATCCAGAGCGTGGTGCCCCACGGCATCAGGTTGAACAGGAACGCGGCGATGAACGTCACCGCGATGAACGCGGGATTGACCGGGCGCAGCAGATACTGGGGATTGGTCACCGTGCGGGCTCCGTGGCGTCAGGTTTTTCGCCGTTTTTCTCTGCCGACTTCTCGGCACCGGCGCGGGCCGCCGCCGAACGCGCGCCGCGCTCGGCCTTCTGCGGCTTGTCCTCGTCCTGCGGACGCGGGCCCAGCCCGGACTCATAGCGCACCACCAGCAGTTGCCGGTGCGAGCGCACGCCAGCCACCGGCTCGCAATACACGCGCGAGAAGGCCGTATCGGCCTTGCGCTCGATATGGGTGATCTTCGCCACCGGCAGGCCGGGCGGATAGGTACCGTCCAGGCCGGATGTGACGAGAAGGTCGCCTTGCTGAAGATCGGCCGAAGCGGCCATGAAGCGCAGGTCGAGCTGCCCTGCGCGCGAGCCGCCAAAGGCCACGCTGCGCAGCCCGTTACGCACCACCTGGACCGGAATCGCCTGGTCCTTGTCGGTCAGCAGCGTCACCTCGGCCTGGAGTGGCGAGACCCGCGTGATCTGGCCGATCACGCCGCGTTCGTCGATCACCGGATAGCCGGCGCGCAGGCCCTGCACGCTGCCCCGGTCGATCACGATGCGCTGGCTGTACGGGTCGCGGGCGTCATAGAGGATCTCGGCCGCCACGACCGGCGTGGCCGATTGCTGGGTCAGGTTCAGCAGCTTGCGCAGCTGGTTGTTCTCGGCCTCGAGCTGGGCCTGGCGCACCGCAGCGCTGGCCTGCTCCACGGCGCTGCGGCGCAGTTCGCGGTTCTCGTTGGCCAGCGTGACGGACGACTGGGCGTAGTCAAAGACGCCGCGCAGCGCGTCGCGCGGCACCAGGACCACGCGTTCCACCGGCATCAGCACGGTGGCGGCAACCTGCCGCGCGACGCGCATGGCGTCGAAGCGGGCATCGACCACGAGCAGCGCCAGCGCGATGGTCACGAAGATGACCAGCCGCGCCACGGCGGACGTGCCTTGCTTGAAGAGCGGCGGTGGGGAGTAATCCATTTACCCGTGCGCAGGCGAAGTCATCCCGCCGGGGGCGGCGGGAGAGGGCGGAAATCTCGTGGCGCACGCGCCGGCGCAGCCTGCGGGGGCCGGCATGCCGCGTGTCGCCACGTTGCGGTTCCTGTTCTTACTCGTACGAGAAGATGCTGCCGAGCTTGTCCATGCGCTCGAGCGCCATGCCGGAGCCGCGCACCACGCAGGTCAGCGGGTCTTCGGCCACCAGCACCGGCAGGCCGGTTTCCTCGGCCAGCAGGCGGTCCAGGTCGCGCAGCAGCGCGCCGCCACCGGTCAGCATCATGCCGCGCTCGGCGATGTCGGCACCCAGTTCCGGGGGCGTCTGCTCGAGGGCGATCTTCACGGCGGACACGATCTGGTTCAGCGGATCGGTCAGGGCTTCGAGGATTTCGTTCGACGAAACCGTGAACGCGCGCGGAATGCCTTCGGACAGGTTGCGGCCCTTGACTTCCATCTCGCGCACTTCGGAACCCGGGAATGCCGAGCCGATTTCCTTCTTGATGGCTTCGGCGGTCTGTTCGCCGATCAGCATGCCGTAGTTGCGGCGGATGTAGTTGACGATGGCTTCGTCGAACTTGTCACCGCCCACGCGCACCGAACCCTTGTAGACCATGCCGCCCAGCGAGATGATGCCCACCTCGGTGGTGCCGCCGCCGATGTCCACCACCATCGAGCCCGACGGTTCCGACACCGGCAGCCCGGCGCCGATCGCGGCCGACATCGGCTCCTCGATCAGGTACACCTGGCTGGCCCCGGCGCCCAGCGCCGATTCGCGGATGGCGCGGCGTTCCACCTGGGTGGAGCCGCACGGCACGCAGATGATGATCCGGGGGCTCGGGCGCAGCAGCTTCGAGTCATGGACCATCTTGATGAACTGCTTGAGCATCTGCTCGGTCACGGTGAAGTCGGCGATCACGCCGTCCTTCATCGGGCGGATGGCCTCGATATTGCCCGGCACCTTGCCCAGCATCTGCTTGGCTTCCTTGCCAACCGCCTGGATCGTCTTCTTGGCGTTGGGGCCGCCTTCCTGACGGATGGCCACGACCGACGGCTCGTCCAGGACGATGCCCTTGTCGCGCATATAGATCAGCGTGTTGGCGGTGCCCAGGTCGATGGCCAGGTCGTTGGAGAAATAGCTGCGGAGAAATCCGAACATCAGGAATCCTGTCTTTTGTTGGTTCGCGAGTATGCGAAACGGCCGGCGCCGTGTTCGGCCCGGCCAGGTATACGTTTGCAAGGGTGATGGTTCACGGTTCCCCCGGTGCGCTGCGGCCCGTACCGGCAAGCCGGTACGCCCCGGTGCCGACGGCGAGGGGGCGCATGCCCGCCCGGTCATCGGCGATCCGCAACCGGCGCAGCCTGCACGCCGGACCTACGGGAACCTTTGATTAGACTCTGCGCGAAAGTTCGCCGCCAGATGCGCCGGACAGGTCGGAAAATCGCCTGACGATGGCAGAAGCCTAATCGGAGGAACCTGATTGTGAAGTGTGAAACTGCGATGAAAACCGGCTGCTAATCGCGGACTTGCCGCCGGGCCGTGCCTTTATCGTTCGCCAATCGCGTTTCCTGCCTGCTCTTGCAGTCTGTTGCAGTCTCGCGACGCTCGCGCGCCGCGTGCCCCGCCCGACCGCCCTGCCCGGCACTCATGGTGCGTGCCGGCAGTGGCGACGGCATCACCGGCGCATGCGCCGGAGTGACCCGCGACCTGCCTGGAACCCGCCATTTGGCGCGCCATGTGAAGTCCGCGTTGCGGGAGGCCTGCAACGCGTAATGATACCTTATAATCCACGCTGTTTCGGGGCGTCAGCGCCCGGAAAAACTTGTAACGAAACGATCCCGGGGGCGCCCCCGGACCCCGCTCCGGGCGTCCTGCCCGCCACCCGACCGCAACATCCCCAGTCCGCTGGACTGAACCCGGCGCCCGCGCCGCATCACGCCATGGCTCTCGCACTCTCCGACGTCAAGCGCATCGCGCACCTGGCCCGCATCGAAACCAGCGATGCCGAGGCCGCGCAGACGCTCGCCCAACTGAACAACTTCTTCTCGCTGGTGGAGCAGATGCAGGCGGTGGACACCACCGGTATCGAGCCGCTGGCGCACCCGCTCTCCGCCGTGCGCGACATCGCCCAGCGCCTGCGCGAGGATGCCGTGACCGAGACCGACCGCCGCGAAGACTACCAGCGTCCGGCCCCGGCCACCGAGCGCGGCCTCTACCTGGTGCCGAAGGTCATCGAGTGACGCCCGGGCCCACCAGCCCGGCCCGCCGCCGCCCCTGACCGCCACCGCAGACACCAGACCGACATGTCCTTTTCCGCTGATTCCGTGACTTCCCTGCGCCAGATCGCCGATGCCCTGGCGGCGCGCACCGTTTCCGCCGAGGAACTCGCGCGCGACTACCTCGCCCGCATCGAGGCCGCGCGCGACCTGAATGCCTTCGTCGACGTCAACGCCGACCTCACCCTGGCCCAGGCCCGCGCCGCCGACGACCGCCGCGCCCAGGGCCAGGCCGCGCCGCTGACCGGCGTGCCCATCGCCCACAAGGACGTCTTCGTGACGCGCGGCTGGGCCTCCACGGCCGGCTCGAAGATGCTGGCCGGCTACCAGAGCCCGTTCGACGCCACCGTGGTGGAGCGCCTGGCCGCCGCCGGCATGGTCACGCTGGGCAAGACCAACATGGACGAATTCGCGATGGGTTCGTCGAACGAGAACTCGTACTTCGGCCCCGTGCGCAACCCGTGGGACAAGCAGCGCGTGCCGGGCGGTTCCTCGGGCGGTTCCGCCGCCGCCGTGGCCGCGGGCCTGGCCCCGGCTGCCACCGGCACCGACACCGGCGGCTCGATCCGCCAGCCGGCGTCGTTCTCGGGCATCACCGGCATCAAGCCGACCTACGGCCGCGTCTCGCGCTACGGCATGATCGCGTTCGCCTCGTCGCTCGACCAGGGCGGCCCGATGGCCCGCTCGGCCGAGGACTGCGCGCTGCTGCTCAACGCCATGGCCGGTTTCGATCCGAAGGATTCCACCAGCCTCACACCCGCCCAGGGCGGCGTGGACGAGGACTTCACGCGCCATCTGGGCCAGCCGCGCGCCGGCGCCAGCGCCGACAAGCCACTGGCCGGCCTGCGCATCGGCCTGCCGCGCGAGTACTTTGGCGCGGGCCTGTCCGCCGATGTGGAAGCCGCCGTGCGCGGCGCGCTGGCCGAATACGAGAAGCTCGGCGCGACGCTGGTCGACGTGACCCTGCCCAAGACCGAACTGTCGATCCCGGTGTACTACGTGATTGCGCCGGCCGAGGCGTCGAGCAACCTGTCGCGCTTCGACGGCGTACGCTACGGCCACCGCGCGGCCGAGTACGGCGACCTGCTCGACATGTACAAGAAGTCCCGCGCCGAAGGCTTCGGTGCCGAGGTCAAGCGCCGCATCCTGGTGGGCACCTACGTGCTGTCCCACGGCTATTACGACGCCTATTACCTGCAGGCGCAGAAGATCCGCCGCATCATCGCCGACGATTTCCAGCGCGCCTTCAGCCAGTGCGACGTGATCATGGGCCCGGTGGCGCCCACGGTGGCGTGGAAGCTCGGCGAGAAGACCGCCGACCCGGTGCAGATGTACCTGGCCGACATCTTCACGCTCTCCACCAGCCTCGCCGGCCTGCCCGGCATGAGCGTGCCGTGCGGCACGGGGCAGGACAACATGCCCGTCGGCCTGCAACTGATCGGCAACTATTTCGATGAAGCGCGCCTGCTGCAGGTGGCCCATGCCTTCCAGCAGGCCACCGACTGGCACCTGCGCCGCCCGGCCTGATGACGATGCACGACAAGCGCCTGCTACGCCTCTTCGCCGCGATGGCCCTCGCGGTGGTGCTGGCCGGCTGCTCGCTGCCGTTCGGCGGGCGCTCCACGCCCATCGCCGCGCGCGACATCGACCTGAACGGCGACTGCCGCCGCACCGAGGAAGACGGTTTCCGCGAGGATGCCCAGCTGCGCGTGGCGGACAACGCCGTGCAGCAGTTGCAGTGGAAGCTGTGGGTCGGCAAGCGTGGCTCGTGCAGCTTCAATCTGGCCGACTTCCGCCAGGTGCGCAAGACGCCACATATCGAGTTGCGCGCCAACGATGGCAGCGCCTGCAAGCTGATGGTCTGGCAGGACCCGCGCCGCGTGACGCTGGCGCATGCGAGCTGCCAGTCGCACTGCACGCCCGGCATCTATGAGGAAGCGTGGCCGGTGATGTTCGAACCGGACACGGGCGCCTGCGCGCGCACGCGATAACGTCTCCCCCATGCCGCCACGCCGCCCACTCTCATCCTTCGCCGCCGGGGTTATGCCCGGGGTTATGCCTCGGGTGCGGCGCTGGCTGCGCGCGGGACTGGCGATGATGACGGTGAGCGCGGTGCCGGCGTGGAGCACGGTCTCGGCGCCGCAAGCGCCGATCTCGGCTTCCAGCGCGCCGGCGGTGGCGGCTTCCGCGGCCACGTCCACGCCGGCCGCCCCCGCGCCCATCGTCCAGCGCGTGCGGCTGGCCGGCGATGCCGGCATGCCGACGCTGCCGGCCTACTGGTTCCTGCCGCGCGACAGCGGCCATCCACGGGCGCAGCCGCTGCCGGTGGTGATAGCGCTGCACGGCTGCGGCGGGCTCGAAGACACGCACCGCGTGGCGCGGCGCACGGGTTCCATCGACGAAATCCTCAATCCGGCCGGCACCATGCAGGCCCGCTACCGCGAGTACGCGCACTGGCTGACCGAGCGCGGCTACGCCGTGCTGATGCCGGACAGCTTCGGCCCGCGCGGGCGCATCACCAGCGGCTGCGGCGATACGCCGGACGCACGCGGCATCGACGACAAGACACGCCGCGCCGATGCCCTGGCCGCGCTGCGCTGGGTAGCGCGCCAGCCCGGCGTGGACCCGCGCCGCATCGTGCTGCTGGGTTGGTCGAACGGCGCGCAGGCAGTGCTGGCCGCCATCGACGCCAGCCGCCCGTGGCCGGCCGGCACGCCTGCCGTGGAGCGCGCCGTGGCCTTCTACCCGGCCTGCAAGCGCGTGGTGCGGCAGCACAATTTCAAGCTGCGCGCGCCGGTGCTGATGATGATTGGCGGCGCGGACGACTGGACCCCGGCCACGCGCTGCGCGATGCTCCAGAACGCCGTGCTGGCGCGCCAGCCCGATGCGCGCTTCCGGCTTGAGATCTACCCGGGCGCCTATCATGGCTTCGACGGCACCAGCGAGCTGCACGGCCGGCGCGACGCGCCCCGGCGCACCCCGGGCGCCGATACCGCCAGCGGCGGCGACGCCCTGGCGCGGGTGGCCGCGCTCGCCCAACTCGATTCGTGGCTGTTGAACCCGGCGCCCTGAAGAACGCCGGGTCCGGCCCTATATAGAACAGAACAGAAGACTTAAACCAGGAATACCGCCATGCAATGGGAAGTGGTGATTGGCCTGGAGACGCATACGCAGCTCTCCACCGCCTCGAAGATTTTTTCCGGCACCTCCACCGCGTTCGGGGCCGAACCCAACACGCAGGCCTCGCCCGTGGACCTGGCGCTGCCAGGCGTGCTGCCCGTGCTGAACAAGGGCGCCGTCGAGCGCGCCATCGAGTTCGGGCTGGCCATCGGCGCCCACATCGCGCCGCGCAGTATCTTCGCGCGCAAGAACTACTTCTACCCTGACCTGCCGAAGGGCTACCAGATCAGCCAGTACGAGATTCCGGTGGTGCAGGGCGGCACCATCACGATCCAGGTGGAAGGACGGCAGGGCGTCTACGAGAAGACCGTGAACCTGACCCGTGCCCACCTCGAGGAGGATGCGGGCAAGTCGCTGCACGAGGATTTCGCCGGCATGACCGGCATCGACCTGAACCGCGCCGGCACGCCGCTGCTGGAGATCGTGACGGAGCCGGACATGCGCAGCTCGGCCGAGGCCGTGGCCTACGCCAAGGCCCTGCACTCGCTCGTGGTATGGCTGGGCATCTGCGACGGCAACATGCAGGAAGGCAGCTTCCGGTGCGACGCCAACGTCTCCGTGCGCCCGGTCGGCCAGAAGGAATTCGGCACCCGCCGCGAAATCAAGAACCTGAACTCGTTCCGCTTCCTCCAGCAGGCCATCGACTACGAAGTGCAGTGGCAGATCAACGAGATCGAGGACGGCCGCAAGATCGTCCAGGCCACCGTGCTGTTCGACCCGGACACCGGTGAGACGCGCGCGATGCGCACCAAGGAAGACGCGCACGACTACCGCTACTTCCCCGATCCGGACCTGATGCCGCTCGAGATCGACGCCGAGTGGGTCGAGCGCGTGCGCGCCGGCCTGCCCGAGCTGCCGGTGGCGATGCAGGCGCGCTTCGTCTCGCAGTACGGCCTCTCCGCCTACGATGCAAGCACGCTCACGGCCACCAAATCCCTCGCCGCGTACTTCGAGGCCGTGGTGACCGAGGCCGGCGTGGCCAGCGCCAAGCCGGCGGCCAACTGGCTGATGGGCGACGTGGCGTCGCAACTGAACCGCGAAGGCATGGCCATCGACGACGCCCCGGTGCGCCCGGCGCAACTGGCCAAGCTGCTGGCGCGCATCGCCGACGGCACGGTGTCCAACAACACCGCCAAGAAGGACGTCTTCCCGGCGATGTGGGCCGGCGAGTCCGGCGGCGACGCCGACGCGATCATCGCCGCCAAGGGCCTCAAGCAGATGTCCGACACCGGCGAACTCGAGAAGATCATCGACGACGTGCTGGCCGCCAACGCCAAGTCGGTCGAAGAGTTCCGCGCCGGCAAGGAAAAGGCCTTCAACGCGCTGGTCGGCCAGGCCATGAAGGCCACCAAGGGCAAGGCCAACCCGGCCCAGGTCAACGAGCTGCTCAAGAAGAAGCTCGGCTGACCCGCCCCCGGCGTCATCCGACCCATCTGGCCCATCTAACCTGTCTGGCGAAAGAAAGCCGGTCCGCGCAAGCGGCCGGCTTTTTTGTTGGGCGGACGGTTCTGACGGCGGCTCACTCCACCGGCACCACGCTCACCTCCACCTCCACCGTGTGCTCCCCGCCGCCCACGATGACGCCGTGCAGCAGGGGCACGTCGCTGTAGTCGCGGGCGATGGCCAGGGTGACGTGGCGGGTGTCGGCCAGCATGTCGTTGGTCGGGTCGAGATCGACCCAGCCGTTCTCGGGGCACCAGACGCCGGCCCAGGCGTGCGAGGCGTCGGCGCCCAGCAGGCGCGGTTCGCCCGGCGGCGGGTCGGTGCGGAGATAGCCGCTGACATAGCGCCCGGGCAGCCCGAGCGAGCGCAGGCAGCCGATCATCACCTGGGCGAAGTCCTGGCACACGCCGCTGCGCAGCGCGAAGGCCTCCAGCGCGGGCGTGTGGACCTCGGTGATCTCGGCGTGGTACTCGAAATCGGCGTGGATGCGGTGCATCAGGTCGATGGCGCCAGCCACCACGCTCACCCCGGGCGTGAAGCTGCGCCGGGCGTAGTCGCGCAGGTCCGCGTGCAGCGCCACATTGGGCGAGGCGAAGACGAACTCGGTCTCGGGGTCGAACGGCTGGCCGGCGCGGTAGCGCAGCCGTTGCGCGGCCTCTTCCCACGGCGGGCTGCGGGCCGGGTCGAGCCTGGCCCAGCGCGGCCTCAGCGTGACCGTGCTGGCCGTGGTCAGCCGCATGGTCTCGTGCGGCACGTCGAGCATGAAATGCAGCACGTTGTTGCCGAAGGCATCGGTGCGCACATGTTGGTGCGAGGGCGGCGGATCGATGGCCGTGCAGTGCGTGCTCACCGCCTGCCACGGGTAGGACGGCGGCGTGACCACGGCGCGCTGCTGCGCGTGCTCCACGGGCCAGGCGTACTGGTACGTGGTGACGTGGTGCACGCTCAGGGTGGATGGCTTGGGCGGGGCGTCAGGCGTTGGTGTTGGCGTCGGCGTCGGCGTCGCGGCGATCGGGGCCGGAGGAACGGCAGGCACGGGGTTCACGCTCATGGCAGGTCCGTTTCCGGCGCCACGCCGGCATGGCTGAAGTAGCGGCCGCCGATCTCGTCGGACAGCTTGGCCATGCGCGCGCCGAGCTGGTCGCACAGCGCGGCCAGGGTGGCATGGCGGCCATCGTCATCGGTGGTGCACAGCACCGTGCGCGACGGCAGCGCGCTGGCCGGCGGCAGCAGTTCCGCCAGCGGCACGCGGGCCTGGCCGGTGGCGCCGGTCGGCAGCTGCACCAGCTTCTCGCGCAGGCGGTCCAGCACGCCGTAGAGGCCGCGCGGGTTGGTGGGGTCCAGCACGAGCAGGTCCACCAGCGCCGGCACATCGGTCCGGCCCGGGAACAGCGAGCGATAGGTCAGCGTGCTGTCGAACAGGTGCAGCAGCAGGTCGAAGCCGCTGCGCGAACGCAGCGCGCCACTGCGCTCGGCCACCTCCAGGAACAGCGCCAGCGTGGAGACGCGCTCGATATGACGGCCGATGAACACCAGCCGCCACGCTTCGTCACGCGACATGCGGTCGCCCTGCGCGCCGCTGATCGCGCCAAGCTGCATTGACAGCTGCTCCAGCGCGACCAGCACCCGGGAGCGGTCGTACGCGCCCTCGCCGCTGGCCGAGCCGGCCGGGCATGCCGCAGCGGCCATCGCATCATGGAAGTCGTTGCGGGCGGCCAGGATGGTGCGCCAGTGATCGTTCGACAGCCGGTTGCGGATCTCATTGGCCGCGCGCGCGTGGCTGGCCAGCGTCTGCACCACGCCGGCGCTGCCGCTGGCATCGGCCAGCGCGGACACCAGGCTGCGCTCGAACACCCGCAGCGACGCCTGCGGCGAGGGCGTCTGGGCCGGCACCAGGCCAAACCACTGCGCCAGCTGGCCGATCATGTTCAGCGTGCCATCGTCGGTTTCGTCGTTCGATTCGATCGAGCCGAGGATCTGCCGGCACAGGCGCACCGTGTTCTCGGCGCGCTCCGCGTAGCGGCCGGCCCAGTACAGGTTCTCGGCGGCCCGGCTGGAGACGGCCAGCGGCCGCGAGGCAGGCGCCGCCGCCAGCCCGCTGCGCGCGGCCAGCGGGCTGGCGGCGGCGCCCGAGGTCTGGCTGGAGAGCACCCAGGTGTCAGCGCTGGTGCCGCCCAGCTGCATCGACACCGCCTCCAGCCGGGGCGGCGCCAGTCGCATGAACCCGCCCGGCATGACCTGCCAGCCGCCGTTGCCATCGGCGATGGCAAACACGCGCAGCATGGCCGCCCGCGAGCCAATGCGCCCGCCACCGCGCCCGTCCGGCTCCCAGCACGGCGTGTGCGACAGCGGCAGCGGCGCCTGCAGCGTGTAGCGGTCGGGCGTCTCGGCGATGCGCGCGCGCCAGTCTTCGAGCGGCTGCAGCCCGCGCTCCATGCCCAGGCGCGGCTCGCCCGGCACGCGCGGATAGGTGGGCATGACGAAGGCCTCGGCCAGCGTCGACATGGCCTCGTCCTGCGCGGCGGCCTCGCCGCACCACCAGCTCGACACCGCGGGCAGGATCAGCGTCTCGTCCAGCAGCGCGCGGGCGATGCCCGGCAGGAAGCCGTGGATCGCCGGCGACTCCAGGAAGCCCGCGCCGGGCACGTTGGACACCATCACGTTGCCCGCCCGCATCGCCTCCAGCAGCCCCGGCACGCCGATGGTGGAGTCGCTGCGCAGCTCCAGCGGGTCGCAGAACACGTCGTCCAGCCGGCGCAGGATCACGTCCACGCGCTCCAGCCCGCCGAACGTCTTCAGGTAGACCATGTCGTTGCGCACGGTCAGGTCCTTGCCTTCCACCAGCGTGATGCCGAGGTAGCGCGCCAGGAAGGTGTGCTCGAAATAGGTCTCGTTGAACGGCCCCGGCGACAGCAGCACGATGTGCAGCCCGCCGCTCGACGGCAGCGAGGCCCCTTCATCCGCCCCCGCCACCAGCGGCGCGTGGGCCAGCGTGGAGATCAACTGGGCAAAGGCCGGCGGCAGGCGCCGCACACGCATCTCGCGGAAGGCATCGGCGAACTGGCCCGAGATGATCAGCCGGTTCTCCAGCGCGTAGCCCATGCCCGACGGGGTTTCCGTGCGATGGGCGATGACGGTCCAGCCATCGTCGGTATGGACCAGGTCGATCGCCATGGTCTGGAGGAAGCTGCCGCCCGGCGGCTGGTAGCCCTTGAGGGGCCGCATGTAGCCGGGATGGCCGTAGACCAGCCCCGGCGGCAGCAGGCCGCGCGTGAGCAGCGTCTGGGGGCCGTAGATGTCGGCCATGATGGCGTTGGCGAGCGTGGCGCGCTGGGCCGCGCCGCGCTCGATCACGGCCCAGTCCTCCTCGGCGATCAGGAATGGCAGCAATTCCAGCTGCCACGCCCGCGCGCCGCCGCCCTGGTCGGCATAGACGTTGTAGGTCACGCCGTTGTCGCGGATCTGGCGCGCCACCGCCGCCGCACGCGCCGCCAGCGCGTCCGGGCTCAGGCTGCCGAGGTCGCCCTGCTCGCCCAGTTCCGCGAAGAAGCGCGCCCAGGGCGCGCGCAGCGTGCCGTCCGGCAGGCGCAGCTCGTCCAGATGGCCGTCCGGCACGGGCAGGGCCAGCCGGCCCGCCATGGCAGCCGGGCTGTCCGATCCGTCGAGGGGAAGCGACGACTGCAAGGGCACGGGGAGAGGTCTCCGGGGGAGGGTGTCGGCTTATATCTGCCGCAGATCGAGCGTAAAGGGGAATTCGAGGCTGCGCTCCACCGGCGGCGCCACGGACCGCCCCGGCGTATGGCCGATGGTGAAAAAGCGGGCCAGCCGCCGGCTTTCGGCCTCGTAGGCGTTCACCGGGAATGTCTGGTAATTACGGCCTCCGGGGTGGGAAACATGATACTGACATCCCCCAACGCTGCGATCCATCCACGTATCCACCACGTCGAAGGTGAGCGGGGCATGCGCGCCGATGGTGGGATGCAGCGACGATGGCGGCGCCCAGGCGCGGTAGCGCACGCCCGCCACGTACTCGCCGGCGCGCCCGGTGGGCTGGAGCGGGATGGTCCGGCCATTCACCGTCACCACGTGGCGGGTCTCGTTCATGCCGAGCACGCGCACCTCGAGCCGCTCCACCGACGAATCGACATAGCGCACCGTGCCGCCCGCCGCGCCCTCCTCGCCCATCACGTGCCACGGCTCCAGCGCCGCGCGCAGCTGCAGCGACAGCCCGGCCGCCTCGGCCTCCACCTCGCCCACGCGCGGGAAGCGGAACTCGAAGTGCGGCGCAAACCACGCGGACTCGAACACGAAGCCGGCGCTGCGCATCTCGGCGAGCACGTCCTCCAGATCCATCTGCACGAAGGTGCCGAGCATGAAGCGGTCGTGCAGCGCGGTGCCCCAGCGCGTGAGCCGCGCCGTATAGGGCGTGCGCCAGAAACGGGCGACCATGGCCCGCAGCAGCAGTTGCTGCACCAGGCTCATGCGCGCGTGCGGCGGCATTTCGAAGGCGCGCAGCTCCAGCAGGCCAAGCCGGCCCGTGGGCCCATCGGGGGAATAGAGCTTGTCGATGCAGAATTCGGATCGATGCGTATTACCCGTCACATCTACCAGCAGGTTACGCAGCGCCCGGTCGATCAGCCATGGCGGGGTGTAGCCATCGCCGGCGCCTTCGTGCAGGGCCACCTGCCGGCGCAGTTCCGCGAAGGCGATCTCCAGTTCGTAGAGCTGGTCGTTGCGCGCCTCGTCCACGCGCGGCGCCTGGCTGGTCGGCCCGATGAACAGGCCCGAGAACAGGTAGGACAGCGAGGGATGGTTGTGCCAGTAGGCGATCAGGCTGGCCAGCACGTCAGGCCGGCGCAGGAAGGGGCTGTCCGCCGGCGTGGCGCCGCCGAGCACGAAGTGGTTGCCGCCGCCCGTGCCGGTGTGGCGGCCATCGAGCATGAACTTGTCGGTGGAGAGGTGCGTCTCGTGCGCGGCCTGATAGAGAAACTCGGTGTGCTCCACCAGCTCCGCCCAGTTGCTGGCCGGGTGGATGTTGACCTCGATCACGCCCGGGTCCGGGGTGACCTGGAGCAGCTTCAGGCGCGGATCGCGCGGCGGCGGGTAGCCTTCCATCACGATCTTCATGCCGAGTTCGGCCGCCGTGGCTTCCACCTCGGCCACCAGTGCGAGGTAGTCCTCCAGCACAGTCAGCGGCGGCATGAAGACATAGAGGATGCCGCGCTTGTCGCCCATCGCCTTCAACTCGACGGCCGGGCCGGCGGCGCGGCTGGGGTGGCGCACTTCCACGCAGAGCGCGGTACGGATGATGTCCGCCGCCGACTCGCCAAGCGCGGGCGGGCGGGTGAAGGCCGGGGCCAGGCCCGGTGCGGCGCCCGTGGCGGATGGCGCGGATGCTGGCTCGGCTGGCGCCCCGGATGGCATCGGGGCGACGGCCTCGCCGCGCGCCTGCGCACGGCGTGCCGCCATCGCGGCCGGGCCCAGCCCGGTGGGGTCGAGCGACAGCCCGCCGGCTGGCGCGGGCGACTGGCTGCGCAGCGGCGTGGTGGCCGGCAGCGGCGCGCGCGGGGCAAAGGGGTCCTGGTCGAACTGCCACGGATAGTCAGCCTCGGACACCCAAGGCAGCGCGTCGAGCGGCAGCCGGTAGCCCATCGGCGAATCGCCGGGCAGCAGATACATGCGGTCATCGCGCAGGAACCACGGGCCGGTAATCCATGCGGCGTCATTGCGTGACGGCGGGTCCTGCGTGGCGCGGGCCAGCGGCAGCACGTAGCCGGTCACGCGTGACAGGCCGCTCTCGAACACCCGGCGCAGCCGCGCGCGCTCCATGGCGTCTTCCAGCCGCGCCTCGTGCGGATCGACGTTGACCGGCAGGCTGCGCTCACGCCACAGGTAGTACCAGACGTCCTCGTAGCCGGGCAGGATGAAATGCGAGGCCAGGCCAAGCCGGGCGCTCAGGGTTTCGATGAAGCGCCGCGCGTCGGCGTCGGTGTAGGCGTCCGGCTCGCGCTCATCGGCGAACAGCGCCGGGTTCTCCCAGCACGGCACGCCATCGGCACGCCAGCAGATCGACAGCGCCCAGCGCGGCAACTGCTCGCCCGGATACCACTTGCCCTGGCCAAAGTGCAGGAAGCCGCCCTCGCCATATTGCGCGCGCAGCTTCTGCACCAGTTCGGTGGCCAGCCCGCGCTTGGTGGGGCCGAGCGCGTCGGTGTTCCATTCCGCGCCCTCCCGGTCGCGCGCGGCGACGAAGGTGGGCTCCCCGCCCATCGTCAGGCGCACGTCCATCTGCTCCAGGGTGCGGTCGACGGCGGCGCCGGCCGCATCGACGGCCATCCACTGCGCCTCGGTATAGGGCTTGGTCACGCGCGGGGACTCATAGATGCGCGTGATCGACATATGGTGCTCGAAGGAGACCTCGCACTCGTCCACCGCCCCGCTCACCGGCGAGGCGCCGCCGGGCTCCGGCGTGCAGGCCAGCGGGATGTGCCCCTCCCCGGCCAGCAGCCCGGAGGTGGGGTCCAGCCCGATCCAGCCGGCGCCGGGCAGGTAGACCTCGCACCAGGCGTGGAGATCGGTGAAATCGGTCTCGGCGCCCACCGGGCCATCCACGGCCTTCACATCGGGCGTCAGCTGCAGCAGGTAGCCCGAGACGAAGCGCGCCGCCAGCCCAAGATGGCGCAGCGTCTGCACCAGGAGCCAGCCGGTGTCGCGGCACGAGCCGGAGGCGTTCTCCAGCGTGGTCTCGGGCGTCTGCACCCCCGGCTCCATGCGGATCAGGTACCGGATGTCGTGCTGGAGGCGCTGGTTCAGGGCCACCAGGAAGTCCAGCGTGGCGGTGGGCGTGCGGTCGATGCTGGCCACGAAGGCCGCCAGCCGCGGCGTCAGCTCGCCGCGCACCAGATAGGGGGCGAGGTCGTGCCCGAGGCTGGCGTCGTAGTCGAACGGAAACGTCTCGGCCGATGGCCCCAGGAAGAAATCGAACGGGTTGTAGACCGCCATTTCCGCCACGAGGTCCACCGTGACCTTGAAGCTGGTGGTCTTCTCCGGGATGACCAGGCGGGCGAGGTAGTTGGAGAACGGGTCCTGCTGCCAGTTCACGAAGTGCTGCGCGGGCTCGATGCGCAGGGAATAGGACAGGATCGGGGTCCGGCAATGCGGCGCGGGGCGCAGCCGCACGACTTGCGGTGACAGATTCACCGGCCGGTCGTAGCGGTAATGCGTGACATGGTTCAGCGCGACGTGCGTAGCCACTACAACCTCCCAGGGGTGCGGTGAATCGTCAGTGAAGCGTCAGTGAATCGTCCAGATAGGCATCGGCCGGATGGGAATGCAGCAAGCAAGACTTGTACCGAGCCCTGTCGGCAGACCGCGCACTGGCCCCGGCAAGGTGGCGCGGGCGGCGCTTCACATCGACCCGCCGCTACGCTTGGCGCGCAGCCCCTCCTCCAGCAGCGACCGCAGCTTGGCCAGCGCGCCGGGGTCCCCGCCCGCCGCCGCGCGGGCATACCAGATCTTGGCCTGCTCGATGTCCTTGTCCACCACCCCGGGCTCGCCGCGCTCGTAATAGCTGCCGACGATGTACTGCGCGCCGCCGTCGCCGGCTGTGGCGGCCCGGCTGTACCACGTGAACGCCTTGCCGTAGTCGCGCGGCACGCCCCGGCCGGTGAAGTAGTTGGTGGCCAGCGCCATCTGCGCCTGCACATGCCCGCCCTGCGCCGCGCGCGCGTACCAGCGGTTGGCCTCCTCGAGCGACTTCGGCACCAGCTCGCCGCGCTCGCTCAGATCGCCCAATGTGAACTGCGCATGTGTCATCTGGTTGTCAGCGGCCTTGCGCAGCCAGCCCAGCGCCTCCTGCGGCTTGGGCGAGGTGCCCTCGCCACGCAGCAGCATCATCGCGTAGTTGAACTGGGCCAGCCGGTTGCCCTTCTGCGCTGCCGCGGCAAACCCCTGGAGCGCGACATCGAACTGCCCGGCCTCGTAGGCGCTGACGGCATCGCGCGTCTGCGCCTGCGCGGGCGCCCGCGGCTCGGTGGCGGCCCGCATCGGCGCGGCATGGGCCACGGACAGCAGGAGGACCATCAGCACCATGCTCGCCAGCACAGCGGCAGCA
Organism: Cupriavidus sp. 2KB_3; assembly: GCF_052115685.1. Lineage (NCBI taxonomy): Bacteria > Pseudomonadati > Pseudomonadota > Betaproteobacteria > Burkholderiales > Burkholderiaceae > Cupriavidus > Cupriavidus sp. 2KB_3. Next base: position 329,828 of record NZ_JBFRHD010000002.1, read on the forward strand.
GCGGCCTGGCGAATCGAGACAAGGGAGGCAGACATGACGTGACTCCGGCGAACGGGGGTCGGACGGAACGGGGCGCTATCGATTCAGTGTAGCGGACGACGCTTCGACTGGCTCGCCAGAATGCGAGTCGTCTCATGTACGTGGATTGGGCGGCACAGAAGACTGGGGGACACCGCCTGCAGAGAATGGGGATGCAAACGAAAAAGGCTCCCGAATGAACTGACCCCCTAAAGTTGGACGGGTAAGTTAGGCCGCGGCCAAGGGCTGGGTCCTGTATTGCACAGGACTCAGCCCTTTTAGCTTGAGCTTGATGCGGTCGTGATTGTAGTACCGGATGTATTCGGCTATGCCACGACGCAACTG